>JAZQUJ010000102.1:0-56403 GCA_045631245.1 Bianqueaceae bacterium
CGCCCTGACCGTGGTTCTGGCCAACGGTGAAGTAGTAGAACTGGGCGGCAAAGTAGTTAAGAACAGCTCCGGCTATAGCCTGCTGAACCTGATGATCGGTTCCGAAGGTACTCTGGGTATCATCACCCAGGCCGTGCTGAAGCTTCTGCCCCTGCCGGAAAAATCCATCAGCCTGTTGGTCCCCTTTGAAACCATGGAAGGCGCACTGGATACCGTTCCGCTGATCGTACGCTCCGGCACCAATCCCACCGCCATTGAATATATGTCCAAGGACACCATCCTCTTCGCGGAGGACTACTTGGGCAAGAAGTTCCCCGATACCGCCTACGATGCCTATTTGCTGCTGACCTTCGACGGTAATTCCGTTGCCGAGATCGAGCAGGGCTACAGCAAGGTAGCTGACCTGTGCATTGAAAACGGTGCCATTGATGCTTACTTCATCGACACCGATGAACGTAAGAAATCCGTATGGTCCGCCCGCGGTGCTTTCCTGGAGGCTATTAAAGCTTCCACCGATGAAATGGACGAATGCGACGTAG
This sequence comes from Bianqueaceae bacterium, assembly GCA_045631245.1. Taxonomy (GTDB): domain Bacteria; phylum Bacillota; class Clostridia; order Lachnospirales; family Bianqueaceae; genus CALWPV01. The sequence goes on from JAZQUJ010000102.1 coordinate 540, forward strand.
TTGTACCTCGAAATCGCATTGCCGACTTTATCAAATATACCCATGAGATCGCCCGCGAACTGAACATTCGTATCCCCAGCTTCGGCCACGCCGGCGACGGTAACCTGCACATCTATATCTGCCGCGATGGTCTGCCCCAGGAGATCTGGGAAGAGAAGCTAACCAAGGCATTTGATCTGATGTATGCCCGCGCCGACGAGATCGGCGGCATGGTTTCCGGCGAACACGGTATTGGCTTTGCCAAGAGAGGCTATCTGGTAAATCAGCTGGGCGCTGAACAGGTTCGCATCATGCGCGGCATCAAAGCTGCCTTTGATCCGAAGTGCATTTTGAATCCGGATAAGGTAATTCCGCTGGAAGACTAAAGTTTATATTTTTAACACAAAGACGCATTTCGAAGAAATTGATCTTCGGAATGCGTCTTTTTATTTTTCCTTTATGCATAACAAGCACTAAATGCAGGTCTCATGTCTTCAATTTTCCCACGAGAAATCCCATATTGAACCGCAATTTTTTCCCAATTATCTCTCACAACTGCGATCATATTCTCCGCTATTGCCTTCGCCTGCTCTTCTTGCAACCCAAATTGTTTAGCAGTTGCAATCGCTAAGGAAAGCGATATTCGATTATCATCTTCATTCACATTCAATGATAGCTCATCACCATATGGAACCGGATTCACATCATACAAAGGTGAAATCTTCCACCCATATTTCGTTAAAATGAACGCATGATTTCGCAGGTGATCATCTGTATTGGAAACGGCCATATTAAAAACGATACGTTTCCATAGCTCAACTAAATCCTTTTTGGGATTGCAACCATAAGATTTTATAAATGACACCATATCTAAATAACTTGAACCATCTTCCGCTGAGGCTCCATCTTCTTTACCCAGCAATGTCATAGCAGATGCAAAGTGAATCCGTTTACTTCCTTCACGATCAAAACGCTTTACAATGAAAGTACTTCCCAATTTTGAAAAGGTTTCCGAAGTTTTCCAGAGGATTTAAAAATTCATGAAACCTTTTGCTAAAAATAACGTCTATATAGGTGAAGACAAATTTAACCATTTCTTAATAGATGTGTAGTTGCTATCCATCCTTTCTGCATATATAATAGAAGAAAATCATTCGCACATACAGTGGCTGCGTTTGGCATTTGGCCATCTTCGCCGGCCACTCATATATAAGGAGGAGACATAAACATGAAAAAATGGATGATCTGTATTTTATTTGCCTCGCTGGTTCTGTCCCTGGTGGGCTGCGGCAGCGATGAGCCCGCTGTTTACGTGCAATCAGTGGCTGACCTCTCCGGCATGGGAGCCATTGCCCCCGGCGACCGTTTCGCGGGCATGGTGGTTTCGGAAAATGTAACCGAAATCAAGAAAGACTCCGAAAAAGCCATCGGTGAGTTACTGGTTAAAGAAGGTGACGACGTAACAGAAGGTCAGGAACTGTTCAATTACGATACCGACGATCTGCAACTATCTTTGGATAAGCAAAAACTTGAACTGGAACAGCTTCAGGCCACCATCGATAATTATAAAGAACAAATTGAAGATCTGGAGGAAGAGCGAGAAGATGCCTCCGATTCTGATCAGCTGGAATACACCATCCAGATCCAAACCCTACAGGTGGATCTGAAAGAAGCCGAAATCAATCTCAAAGCAAAACAGACCGCAGTAGAACAAACCGAAGCTCTGCTTGAGAACACTTCTGTGGTATCTCCCGTAAGCGGACGCATTCAGGCCATTAACGAAAACGGCTATGATAATTATGGTAATCCTCTGCCCTATATCACCATTCAGCAGTCCGGTTCCTATCGCGTGAAGGGTATTCTGGGTGAACTGCAGCGCGGCCAGCTCGTAGAAGGACTGCCTGTGAAAATCCTGTCCCGAACCGACACCGATCAATATTGGCTGGGCACTGTTTCCTTCATTGATTACGAAAACCCCTCCCAGGGCAACGAATATGATATGTACTACGGTGTCGCTTCCGATGCCATGACCGCTTCCAGCAAATATCCTTTCTACATTGAGCTCAATACCGTAGACGGACTGCTCCTTGGCCAGCATGTTTACATCGAGCTCAATACGGGTGATACCGAAATGGCCGGCCTTATGCTGGACGCTTCTTTCATCTGCTTTGAAGAAGATGGTTCTGCCTATGTATGGGCCGAAAAAGGAGATCAGCTGGAGAAGCGTCCCGTGACTCTGGGTATCCTTGATGACATGATGTGGACTTACGAAATCCTGGATGGACTGACCACCGATGACTACATTGCCTTCCCTGACGGCGAACTCTGCCGCGAAGGCGTACCTACCACTCATACCGAACCGGAAGTGGAAGAAATGGACGAAAATCTTAATGGTATTACCACCACTCCTGCCCTAGGCACTGAAGATGCAATCATCAATGATGTTATGATCGAAGAAGAAATCATGATCGAAGATGCGATCATCATGGAAGAAGAGGTGGAGTAAGTGGCAATCCTCAAACTCACCGACATCTGTAAAGATTATCTGCAGGGTAAAGAACCCGTGCGTGTACTGAAAAATATCAACCTTACCGTGGAAAAGGGTGAGTATCTTGCCATCATGGGCCCCTCCGGCTCCGGTAAAACCACCTTAATGAACCTGATTGGCTGTCTCGATGTGCCCACCTCCGGCGAATATGAACTGGATGGTCGCAACTTAAAAGATCTTTCCGATAATGCCCTGTCCGACATTCGTAACAAACACATTGGCTTTGTATTTCAAAGCTTTCATCTGCTACCCAAAATGACGGCTTTGGACAACGTAGCCCTTCCCTTGCTCTATGCCGGTGTTCCGCTAAAAGAGCGCCGCGCCCGCGCGGAAAAAGCACTGCAGGCAGTAGGCCTTGCCGACCGTATTCATTTTCTGCCAAATCAGCTATCCGGCGGTCAATGCCAACGAGTGGCCATCGCCCGCGCCATGGTGGGAAATCCCGCCCTGCTGCTGGCAGATGAACCCACTGGCGCGCTGGATACTAAAGCCGGTAATCAAATCATGGAGATCTTCCGCGAGCTGAGTCAAAGCGGTATGACCATCATCATGATCACCCACGAGCCTGCTATTGCCTCCTGCGCCGATAAGATCTATCATATTTTGGACGGCGAATTGCAAACAGAAGCAGAAGGAGGTACCTCCCATGAAGCCTAAACGTAAAATAAAGAAACTCCTGATCTCTTTGATCTGTTTGATTTTGGTGGCGGGAATCGGTTTTGGTGCCTGGTACTTTTTCGGACATAAAAGTTCCGATCCTGTTTTCGTATATGATTTTAATTATATTGGCATGACGGAATACTGGGGCGATTCTCAGGAAAGCTATGGTCCTGTTTCCACCAGCAACATTCAAACCGTATACCTTTCCGATACACAAACCGTTACAGAAATTCTGGTTGGCCCCGGCGATACCGTTCAAAAGGGTGATCTGCTGATGACCTTTGATACCACCCTCTCTGATCTGCAGTTGGAACGAAAACGCCTAGATGTGGAAAAATTGAAGCTCCAGTTGGAAGATGCCAAAGATTATTTACAAGAAATCAATTCCATGAGACCCATGGTGATTCCCGAGCCTTCCGACGAACCTGACGAGCCGGAGGAAATGAATTTAGGCAGTGCTTTGACCAGTCCCTATCAGATTTCTAACCAAACTGCCTTTGACGGCAGCAGCCCTGAACTGGCCCTGATCTGCTGGTTAAATGACACTACTCTCCTCGAACCCGTCGTTTTCGACGCAGTTCGCGCCAAGGCTGAAGAATATCAGTCTAAAAATGAAGAAGCACACAAAACGGCTACTTCATCACTTGAAGAAAGTTCGGCTACCGAGGAAAGTTCTATTGCCGAGGAAAGTTCTGTTACGGAAGAAAGCTCTGTTACGGAAGAAAGTTCTGCTGGCATCCCTGACGACTCCACCCTCATTGAGGAGGAAAGTTCTTCTCTCATAACCGAAGATAGTTCGATCCCCGACATGGAAGATAGTTCTACTCCTTCCGATGAAGAGAGCTCGGTTATTCCTACCGATCCTTTAGTTCCCGCGGTTGAACAGTTTTACGTGATCTTTAAAGTAACGGAAGGCAATATGTCCCTTGCGCCTGTTACCACCTGGCAGGGTATGTTAGTGCATTATGAGACCGATACTCAAAGCTATCGTTTTCAATTTTTTGATGCCTCCGGCATCAGCGATCCCACACTTCCTCCCCTTGATACTCCCCAGGAAGAGCTTCCTGAAATCGACTTTGGCAGCGGTTATACCGCTGCACAAATTGCCGAGATGCGATCACAACAGGAGAAGGCGATTCAGGATCTTGAATTCAATATCAAGATGGCAGAGGCTGACTATAAGATCATGCAGACTGAAATCAGCGACGGCAACGTGTATGCTGAGATCGACGGAACGGTGGTTTCTCTTTTAAGTCCTGAAGAAGCACAAATGAATATGCTGCCTTTGATGAAAGTATCCGGAGGAGGCGGTTTCTATGTGGAATGCTCCGTTAGCGAACTTCAAAAGGATGACCTTCTGATCGGTCAAGAAGTTACAGTCAATAACTGGGATACCGGAATGGTTTATACCGGAACCATTGACTCGCTCAGCGACTATCCTGTCACCGACGAGTATTATAGTGGCATGGGAAATCCCAATTCTTCCTACTATCCCTTTACTGTTTTTATCGATGAAAGCGCCGATCTGCAGGCCGGCAGCTATGTAAGTGTCATGTATGACACCGGTTCCGCCGAGAATGGAATCTATTTGGAAAACCCCTTCATTCGTACCGAGCAGGGCAAGAGCTTTGTATATGTGCGCGGTGAGGACGGTTTTTTGGAAAAACGGTTTGTTACCACCGGCAAATCTTTATGGGGCAGTTATACCGAGATCCGCAGTGGTTTAAGCGCTACTGACTATATTGCCTTCCCCTACGGCAAAACTATTAGAGCCGGGGCCCCCACCCAAGAGGGTGACATGAACGATTTGTACAATTATTAACAGGAGGTGAAGCACTATGTTAGAAAACATCCGTCTTGCCTTTCAAGGCATCTGGAGCCATAAGCTTCGCTCCATTTTAACCATGCTGGGTATCATAATTGGTATCGCTGCTATTATAACAATCGTATCTACCATTAAAGGCACCAATGATCAGATCAAGGAAAATTTGATCGGTGCCGGAAATAATGTTGTCACTGTTAAACTCAATCAGGACGGCTATCCCTATGATATGAGCTGGAGCCCTCTGCCTTCCGGTGTACGAGTGATCACCGAAGAAACCCGCCAGGAACTGGAAGCCATCGATGGTGCTGAACGAGTTTCCTTATATACTGTTCGTGACTATGCTGACCAGCTGTTCTATCAAAATACACAGTTCAATGGTTCTGTATATGGTATTGACTCCAATTACTTAACAGTTTACGGCTATCAGGTCAAATCCGGCCGCGGATTTACAGCCTCCGACTACAGCCACTTCCGCAAGGTGGTGCTGGTAGATAATAAGGCCGTTACGAACCTATTTGGCGGTCTGGATCCTATTGGACAGTCCATTGAATTAAAAGGTGAAGTTTTTACTGTGGTAGGTGTTGTTTCTCTTTCTGAAGAGTTCGTCCCCACTATCAATTCCATTAACGATTATTACATGTATGCTGATACTTCCTCCGGTTCAGTGTATATGCCCTCCGCTGTCTGGCCCACTGCTTTCCAGTTTGATGAGCCTCAGCATGTGGCCATCAAAGTGGAAAATACCGATGTAATGACGGCTGTTGGCAAAGATGCTGCGGACCTTCTGACTGATCGTCAGATCGCGGATCCTAACAGCAGCTTTGACTATCGCAGTCAGGATATGCTGGAACAGGCTCAGCAGCTTCAAAGTATGAGCGAATCCACCAATACCCAGCTGATCTGGATCGCCAGCATTTCCCTGCTGGTAGGTGGTATTGGTGTTATGAACATCATGCTGGTTTCCGTTACGGAACGTACCGCAGAGATCGGTCTGAAAAAGGCCATCGGTGCCAAAAAGCGCCGCATCCGCCTGCAGTTCCTTACGGAAGCTGCCGTACTCACCAGCCTGGGTGGTATCATCGGCGTAGCCAGCGGAGTAGGCTTGGCGGAACTCATTTCTCGCATGATGCAGATCCCAGTGGCAGTCAGCGTTTCTGCCATTATCATTGCCGTTGTTTTCTCCATGGCCATTGGTGTCATTTTCGGTTTACTGCCTGCGATCAAAGCCGCAAACTTGAATCCTATTGAGGCCCTTCGCAGAATATAAGAAGCCTTAAATTCTTCCAAATAAAAAGTCCGTTCACTCTCGCCCCGGCATTTGAAGCATATCACTTCCGGCGCAATCGTGATCGGACTTTTTCTATTTGCATTCTATTTATATTCTATTTTCTCTGCAGTTGCTGCCCTTTTACTTCAAAAACATCTTCAACAGTTTTCCATACAGCTTCTTTGTATACGGCTGATATCGCATGGGCAGATCCATCCAGGTCTTCTTATCCACAATACTCTTCAAATGGGAAAAGGCATCAAAACCGATTTTGCCATGATAAGCACCCATACCGCTTTCACCTACACCGCCAAAACCCATTTCACTGGTCGCCAAATGAATCACCACGTCGTTGATACAGCCACCGCCAAAGGTGAAACGTTTCATGGCCTCCCGTGCCAATTTTTTGTCTTCTGTAAACAAATATAAGGCCAGAGGTTTTGCTTTATCCGCGAGCATATCATACAAGTCTTCAAACCGCTCATAGGTCAGAATCGGCATGATAGGTCCAAATATTTCCTCCTGCATAACCGCATCTTCCCAGGTCACATCCTTCATGACAGTAGGGGCGATTTGAAGCGTATCTCGGTTAGCCTTTCCTCCCACCACTACTTTTGAAGGATCAATCAACCCACAAACCCGGTCAAAATGCTTTTCGTTTACGATCTTACCATAGTTTTCGTTTTTCAGCGGGTCACTGCCATACTGCAGTTCGATCTGTTTTTTGACTTCTTCGATCAATTCATCTTTCACACTGCTGTGACATAAAATATAATCCGGTGCAACACAGGTTTGCCCGCAGTTTAAATATTTACCAAATACAATACGTTTAGCCGCTAACTTGATTTTTGCCGTATGATCCACAATACAGGGGCTCTTTCCTCCCAGTTCCAGTACTGCGGGAGTCAAATGCTCTGCTGCATGACGTAATACTTCTTTACCCACTGTGGTACTACCGGTGAAGAAAATGAAATCGAATTTCGTTTCCAGCAGCGCTGCATTTTCCTTACGTCCGCCTGTAACCACAGCCACATACCGTGGATCGAAGCATTCGCGAATCATCTTAGCAATCACATTACTGGTGGCCGGCGAATACGCACTGGGCTTTACAACAGCTGTATTACCAGCAGCAATGGCATCGATCAAAGGCTCTATAGTGAGCAAGAAAGGATAATTCCAGGGACTCATGATCAACGTATTACCGTAAGGAGATGGCTGTTGATAGCTGGCCGATGCGAACTGTGCCAAAGGCGTGGCCACAGGGCGTTTTCTAGCCAGTTTTTTCACATGTTTGATCATATAGGTGGCTTCGGTCAAGGTCAAACCGATTTCGCACATAAAACCTTCATATTCGCTTTTACCAAGGTCACTCTTTAGTGCTGCTGCAATTTCCTTTTCATATTTTTGAATAGCGGCATAAAGCTTTTTTAAGCTTTCGACACGAAACTTGATCGGCAGAGTCGCCCCAGTATTATAATAAGCTCGCTGAGCCATCAGAATCTGATCTATTGTCATGATTGTTCTCCTACAAATTCTTTCTTTATAGTATAACATTTCAAAACTTCATGGGCAACCGGAAAATAAAAGAACCTATCGAAGGAAACACACAATCTCATGAGTTTCCTCGATAGGTTTTTCTCTTATTTAGATTTGATTTTACTCAGCTTTCTGAGAGTTTGCTTCAGGGCGCTCCGTAATATCACGAGCAACTACTACGTAACGACCATCTTCCTCATGATAAGCACAAGTTACTAAAGTAATGAAACGGTCATCCATTTCATACTCTACTTCCATATCGTAAGGAGTGTTGTCGATGTAATAATTAACCGCCTCATCCAGTTCTTCCTGTTTCTCGTAATCAATAAACTGATAGAACTTGAAACAATCTTCATAGTTATAATATACATGGTCGCGGAAAGCACCGATTACTTCATAGGTACGCTCCTCGTATAAAGTTTTCACTTTAACCAAGGGATGTTCTTTCCAGAACTCTTCTTTTTCGTATCCAAATAGTTCACCAAACATTTCACCGGTTTCCATGTTGTGTCCATAGAAAATCAGATTATCGCTTTCCGGATCAATGTCGCAATCTTTATCCAAGAAGATTTCGCCGCGTTTATCCTCTTCACCATCGAAGTTCGTATCGATATACTTTTCTTCGTCATCGGGAGTAAACATTAAAGGATAATCGATTTGAGTACCTTCAATGGTGATCCAACCAATGATATCAGGATTCTTAGCGTATAAAGCGGCCATGTCAGGCAGCATCTGCGGTTCTTCAATGATTTCCGAGGATTCCTCAACTACCGATGATTCACTGGACTCTTCAACAATAATTGAAGATTCCTCCTCAACAGGCTTATTCAGCTCTAAATAAAGCCAAACAATAATACCAATCAGAATGATGACCAATGCTATGAGCACACCGATCAAGCCCTTCTGACCTTTTGTCATTTTCGGTTTCGAAGCTTTTACTTCTTCTACTTCCTGATTGTCTAGTTTTTTATTCTCTTCCATTTCAACACTTTCCTCAAAGTATAAGTAAGAGGTGGATGTTACCACCCACCTCCTATCTTAATTTACTTTTGCTTATTTAGCAGTTTTACGCTTCCAAACGAAAGCTACAGCAGCACCGGCTACACCAGCTACAGCGATCCAAGCGTAGTTGTTGGATCTTACACCGGTATCCGGAACCTGATCTTTGGCGGGTTCAATACCACGAGATTCTACCTCACCGCAGATTTCACAAGTACGCTGTTCCTCGCCCCACTGATCAGCAGTAGGCTGTTTAACAACGATCCAGTCGCCCCATTTATGACCATGAGCATCAATCGGCTCAGTATAGCTATGACCACACACAGTACAAGTAAAGGTCATCTCACCCTTTTCAGTACAGGTAGGTTTCTTAGTTACTTTACCGTCATCATATTTATGACCCAGAGCGTCAATAGACTCAGTATAGATATGACCACATACGGTACAAGTAAAGGTCTTCAGACCGTTCTCAGTACAGGTGGCATCTTTAACTGTCATTTCATAGGTATGATTGCCAGTAGCAGGAATGATACCATCTTCACGTTCGCCGCACTTTTCACAAATTCTGTGTTTAGTACCATCATCGACGCAAGTAGGTTCCTGATCATTAATCCAGTCGCCCCAATTGTGGTCACATTCGATAGTTACAGAACCAGCAGAAGAATAAATTGTCAAATCCTCAGTAGCAATATTAGCTACAAAGCCAACACGAATACCTACACCATAGGTACCAGGCTGAGCATCATCGGCAACTTTAAACTTAGCATAGAAGAGTGCACCACTAACAGTAGAATCCTGACTGTTCGCACCAGCAACCTTACCATTCAGACCATCGTTATAATCAAAATAACCTTTGGAGGCTTCACCCTGCGAAATACCAACTAAAGTTAAAACATCTGTATCATAGTCTACAATCTGCATTTCGTAGGAAGCAAAGGTAGCTTCGTCAATGGAAAATGCAACAGTAACTTCAGAACCAGCTGTTGTAGTTTCATGACTACCCCAAACACTGGCCTCCTCAGCTGCGGAAGCCGGGGTAATCAAAAGGCTCATCATGAGCACTGCTGTAAGCACAAAACTAAATATTTTTTTCATAGTCGTTTACTCCTTGATTACATAACACACGGATTACTCTTCCACAGGAAACTTGGTAATATCACCAACCGCATAACGGAGAACCAAAGCAGCATCCTTCGCATTGGAATTGCCATCTCCATTTACATCGGTCTTCTTCAAGCAGATGTTAGTTTTGCTTACTTCATCCAGATTGAAAGTACCAGTAATATCATCAACGGCATAAGCCAAAATCAGAGCAGCATCTTTAGCATTAACTTCTCCATTGTGGTCAGCGTCGCCCCACAGACAATCTTCACCGAACAGATCAACGATCACGGTAACCTCAGCAACTGTCAGGTCAAGGTTTGCACCATAACCACGATAGTCAACAGTACCACTCTTAGATACGGACTTGGGACCATACTGGTAAACACCGTCGCCATCCAGATCCAAGCTACCAAGCTTAGCATCGTTACCGGTAATATCCAGCTTCTCCAGAACCTTGCCGGTTGCGGACAAGCTCAGGATCAGAGCTTTCTCAAGATACTTGTTGGGCTCCATGTTAATACCATAACCCTTAGCAATTTCAGCCAGGTTATCGTTTCTGTTCAGAACCTTAACTGCATTGAATACTTCTTCAACAGTAAACTCATCGAAGATAGCCTTCAGAGCAGCTTCATTACCGATTGCATTGATAATTTCAGCTTCCTTATCGGGGTTGCCATGTGCCATGATCACTGCCATAGCGGTAGTATAATCGGACAGATCCAAATGAACCTGAGCTTTTGCACCACCAGTCAGATTGAAGTACTGATCAGCATAGGTCAGCTCTTCCACATCAACCAAACGGAAGAAGGTATCTTCTTCTACCAGGATCTTATCCAAGTAAGCAACAACTTCAGCCATTTCATCGGTGTAGTTATCACCGCTGATATACAAGCTGATCTTGATGCTCTTAGCAAGTTTATCGTTACCGGTAATACCGAAGGTCAAATAGTCTTCGTCGGCAATGTGCTCAACTTCAACCATCCAAGGCTCGATCTGCATGCTGTAGTCAGCGATAGACTGAGTACCGTTGCTGTTCAATGCGGACTGAATGCGATCCAGATCCAACAGATCAGCAGTAATCATGTTGATTACGCAAGCAAGATCAGGCAGAGATACAGTAGCCAGACCCTTGTTCAACAAATCGGTAGGAATAGAATCGCTCTGGATCAAATCAACAAAGTCGTTGAAGTTGAAACCATAGATCTTCTTCCAGCCTGCTTCAAAGTTGTCGTCCTGATTATCAGCATCATCTACCAATACATTCAGGGCCGCAGCAGTGTAATAGTTTGCAACCAAATCAACTGCGATATCAGCAGCCAGCTCAGCAGCAAATACAGTGTATCTGTCAATGTTTTCTTCCAGAATATCGGAGTTCAGATCCAATGCCAAGCCGCCATTTGCATCGGTGGTCATGGTATACAGAACATTCTGTACCTGCTCGTTTACGATCTCATAACCATCTTTTACAAACATTGCAGCACTGGGGTGACTATAGTAACCACCGATAATCGTAGCGGTACCGGAAATGGAGCCGGTCACGCGACCTGCATCATCGTTGTTCAAGCTAGAGTCAACAATAATCAGGTTCTTATGAGAAGTGATGTTACCGTCAAGAGTCTTACCATTCAGATCCAGAATAGTAGTTCCGTTGAAGGTCAGGTCGCCGGTTACATCGTCCAGCAGAACGATCACAGCAGCACCATCTACATCATTCATTCTTGCAACAAGGTCAGTAGTGAAATCAGCCTTGTCAACAAATCTGTCGTTTCTAACATCGATCAAAGCAGCCTCAAAATCTCTGGAGGTATTCTCAAGAGTAGCTACAACGGTACCCTCAAGAGTCTCGCCGTCTTTCAGTTCTTTGATCATTGCCATATAAGTTTCATAGGTTTCGGGAATCTCAATACCCAAAACATCCAACATCTTCAGAATGCTCTTACCCTGACCAATGAAATCAAAGGTGCAGTTCTCGGGTTTAGCATCGATGGTCACATTCTTGCCCATCAGAGCTTCTCTAAGCATCTGATAATAATCATCATAAGCAGACAGATCGTAATCCGGAATATCATACTTAGTCCACTTGTTAGCAGCATTATCAAATTTCTTCAGAGTATTCTCGAAGGTAGTAGCAGTTACATCTTCGTTCTCGATTACCAGTTCAATGTAATCATAGAAGAACTCGAATGCGATCTGATTATCAATTGCATTTACATCGGTCTTATCGATGTTACCGGTTACCAGCAGAGCAGTCAGATAAGCCTCATATACCTTTTCAGGCAGGTTCAGCTTCACATCCATGTGCTCACCGGCAGACTGGAAGGACATATAGTTCTTAATTGCATCCAGACCATTGGATACTTTCAGCATCTGAGCAGGAACACCCTTCAAATTCAGAGTGAAATCAAGATCAGCAAAGTCCAAAGAATTGCCGCTGCTTCTAAGCATACGATACATCTGAGGAGCTGCTTCACCGCTGCTTCCCAGAGCAAGCTTAGCATTCAGGAACTTACCACCATTGTTAGCACCCAGATCGATCAAAGTCTGGCTACCAAAGGTGGTATCAGCCAACAGTGCATTGATCATAGTCTGCAAGCTCAGCTCCAACTCGTTGGCAGCATTCTTATACATCAAAGGCTGGCCATTCAGGGCAATGTAAGAATAACCTGCATTTACCAGCTCTTCAACAAAGCTCATAATGCCATTCTTATCACCAACGATCGTTACATCCAAACCAGTGATATTACCTTCAGCATCTTTTACGATCACATATTCGTTATCGGAAGTGCTATTGATCTTATCAAAAGTAGTTTCCAGTTTTTCCACTGCCAGATTAATTTCTTCTCTGGTAATGGTGTAGGAACCATTTGTAAACAGAGCGGTCAACTGAGGCAGAGTGAAGGTATAGGTATCAACTACTGCTGCATCAATTACCATTCCATCGATGGTATATTTATAGGTATAGTCAGAGGAAGCGTGCTTTTCCAGATTGATGGTCAGTTTCTCAGCAGTGATGATCTGCTCAGTACCAGCCACATCAACGGTGTATTCTTTTGCAGTATAGGTGAAGGTCTGATTCAGGTTTTTCTCCAGAATGGTACCTGCTTCAACTTTGTCACCTTCTACTACATATTCATAATGAGGATATTTGTCACCCAACTTAGCGGCAACTTTAGCTTCGATCTCAGCCTTCAAATCATCGATCATTGCGGCAGTGATCTCGGTGCCAACCAAAGCTGCAGGAGTGGTTACGGTAAAGGTTTCACCATTCACATCTACCACTACCTGAATCATCTTATAGCTGCTATCGTTGATGGTCAGAACGTCAGATACCAGATAAGGTACATCTGCAGCCTCGGTAACTACGTTACCTTCAGCAGTTAGAGCAGTCATCAACTTCTCCAGAGCGTTTGCATCGGTCATATCGATGTTAGCATTGGGCAGAGTCAAATCTGCACTAACCTTTGCCATGGTTTCCTGTACAGTGGCCAGCTTATCAACATAATCAGCATAACCAACTGCAACCAGAATGTATTCCAGAGCAGCCATCTTAGCTTCGTCATCCATCATAGCAGTCAAGTGTGAGCTCAAGGAATCAATCTCACCCTTAACCTCAGATGCATTCAAGTAATAATATTTCAGACCCTGTGCTTTGTAAGCGGTCAAAATATCGTACAGTTTCAGCTTACCGGTCTTGGTGTTCAGGCTGTTAGCCAACAGATCATCGATGATGGCTTTGAAATACTGCTGCATTACGATGTTAGCTGCGGCAGTCTTATTGTCATCACGAGTTACCAGACCATCACCATTGGTATCTACCAGAGGAGAAGAACCGATAATACCGGACATTGCAGCCAGTTTTACATCATCCAATCCTTCAATGGTAGTATACTCATTCAGCAGACCTTCCATAGTGGAAATATGACCCTGAGCATCGCCTTTCAGCTCAGCTACCAATGCCAAAGCAGCCTCAACAGTTGCTACATCGAAGTTTTTCAGTTCCAGTACATACTGAACTTTAGCAGTCTTGCCTGCCCAGTCAGCGGTGGTGCCGTTAAACTCGTTTTCATTACCGGTCTCACCATAGGTGTAGGGAGTCCAGTTCAGATCATTATAGCTGGCAGGATAAGTGGCAACTGCAGTCAAAGTGCCATTTTCCAGTTTCAACAGGCTTTCGGAATCGGTAGGATCGGGCTTACGTACGCTTACGGTAACATTACCCTTCAACGCACCGGATTTCAAAATTGCCTGAGCGATTTCGTTATCAGCAGCAAAGTTATTAGCAATAATGCTGTACAGATCGGTGGTGTTATATGCTTTGCCTGCAGCACGGTTAACGGTGATGTCACCCTTAACTTCGTATACAGAACCCTGAGCATAGATCACTTCTTCGATCGTATAGTCATATGCTTTACCCTCTTCAGTATTTACGGGCAAAGTCATGTCGTAACCATAAGGTACGGTGATGGGAGCTACATTGGTATAACCCATGCCATAGGTTACTGTGCAGTCAACGGGTTTGTACTCGATGACATACTCAATGTCCTTGGTCAGATTAGCAGTTACCTGAGTAGCAGTTCTCTCGTAACCTTCAGCTACGTATTTTGCACCCCATGCAGCTTTAGCATCAGCCTCCACATTACTTGCAGCAATAGCGGCTTCGATGTCTGCGGGAGTAGCGTTCTCAGCCAAGGTCAAAACCACGGGATCGATCGCAGTTTTGGTCAGCTCGGTGGAATCTTTGGTTTCAGCAGTGTACAGAGCAACAGTTACAGTTACATTGTACATGCTGGCATTGGCAGCTACAACGTCGGAACCAACCAGCAGAGATTCTTTGATTTCTGCAACAGCGGTGGGCTCAGCTACAGCAGCAACCAGTGCATCCAACTCATTCCAATTTACATTGCCAAACATATCGGCATTCAAAATACCCCAGTCAGCCTCAGCAGCGGGTGCCAGCAGGCCAATGGTAGTATCCAGGATCTCGATCATTGCGGACCACTGAGCAGCCTCAGCGCTGAATCCGGCAACATCCAGGAAATCTGCAATATTGTCATTTTGGGTTATAGCATCAGAACGGATGATGGTCAGCAGATTATACAGGTTCTCAACTTCAGCCTTGTAAGCAACACCATTCTTTACAGCGTACTCGGTGGAAGTCATTTCCAATACATCTGCATTCAGAACAGCCAAAGTCAGCTTTTCATTGTTGTCATCGAACTGTTTCTGCAGAGCAGCATATGCATCCTGAGCAGCCTTTTCGAATCTAACTTCGCGACCGGGTGCCCATTCGAAACCAGAAGCCAACTGTTTTAAAGCAGGCAGTGCTTTTGCAACAGTACCCAGGTTACCATTTACGGCAGCAGTAGCCAAACCGGCAATATCCTCGGTAGATGCATTCAAATATGCTACCTGATCCAACAGACTCTTCTGAATTCCGGAAGGTACAGTCTGATTCAAAGTATACGTTACTTCAGCAGTAAACATATTACCATCATAACTATAGGTGTTACCCTTAGTTAAATCTACGGTTTCTTTGATTACTCCATCAACTTTGATATCAGCTTTGGTAGGAATCCAGTCACCGTATTTTTCGGCATTGATCTTCATTTCATCGGTATCGATGGTTACCAATTCTTTTCCGCTTTCGCTGGGCAGGGTATAGCTATAAGTATCACCTACCAAGAAACCGGCTTCCAGAAGATTTGCCTCTGCCTCTGTAAGCTCGTAGTTTTTAGCTACCAACTCAGCGGCAGTGATCGTTTTTTCGCCTTCAGCGGCGGAAACACCAGCTGCGCCCCAGTTCACGTTAGGCAGTACAATTGCCATAGCCAGAACCAGTGCAACAAACCGTTTCACAAACGACGCACGTTTCATCTTTACTCCTCCTGTCTTTTTTGTATGCTTTACGCACACAGATTTTGATTGCTCGCCTCTGTTTTCAATCGAATCCCCTCGATAGCATTGTCCATGTTATCTAGTCTTTTCGTTTGGACATAATAAGGCATATAAATATACACTACTTTACCACAAGAGCTGTCCCATTGCAAGCCTTTTTACAGGGAATTTTCTACTTTTTCAACAAAAATACATGGGATTTATTGGCTAATTCCGCGCGCTAGTACTGCAATTTCTACAACTATAGCTCATCCTGCTTATATCATTTTTCATACCACTATATATTGAGTTTCTTTACATTTCTCACTTTTTTGTTCAGAATTTTTTTCACACCGAATTTTTTGTCCTTCGACTCTCAGTTGCCGATCCGCAAGTTCCACCGCTGCAGTTCTGTGTGTTACCGCAATGCAGGTCCGATCCGGCAGGTTTTTCAATCGCTCCAGCACCTTGCGCTCCGTTTCTGCATCCAGAGCCGATGTTGCTTCGTCCAGCAAGAGTACCGGCGCCCTGCTCAGCACCCCTCGCGCAATGGCCAGTCGCTGCGCCTGCCCTTCCGAAAGTCCGGCACCGCTTTCGCCCAAAATCGTATCCAGTCCCTGAGGCAGCTGACCCAAAAACTCATCCATCGCGCTCACCCGCACCGCCTCAGCAATCTCCGCCTCCGTAGCCTGCGGACGCACAATAGTCAAATTCTCTCGCAGCGATCCGCTCAGCAGCAAATTCCCCTGCGGCACATAGGCAAACAACCTACGCATACTGCGATCCAACTCCACTTCGCCCAGCTCGCTCTGCAACGTCATTTTCCCGCGCTGCGGGTAAAAAATACCAAGCATCAGCTTTAACAGGGTGCTCTTGCCAGCGCCTGAGGAACCGGTCACAGCGACGAAGCCCTCCAAAGGCAGCGTAAACGCTGCATCCTCCAGTATCTGTTCGCGGTCATACGAGAAGCACAGACCCTCGGCACGAATGACTTTCTTCCTTATATATATATGTTCTTCTTTTACTAAGTCGGCTTCCAAAACCGAAGAAATGTTTTCCAGTTCCATCAGACGCTCCGCTGATGCCACCATGGCAATGTATCGGGGCATCAGAGCTGACAGATTCACAAAGGGAGTTTGCAGCTGATTGACCAACTGGATCACCGCTGTTAGCGAGCCAAAACTCATTTGACCGCGCAGCAACCTCGCCGCGCACCATACCAGAGCCGCAAAGCCTGCTCCCAGCGTCATCAGGCTGACACCGGTATTAGCTGCCAGCGATGCATTCTTTCGCTTCCTCTGCAGTGTATAGCGAGTTTCCATTAACGCATCGGACCGACGCTCCACCTCCTGAGCCACATCCATGGCCTGTACCATGAGTAATTTTTCCAAAATTTCCTGAATAAAGCCGGATACTTTGCCGTCATGGAGACTCACCTGCTTGTTCAGTTCTTTTAAATGCTTACGAATTAGGCTTGTCGCCACCACGGCCACCGCTCCCACTGCCGCAATCAACAGAGTCAGAGTCATGTCCAGCATACCCAGCACGATCACTGCAGCTGTCAATCGGGTCAGCAGCGATGCCGCCCCCGGCACAATGGACAGTACGCCATCGTTGACTCGCTGCACATCGTTGTTCAATCGATTGATGAGTTCGCCGCTATGATAGGCAGAAACTTCAGTATAGTCGCCGTACAACAACCCCCGCAGCAGGCGCTGCTTCCAGTCGCGCTCCAAATCGGCTGATAACCGATCTTGCAGATGACGCACAATCACTTGGCAAAGCAAAAGACCCGCAATAATACAGCCCTGCCATATGCAGGCCCTGCCAAAAGCCGCCTTGTCCGCAGTCACTGCACTATCGATGACGCCGCGGCTTCCCAGAGCAAACATAACCGCCAGCATAGCACTGCCGATCTGTGCTGCCGTTAAGAAAAGAATCGCCGGTATACGCCGACGAATTCGCTTAATGATCCAAAATGTAGGAGTTTGTTTCATATATTCACCCTTTCTTTAGGCTGCCCGCGAATCTGCGGATCCTGCGAATAGCCCCGCCCAACAGTCGCCTAGGCCAGCGACTGTAATGCCATAACCGGCAATACATGAAATACATTGGATGCCGCATACTGATCTGTCTGCCGCCTCTGTAAAAGTCCGTCACCACTGCGATGATCTGTTCATGACGGATCCCCTTTTCCAATGCGTATTGATTATCGCCAATACAAGTGTATATCGTACCCTCTTCGCTCCGCTCCACCCGTACGATGCGGTGCAGCACATACTGCCCGCTTTCGCGGCGATACAACGGAAGATCATACTTGCGGAGAGTTGGCGGCGCTGCCGCCAATATGACCTGATCACGGCCTTCGCGCAGCATAGGACGCATGCTTTGACCCCGGGGCGCAAAGCGCACTGTCTTGTCCGCTGCCAGCTGTTCGCGGATCAGGGGCATGAGGTCATCTAATTTTACGTTTTGTTCGCGGTTGGTGATCACGCCAACAGCCCACCGTCGCGCAGTTTTTGTACAAAGGCGTCCACGCTCTTGCCGGCCAGTGCCGCGTCGACATCGTATTCCGCCAGCAACGCCTCCACCAGTGCTTCTTTGGTGGTTTCCTCCTGCAGATGCTCCCACAGGAAGCGTCCGGTATCGTTCAAAGTGATCATCATATTTAAGTCCAGTTGATTACCGGTGGGCAGCACCACGATTTGGCCAGCCACCTCGCGCAGTATAAATCCTTCTTTAATCTTCATTGTTCTTCCTCTCTTTCATGGCCGCGTGTGATATCAACGCGGCTCCCGGTTCCCAATTGTTACAATCCATTTCCCACACGGGCACCTCCTGCAGAAGCTGATCCAACAGTCCCAGCAGCTGACTGCTCAGCGCTGCCTCCGCCGGGCGTACCGTCTGCTCCAGCAGCCGAAATACCGCCCTTTTCCCTTCCATAGGCCGAATCGCATTTTCCTCCGCCCGCTGCAGATAGCAAATACCCGCCAGCGGTACCCGTTTATTTTGACTGATATCGTACTTACCACTCCAGGGCGTTCCGTAGGCATACCATCGGCCCGCTTCCCGGCGCAGCGCCGGTTTATCGTCGTTCAAAATATAGGCCCGATCGCCAAATTCTTTCAACCATAGCTGCGTATGGGTGGATTTTCCCGTTCCGCTGGGCGCCGTAAACAAATAGGCACGGTCATCCAGCACCACTGCCGACGCATGCAGCATCATGCCGTCAAAATTCAGGAGCTGCCGATAAAAGCTGCTGCCGGTACTCAAATATTCGCAGTCCTCGTCACTAAGATGTGGCTGCCGTTTTTGCAGGGCCTCCCACTGTGACTGAACGATGATGTCCGCTCGCAGAGCCCCGTTCTCCTCTTGCGCCCCCGGCGCAGCATCCCGCAGTTGCCCCTCGGGCTCACATAGGTAGGGAGCGGCTTGCGCCGCAGTCCGCCCAAAGGCGTCCATGAGGACGGTAAGATTCGTGATTTTGTAGTAGTTTTTCATAGTTGTATTCATTCGCCAGATATTGATGGATTCATGTACTTCTACTTATCATTGTACCGAAAATTCCAGTGATTGCAAGCTTTTTATTGTTCTTGAAGAAAGATCGTAAATACAAAAACCTCCGGGGCAATGGTTTACTTACCACCGCCCCAGAGGATCTGTTTAATCCATTGGTATAATGGGAAATTCATCTTCCCGCGTACTCATGTTGTCATCGGTTACCGCACTACTTTCCGTATCAATAGGCGGCTGAGATTCTTCGATTGGTTGTGAACTCTCCTCTATTTCCGAATCCTCCACCGGTTTGGATTCTGTTACTGACTCCGACTCTGGCTCCAATTCAGTGCTCGATTCTGTTTCTTCCATCGAGCTTGAGTTTTCCTCCAACTGACTTTCCTCCGAAGACTCTTCAATTTCGGTGATCACATCCGACTCCGGTTCATACTCCTCATACTCCGGTAGGTACACCTGCTCTTCCGATTCTTCTACTTCGGATGACTCTGAACTTTCTAACAGTTTAGAACTTTCCGACTCTACTATGAGTACCGATGATTCCGGCTCACTTTCCATCAGCACTGACGACTCCGAATCGCCATACTGCGTTTGTCTTCCTGCAGAATCAGGTCGAAACCAGGTATTCTGTATGAAAGTGGCGATCAAAATCAACGCCAAGAGCAAAACCACCGATATAATGATGGCAATCGCTTTTAGTTTGCCTTTCATCATTATTCGAACTCCGTCAAAGGAAGTTCGTTCAGTTTTGTCCACTCTGAGGAGGTGGACAGCACATCTTCAGTCGAAAACTTAATGATCTCTATTTCGGGCATTTCAAATTTTTTCATCGTCAAACATCTCCTTTCCCGATCAATGGAAGTATGCATAGGCGGAATCGACGAAGTACATGAGCTTTTCAAAAACATCATTGTCCTCTGATGTTCCATCAATTTTTTTCAGATACCCTTCAATACTGCCGGTTACCGTCTGAGTGCCTTTACTGTCAGTATAAACACAGGTAATCACCTGATGTCCATCTGCCACAGCCAGCTCTGGTACATCTACGCAATATAGACCTTTATCTGAATTGTAGACTGGTGTGACGTCAAATGATTTAGACTGATTATAATGATTTTTATAAGAAACCTTCACTGTATTTGATTTAACATCGCTTAAATAGAAGCTGTAGACCAAGCGATTTTCAGCTACTACCGATGCAGAAAAACTTCCGCTGTTGTCATTTATATCCCAATCCTGCAATGTTTTATCGCCGTATGAAGAATACTCATCAAATCCTACTTTGGAATCTGCTTTATTTCCTGTGTTATATTTAAAGTATTCCTGACAGTTGGCACCATATCTTACCATATCCATCAATACAGCTCTTAGTTCATCGGTTGCCGTTGAACTCTTCAAAGTACGCAATGCGTAATCAGAAATGGTTTCGGTAGAAGTAATACTAGCATATACTCCATCATCATGATAAAGAGTAACTGACACTTTATCTGTCATCTCCTTACCAGCAATACCGCTGTAACAGAAACGATAATAGTCACCATAAGGCTCCCACTGTGCAAACGGTATTGGATCCAAGATCTTATCATAAGGATCAACTACATCTTTCGTTGATACATCGTCTGCATAAGATCTAGTGATCTGTGCATAGTAGGCAGTCCCTTCTAACATATCACTCCGTACATAGAAGTAAAGATCCAAGCTATCGCCGACCCTAATGCTGGTACCATAGATTGCAATAATGGTACGACTTTCGGTCTCATTACAAGTTGCGCAGATCCTGGTTTCTACACCCTGTATTCTGCTTGTAGGGGGTGTTGTGATTTCCCATTTTCCAAAAGAATGACCGAATGCAGCAATTTCTTCTTGTGTTGCAAAAACTTCACCACAAGTTACACAATAACGTCCTTCGGTAAAACCAGGAGTGGTACAGGTCGGCGCTACTGCCGATATCGTTTCTTCGCTATGACCAGTAGCCTCGATTTCCTCTTGTGCTAAAATCGTTTCGCCGCATACTCCACAATGGCTGCCTGCGGTTTTACCAGATACAGTACAGGTGGCATCTACTGCCTGATCTTCTACCTCAGTATGCCCTGCTGCAGGAACTACTTCCTGTGCCACTAAGGTTGCTCCACAGATTGCACAATGTGATCCCTGTGTTAATCCATTCTCAGTACAGGTAGGATCCACAGCCACATCAATCACTTCAGTATGACCTGTCGCAGGAACTACCTCCTGTGCTTTAGTAACCTGATTACATACTGAACAATGTTTTCCTTCAGTCAAACCTGTCTCGGTACAGGTTGCTGCCACTGCAACATCGATTACTTCATTATGACCGAGAGCCGGAATCTCATCTCCTTTTTCCAGCACTTCTTCACAAACACTACATTTCGATCCAGAAGCAATACCTGGTTCTGTACAAGTTGGCTCAACGGTAACCTCTACCTCCTTGTGACCAAGGGCAGGAATCTCTGTCTGTGAAACAGTTATTTCGCTACACACAGAGCAATGCTTTCCTTCGGTTAGACCTGTTTCAGTACAGGTAGGATCCTTTGCAGCATCTGTTACTTCCGTGTGACCTGTTGCAGCAACCACCTGCTGTGCAATGGTAACTGTATCACACACAGAACAATGCGCTCCCACAGTCCTTCCTGTTTCAGTACAAGTTGGTGCTACTGCAACATCAGTTACTTCTGTATGACCTAATGCAGGAATTATCTCCGTCGATGAACTACCACAGACATTGCAAGCAATCTGCTTCTTACCGGCATTTACACAATCTGGAGCAAGAATCACTTCTCCATCGTTCCAAGTATGGGTCTCACAGATCCATTTTCCAACTTTATACTCATATGTACCAGGCTTTACACTGCTCTTTCCCGTAAAACAATATGTTCCATCTTCATTTTTTAGCTTGGCCGATGTAACAGCAATCTGCGGCCATGACGATATTTCATTACCGGTTTGAACCGCTTGATAAACCACACCATCTGCTGCTGCAGAGATAGTAACTGTGCCTGTTCCATCGGAGCATATATTCGCACCTTTCTCCGTCGTATAAATAAACCCATCAGAAGCGTTCAAAGTACCATTGACCAAAATTTTCGCGTCTATCAAATCGGCTTCCGTTCTACTAACACCTGCTTTAAGACCCGGAGCATAATCCAACGGCATCATTTTTACATTATGCATGTAGGTATATCCGCCCCAATTTTCTTG
This sequence comes from Bianqueaceae bacterium, assembly GCA_045631245.1. Classification (GTDB taxonomy): domain Bacteria; phylum Bacillota; class Clostridia; order Lachnospirales; family Bianqueaceae; genus CALWPV01. Next base: position 23,064 of record JAZQUJ010000102.1, read on the forward strand.
GTCGTAGATATATACCTTGGCTTTTGATGTTACCTGAAGGTTCGCCCCCTGATTTATATCAAGTACCACACCAGGCAATAACCCAATATCTTCTGTAATATTAAGATTACTTCCCGGTTTACAAATAACTGAAATATTGCTATTGATCGGCAATACATATTTTCCCGAATTCATCGTAACAGTACCTATAATACTCGCCTTGATACTAATAGAAAGTGAAGAAAGACTTAGATCTCCGTTAATCGTAAAAATCATTCGATCGGTTGTTTCATCATAATCCTTAGTTAAACTGCCCGAAGAAAGTCGAAACAGTCCATCACTTCCAATAAAAGGAACCGGTGCTCCAGCAGTATTGTCTGGTAGTATTCCACCTCCACCATAAGAAACCGTCATATATCCTTTTTCTGATGCTCCCATTTCGAGGGTTAAAGGAACTTCAATATTTTGCATATAATATTGTGATAACGGAAATACACCATACTCATTATTATTCATATTTGAAACTGCATTACCACCACGCCAGTCCCTAACCTGAAAACATTCATATATCGTAGCGTTTGATTTCGCAGTAACTGATCCCGAACCAACAATATAACCCCAAGCATATAAATAGGCACCTGAATTTATTGTAATGGAACTACCTGAATCCATTCGAATAAAACCAACCGATAAACTCGGACAGCCATTATACCCTTGAATAGTACCTTGATAGCCTGAAACACTCAAAGCTCCATTAACTGTAATATTTGCACCATTTAATAAAGTTAATGTTCGATATTCTTCAGGTTTTGAGTAATTGTCAACACCATTATCGTTATCTATGACTTCTATTGCAGGAGAAGTAGTACATAGCGTATTAGCATCATCAAACGGAACTAACAGAGTGACCCCCTTTGGAATTAAATAGTCACCAGCAGGAAGAGTATAATTTGTTTGCAAAACCACCGTGCCAGAGCCACCGTTAGTTGCGGCATTCAGTGTATAATATTCCTTTCCATTGCCCAGATGCTTAAAATTTTTACTACCACTAGCGTCAAGGAATATCGGTGTGACAATTTCATTCTTATCGAACGTAAATCTACCATCAGCATCAATATAAACTGTTCCACTAGAAGTTCCTATAGCACTTTCGCTAACATAGCCACTAGTAGTAGGTGTAATTGTAAATCTTTCTGCCAATTCTGCATTTATTGTGACATCGCTGCCATTCGCATTAACAGATACACTCTGCGTTGCACCATCTCCATCCACATAACCAACAGTGTAGGATACAGTAGAGTCAGAAGCAAAAATAACATTAGAAGTTGTTTTAATTTTAAGGGAGATGTCTGTAAGTTTTGTTGAAACAGTATCTCCTTTACCTGCCTCTGCATAGATCTCAACTCTACCTCCAGCTTGTAATGTCTGGCGGAAAGGACTACCAGACGATAACGAAACCGTAACAGCACTAGCAGTGCTAGTGGAATAGTATTTCACTGTATGAATTTGCGTATTACCACTGCCGCCCTCAGTACTGTAGATAAAAGACAGTATCGCTTCTTTTCCACTATTGTTTGTTAATGTAATTGTGTACTTCTTATTCGAGAAAGATAGATAACTCGTACGTACCGTTGCCGATATGTTAGTTCCGTCTATGGATTGACTGTCTGTGTTACCATTTATTGATGCACCGATATTTGTATCTGTTAATGCCGCATGAACTGGCGCATGCATTGATAACACAACGAATATCAAGCAAATTACAAAGAATGTCGTAAGCCTTCTTTTTGCTTTTAACATTTGTTTTCCTCCTTAGGAGTACCCTCAAACTTTTCAAGGATTAAGAATATCCGGGTTTATAATCACGTTGGGCACACCATTTTGTACCATAAGCAAAACTACAATCGTATTATCAGTAGCAACCCCCATACTGCTATAAAGCTCAGACAAATCGGATAAATTAACATTTTCATTCGCAACGATAGAATACATATCTACTGCACTGTACAAGTCGTTCCACCAAGTTTCATCGTTGGTCTTATCCAAATTTTCAGAATCTTTCAAATTATCAACTGTAGCCATCATTGCATAATATGCAAGACCATCAGTGTACGCCTGACTTCGTCCTGCACTTTCATCATAATAAGCGATAATTGCACTGCTTAGGCCACCGATATCTGTCCCCGAAAAAACAGTATTAAGGAAAACTGCTTCCTGCTCTGTAACAGTTTCACCATTTAGCTCTTTCAAAATTATTGCAGCGGCATCATCAGGAACAACTGTCGCATTCCCAGAGGCATCTTTATAAGTATAATTAGAAATAGCATCACCAGCTTCATAATAGCCTAATTCTTGGAGATATGTAGCCAGCGCTACATTACGAGCCTTAATAACACCCGCGTTTGCAATAGCATACGTCAACTGAGTATCAGTGTAGCTGCTCGTATTACCATTATACTCTGCGCCGGTACCATTCATAAGATAAGTAGAATCCCACGCAGAGGAAGCCCATAACTCAGAAAAATATTCAGCAGGGGTAGCTGCAGTGCCAACATAACCCTCAGGAATTGACATACCATTCGTAATCATTGCCGCATTAGTGACCATATTTGCACCACTACCCAATGACTCACGTTTATCTGCGATCATGATTGCAGTATTCTCCATTAGTTCAAAAAGTTCAGGGATATTGTCAGTATAAGATATATTGGCATTACCATTGAAAATATCATAAAGAGGAGATCCAGACTCAATGCTCGTAAAGTAGTTGATAACTTCCTGTGTCACTGCTACACCCTTGCCCCATCCGTCATATTTCAATTTTACAGCAGTCTGCCAGTTGTTACCAAAAGCCGCCTGCATCGCCGATGCAGCCAAAGTATCACTATCAGCAACCGTTGCACCATTTTCACTTAAAACAACAGAAGCTGTCAAACTCTCCTGCGGCTCCGCATAATACTGAAGTAACAGCGCCTGCTCAACCTCGCTCACCAACTGCACATCCGCCTGCTTATTTGCTTTTTCCACATATCCGCTATACGCCGGCACAGCAACACCAGCTAAAATAGCAAGAATAGCAATTACTACGATTAACTCAACCAAAGTAAAACCTTTGGCGTTCTGGGCGTTCAGTCTCCAGAAATTCTTAAGTTTGTTTTTGAAATCCATCACGCTTCTCCTTATATTTAGGTCATGCCTTATTCCCGGACTCCGCACTTTACGATCCATCGAACGTTGCCGATCATCGGCACCGTCAAGACCCCGTCACGGAAATTATGTAAATGCGGCAAGCTCCGGGTGGCCTACCGGCTACGCCGGTTATGAAAACAAAACAACAAATGGCGCCTTCATTTTGAGTCTCCCTCTGTGTGTCTTCAAACCGGAAAATAATCCAGATTCATCTTAACATGAACACTCACAGGAGTCAAGCTAAAACTGCAATGTTAGCAACTACTACGATTAGAAATTTATATTTTTCCCTTTATTTATGCGGTATAAGGGCATATTTTTCTTGACATATTTACGCTGCCCTTTTAAAATACCTTTCGAGTATGTCATTATATAACATATCATTTAGGAGATTTTCATATGAAGAAGAAACTGATTGCTTTTCTGCTTTTGCTAACCATGGTATTGCCCATGGCGCTCGTGGTCCCGGCCAAAGCAGATAGCCAAACCGATTACGACCATACCTCGCAGATCAAGCAGCTGGTTACTCAGCAGGTGGATGCCTATACTGCCGATGTCACCCAGAACAATGCTGCGGTATCCGCTTTTATCGAATATGCATTGCATGCCGTATTCGGACGGGGTAAAACCATTGTGGTCAAAGAAAGCGACCCCATTGTTTCCACCATTTTCAACGCCAACATGTTCAATGAGGCGCTGACCGAAGTTCTGACCAATGGCATCATTCGAATGCAGGATCTGAACTTGGAGGAAATGTTCGTCCGAGGCACCACCGACTGGCATTCATTTTACGACAGTTATTCATTCACCGGCTATATGGGCCGTAAGGTTGATCAGAGCAAGCGTTTGAGCACCATCACCAGCGCTAAGTCAATCTATGGCGATGTGGCCTATCCCGGCCCCATTAATATTAACGATCAGGCCATGCAGCTGATCGCCGGCGGTTTGAAGCTTGACCTCACCTTCGACCGCGCGAAAGTCACTGAAGACATGGTTACTTATAACGTACAGCTGTATCTCAGCGATAATTTCGATTTTTACTCCAACTACTCAGGCGCTGAGAAGTTGGGGTATGATGCAACCCTCGATCGCGCACTCATTAAAATCGGTCGTTTCCTTAATAAATTCCTTCTTACGAATTTCACATGGGAATACACCACCACTCTGCAGATCGAAGTTCCTTACAGCTGCAATCATACCACCGACAGCTACCATTGGACCTTTGATGCCGAAACCGACGAGCTGCTCCCCGTTGCCGACGATGAGTTTACTGTAAACAACACCACTCAGATGTTTTACACCACAACATCCACCGGCGCGATGACCCCTTACTTTAAGCTGGAGAACCCGGTGACCCTTTCCCATGAAAAGCCTTGGGTGGTTGAATATGAAGCTTACAAGATCGCAAGTTTTGCACTGTCTCCGCTGTCCAGCGTGTCCAATTCGCTGCCCTATCTGATGCAGTACAGCCGTTACTACACCTGGGCTTCCTCCTCTGAGTACTTCCCATTGGAATATTACCCCGGTACCAATACTGCTAAAAAACTAGGCACCAATATCCACTACAACGCTACCAAGCTGCAAAATATGTACAAGTACTCCAGCAAACACACCTACGTGTACCGTCTGGAAAACATGCCCGCAGCCGATGGCTCCAACATGATCTATGTATCGGTATTCGATAAAGATTTAGATCAAACCGTGCTGGCGCCTACACCCATGGACGACTACATGGTGCGTTATCATGGCGAAAGCACCCGTACCCTGATCAGCGAAGCCGACAACCGCATCAGCGGAATAGATTTTCTCATTAATTATATAGGAAATAAAAGTTATCGCATCACCAGTGGTACCTTTGATTTGAAAATCTGGGAAAACGGTGTTGATGCCACCGATCATTCCAGTTTTTCTACCCAATATAAATCGCCCACCTGTACCGAAGATGGCGGCATGACGCACACCTGCACCGAATGCGGCTACGGTTACCTGACCGAAGTTGAACCCGCCACCGGACATAGCTATGGCGATTATGTTTCCAATAACAACGCCGATTGTGAACACGATGGTACCAAGACTGCTATCTGTATCGACTGCGGTCACAAAGATATCAAAACAGACTCCGGCACTGCCATCGGCCACAACATTGTTGAACAGCCGACTCAAGAAGCAACCTGTACCGAAGCCGGTATAACCGCCGGTTCCTACTGCTCTTTGTGCTACACCGTATTTACCGCGCAGGAAACCCTGCCTCCCACCGGCCACGATTGGCATGCTGCCAACTGTAAACAGCCCCTGAGATGTCTCTCCTGCGGAATGACTCAGGGTGAAGCTTTGGGTCACTTTGAAAATACCACTCCCGGTTATGAACCCACCTGCACGACTCCCGGTCTGACCACCGGCGCTTACTGTTACATTTGCGGCAAGGTAACCACTCCTCAGGAAGAGATCCCGGCTTTAGGTCATAATTGGAGCGAAGCCACCGACGACGCACCCTCTACCTGTACCACCTGTGGTGCTGAAAACGGCGAGACACATTCCCATGACACGATCGTGACTCTGCAGGCTCAGCCTGCCACCTGTACCGCTGACGGCCTCACCGAAGGAACGGTCTGCAGCGACTGCAATCAGGTAATCGAGCCTCAGCAGACCATTCCCGCGTTAGGTCATACCTGGAAGGCAGCCTCCTGTACCGAGCCTCAGACCTGTATCACCTGCGGTGAAAAAACCGGCGACGTGATTGCCCATACCGAAGCCATTGTACCCGGCTATGCGCCCACCTGTACCCAATATGGTCTAACGGACGGTGTTGTCTGCTCTGCTTGCGGGCTGACTCTGCAGGAACAGACGACCATTGCTGCCACCGGTCATACCACCACAACCCAGGATGCCAAAGCACCCACCTGTACCGAAGCCGGCTTTACCGCTCTTACTCACTGCACCACCTGTGACGAAGTGCTGGAAGCCAAAAAAGAAATCGATGCTTTAGGCCACGAATGGATCGAAGCTACCGATGAAGCACCCGCCACCTGTACGATTTGCGGGACCACCCAAGGCAGCGCTCTGACAGTTATTGTTGAAGACCCTGAGGAAGAAGCCCTTCTCTCCAAGGAAGAAAACTCTCAGACGGATTCCGATGACTCCTCCGACAAGGCTACCACCACCGGTTCCAATGATGCTTCCGACAATGCAGCATCCGCTAAGTCCAATCCGGCAGAGGCCGCTGATTCGAGCACCACAGAGGAAACTGCTTTAGAAGAGTCCGCGGACGTTGAAGACGCAGTTCTAACTCTGACTGCTGCTTCCCCCGCAGAAAATGATCCCTCTTCTCCGGAGGCTACTGTTCCCGCTTCTAACTCGAATCTAACGATCACCATCATAATTGTAGTTGCAGCTCTGATTGCAGTTGCATCAGTAGTGATTGGACTGAACATGAAGAAAAAGAAATAACAATCAAAGAGGGTTTCCCAAACTGAGCATATCAAACGGCCCATGCGCACTCAAGGCATGAGCCGTTATCTTTTTTGCCGCTTTGCGACTTTTTACTCTCCGAACTTGATTCTGATTCCACCACCGTCGTTGTCGCCGATATCAGGTAAGGTGAGATCGCCTGGACTGTGTTGATGACGGATATGGACTGGATGTAGACTCTGCCAGAGCCGGTGATGCGAGTGTAGAACAGACCCTCGCCACCCAAAGAATATGTTTTGGGCAGCGTCTGACAATGTTTTAGCTATGTTACGCACAATGATTGTTCTGTTTTTCGGCTTTTCATGTGCGTAAAGAGGTCGAGGAGTTATGAAATTGGGGTAAAGAAAAAACCCGTCGAACGAGTCGACGGGTTTTGGGTATGTTTAGTTATTTTGCTTCCCAGCCATTAGCTGCAGTCCAAGTGGCAGTCTTATTTTCGTAGCTGGAATTCTTTAAATCCAGATCGTCTTTAATGGACAATTCCCATGCTTTAGGATCAGAAGCCTCTTGTGCCCCAGGTCCATCAACATTATCATAAAAAGCCATGAAATCGGAACCAAAAGAAGTTGCAAAAACATCGCCTTCCGCCTCTACTTCAATAGCAGTAGCAGTAACTTTAATCTGATCAATCTCACCCTTGGTCGCATTTGCAGCCATAGCAGCAGTGCTGATAGCACCCAACTCAGTTTCGATTGCGGCATCATTTGCCTTCTTAATATAACCAGAGTAAGCGGGGATTGCGATACCTGCCAAAATAGCCAGGATTGCGATTACGACGATCAGTTCTACCAGAGTAAAACCTTTGTTTGATTTGAACATTGGAATCATTTCCTTTCTTTTATTTGATTTTTTGTCTCGACGAAGTCGATAGGAGTTCTTGCGATGGTGTTTCCTGTTACAAGGGGACATTCCATCACTATAACTTTATATTGGAAGCATATCATATTTTACGCATTAAGGCAACCTTTATTTTGATTTTTTTCAAAACAGCCAGTCACATAATAATATAAAATCACGCAAGAGCAAGATATGTAGATAGTAAAATGACTGTTGGTTATATCGATCCAATATACTGCTCCAATCGCTCTGCAGCTTCTTGATCGAAGTTTTCCACCATCAGTTTTAACGTATCATAATCCAATACCAAAATATCCTCTTCATTAGCACCTAAAACAGGCAAAGGAATATCTGTGACCAAGACTTTTATGACATCCACAGTTATACTCAGATTCGCTTCAAAGGCCTTTTTTACCCATTCTGCTTTTTTACGCAGTTTACTTTTAAAACCTTCGCTATCTTCTTTTAGTTTTACAATAACATTTTGATACGACTGGCTGTCGCGAACATCGTGCAAAACCTTACACTCTATTAAAAACACAGTGGGAATTAACGAATGGTATGCCAGCACATCCACTTCACCATATAGTTTTTCATCCAACAAACTTAAATTTTTGTTTTCCTTTTGTATTTTCCAAATACCATTTTCTAATACATGGCCAGCTAAATAGCCACGACTTCTAAAAAATTCGATACATTGATTCTCAAATTTATCTGAAAATGCTTTTTTAAAAATCGTATTGGGTAAATTCAAATAGGGACTTCTATTAGAATATCCTAATAACTGTGATTCGACAAAATAGTTGATAGAATCACCTATCACTGCGGACGAAGTTGCGAAATCGCCATTTGGACTAATGCGAAGGATTGGCTTTGCCACTATCAAATTTCCATATCGTTCAGCCGATTGTTTTTTAAACCAATCCTTTGTCCAAAAACAATTTTGCACGCTTTCCTGTGTTATATATTTCTCTGAAAAGGGAAAGGCAAATTCATGAAATAGTATTACTTCTTCTAACTTGCCCAGCTCTTTCGTCGAAATTAAAGTTATCATATAAAAGGAATATCGCATAAAAAGCTCTTTCCAAAACTTTGCGCACTCCGGATTTTTCACTCCCGGTATTTCTTCATAGAAAGTTTCTTTAAAAACATCAATATCCTTTGGCTCTCTTCCTTCTAGTACACCAACCATCCCTTCGAAAAACTGAATGCATTTTTCATTCATCAGCTGTGAATTAACTTCCGCAACTCTCATTCGTTTTCCTTTTCCTTCAGCCAAATTTTTGAACAAAAGAAAACTTTCACGAAATTTCTCCGGAACCATTGTATAGCCATTCTCAAAAGAAAAGTATAGTTCAGGTATTGAAACAAACATCTTACGATATGAATATAATACTTCGACCACAAAGCTCAACTTTATCAGCTGTTTAAGTCTTTCAATATTTTTATAATCCCCAGTCACTTCATAGGAATTCTGCCACAAATAAACAAGTACCCTTTTATAACAATTTCCTATCTCCCCGTATTCTTTATATCCACCATAGTAAATTTCTCCAACGGCCTGCAACACAATCGGTATAGCCCAATCTGATTGTATCGACCGCGCCAGTAACTCTACGTTTGGCTCTATTTCAGAAATAAGCTGATCTAACTCTACGATATTATGGATCTCGCATCCTTTTTCAATTAGCACCTCGCCATCGCGAATTTTATTCCACACATCCACAATGATTGCTTCGGTATTCTCTGTTGCCTGTCGTTTTCTACGATTAATGTTAATCATTCTATCTCCACTATACATTAAAGGGAGATATGCACCTTGCAGCAAATATCTCCCTTTCTTTTTTATTCCTTTTCTGCATAAAACAGGCGCAGTACCTGCTCCATCAGCTCTTCTTCGTCTACGTAGAATTCATAGAACTCATCGCCGCGCACATTCTCGCCCTTTAGGGAAACGATCTGCTTCAGGTTGTACTCGGCGCAGCGCTCCATCAGGCCACTGGCGGCCTTTACAGAACAGTCCGTAACCATGAATTCATCCATGGCATCGTAGGTGTTGGTAACAAAGCTATCGGATTCATCCAGTTTCGCGCCCAGCGCAACGGAAAGGCCGCGCATGTATTCTTCCTGGCGGTTCATACGGGACAGGTTCATTTGATTACCCACGTCCTGACGCGAACGAACGAAGGTCAGGGCCTGCTCGCCGTTCAGCGTTACCGCACCGAAGCCGATGGTGGGATCCACCTCAGAAAAATCGTCGGATACGTTTACAGTCACGCCGCCCACCGCATCGTTGAGAATGCTGATCGCATCCATATTCATGGCCACGTAGTAATCAATGGTCAGGCCATTCAAGAACGAGGAAATCGCCTCGCGGGTGTTTTCGGCGCTATCCTCCAGGCCACTGCCGTAGGTGTGGGACAGGGCCAACTGACCGTAAAAGCTACCGGCCGGACTACCATCCACGCCCAGCACGGGCATGTTCAGCATGGTGTCACGGTTCAGGCACAAAATGGTATAGCTCTCATCGGTCTGATCCAGCACCACCAGAGCCGCCATGTCCACTTCGCCGGAATTTCGGTAGGAACCGCTGGCCTTCACCGGGCCCTCTTCATCGATACCCATCACCAGCAGAGTGGTAATGTCCTGACGTGGAAAATAATCGGTTCCCTCATAGGTAACAGTTTTTTTATGCACCGTTTCCGTCGGGCGGTGTGTTGATTGAAAAACAGTGGACTCCACGATCTGAAGTCCACTGTAAACAAGCAGAAGCACCAAACCCAAGCCGACGGCAGTTAACAACGCACGTTTACGCGTTTCAAAACGTCTGCTCATATCGCACCTTCAACTTTTTAACATTCAAATTTGCACTTAGATGGCTGCAACTAATGGCAGCGCATCGGTCCAACTTAGCCTCTTCTTACCGACTGACGGCGATATACGATCACCAGCACCAGCAGAGCAAACAATGCAGCAGCCATAACACCGACCCACATGCCAATGTTAGCATCATCGCCGGTTTGAGCGCCATCAATGGCATCCTTTTCAACCTGCTCTACGGAAATAGCCACAGGACACAGATGCTCGAATACACAGGTCACAGTGCCGTCGCCGTTGTTGGTCACACCGGCAATGGGGCTCCATTCATCATTTTTGTAGGTCATAACAACCACGTCGGCATCGGCGGAAACACCCAATTTGAAAGTCACTTCAAATACGACACCATCGGGCTCCACTTCGGTAGGATGGTCATGACTGGATACCGGGGTACCGCACAGCCAGGTCATGTCCAACAGTTCCAAAATCACCATTTCATCTGCCTGAATGCCTTCTACCTTTTCGTAGGGCAGCTTCATGTTTCCACTCAAAAGTTCATTATACACGTATCTCAAAGCTTCAGCCGCTTCGTCCGGCAAAGCCTCCTGAGTATCCACCTTAGAAACAGGAGTGATCAAAAGACATTCCTGCAGCACGCGGCTCAGCACTTCACCCTTCAGAGCTTCTTCCGCACTCACCTGACCGGACTGAGCAGCTTCCTGCTTCACAACCGTACCAATCACCGGCTGATCCTCCTCCACGATGGGCGCACCCTGTTCATCTTCCTTTTCCACAATTTCCGGTTCACCTTTATAGGTAATACTGGGCACAAAGTCATCCTCCGCGGCCCAAACCGCAGCCGTCATGGAAAGGCACATAGCCAGCATTAAAACCAACGCAACAATCTTTTTCATATTGTCCTCCTGTTTTATATTATGTTCAAGATTTCACATTCATACTTATACATCTGTTGTAAAAAAGCCTCACCCTCAAGGCCACCCATCTTTTGCATAATCACTCGAGCCGCCTCCGACAAATTCGGCTTTCGCTCGGACATATTGTGACAGTCTGATCCAAGCAAATGAATCTGACCCTGCGTCAACATCTTCAGCGCCTGCTTCTGCGTGGCCCGGTTCGCCACAAAATTCGCATTCGCTTGCACCAGCACCGGAAGCTCCGCAAGACGCAGCAACATCCGCCCATTCATAAACCGACTCAAATACCGATCGATATGAGCCAGTACCGGCACCAAACCCTGCTTCGTATAGATCCACTCCAGCTCCCGGTACATCGAATCCGACCAGGGCGCCGGCGGCATCTCCACCAGAATATACTTGGACTCCCCAATGGTAAGCTCCGCAAGAACCTCCGATTCACTCATACCGGCAAAATAGTGGACCTCCGCCCCAAGGCAGATCGCCGGCAGATCCTCGTGGCCCGAAGCAGCACTTAGCAGTTCGTCCATTGCCGCCGCGCGGCGGCTAAAAAAACGACGCGGGCTGTCGCTTTGTGCATAAAAGTGCGGCGTGGCGACCACATGGGTGACGCCCTGCTGCGCTTCCGCCTGCAGCATGGCGATGGATTCGCTCACACTTCGGCTTCCATCGTCAACGCCAGGCAGAATATGACTATGAAAATCGATCAAATTTATCATGTTTACTGATCAGCGCCTACCTTTTTAGCTTTCTTTTTAGCCTTTTTGGCAGCAGCGGCATAATGATAACCGTACTTTTTATAGTAACGCTTGTAGTACTTGTTGTTGTAGCGGCCGCCTTCCTCGGTGGCACAGTTCAGTACCACACCTAGGATCTTGGCATCCACAAACTCGAACTGGCGCACGGTGTCGCTTAGTGCGATGCGATCACAATAATTCTGACGAACCACCAACAGCATACCATCGGTCAGTTTGGATACTGCCAAAGCATCACTCACCTCGCCAACAGGGGGCAGGTCCAGAATAATAAAATCAAACTTTTCCTTCAATGCTTCCAACATCTTTTCCATTTTAGCAGAGCTCAAAAGCTCCATGGGGTTAGGCGGAATGCGTCCGGCGGCGATGGTCAGAAAAGCCTTTTCCTCATCTTCAATGCCGCAGGGCTGGAGCAATTCACTCGCCTGACACTGGCCGGTCAAAAAGTCGGACAGACCGGGGGTTTTGTTAATAGGAAGCTTCTCGGGCAGAGAAGGACGACGCATGTCGCCATCGATCAACAGCACCTTAGAACCCAACTGAGAAATTGTATATGCCAAATTTACTGACGACAAAGTTTTACCTTCGCCTGTCATGGCACTGGACACACCGATCACACGACAACTTGCCTCATCGGCAAAGGAGAACTGCAGCTTGGTACGAAGCAGCTTGTAGGCCTCGGCCGCCGCAAAGCCGACCTCGTCTGCCACCAGCCCCCGCCGACGTCCGCCCTTGGAGGACTTTCCATAGCCGTAGCCATAGTAATAGCCACCCTTCATCTGGGATTCCATGTCGGGCACCGATGCCAACAATGGATACTTACAGCTCTGGGCAATATCTTCCGCACCGCGAATCGCAATGTTCATGAGTTCGCGCGCAATCACAAGACCCGCCATGGCCACACAACCCACCAGGAAGCCCAAAATCGTGTTCTTGGTGTAGTTAGGCGAACTGGGCGCAGAGGGCACAACGGCCGCATCCACAACCTTAGCGGAAGAGCCCTCAACAATGCTGGAAATTCGTTTGGGCAGTATGTAGGCGATGGCATTGGCGATCTCCTCGGCCTGCTCCGGATCGGAACTGGTGACCGTTACGCGGAACACCTCGGTCTCGTCCACTGCCGCCGCAGACACCATGCCCATGATCTGCGAATAGCTCAGCTCCACATCGGCATAGTCCACCACGTCCAGCATGGTTTCACGAGTATTTAAAATAACAATGTAGGTATCAACCAATCCTCGTGATGCGGAAATATCTGCCGCATTCAGGGTCAGCTTCGCGCCGCCCACGGAAATATCGGTATTATTTACATAAAACATAGCCGATGACTGATACAACGGTGTTACAAAATACAGGGTATACGCAAAGGATACCACCGCACAAAACACCGACACCAACGAGATCAGCCATGCTTTACCCAGCACCGCATTGATGAGCCGCTTCAGATCGATCTCGATCTCACCATCGGTCTTTTTTATATTATCATTTTCGTTCATTCAATAAAGCCTCCAAAACAGGGGTGCAGCAGGTCTACAGACAGTTTCCCACTATAGCTTCCATTGTACCATTTCAGCCCCTATAGGTCAATACAAACAGCGAAAATTTCTCGTTGTAATCGCACTTCTAGCCGTATTCGCAGGCGTAAAAAAAACTAGCGGCTGCAAGCACTGCAACCGCCGTGATTTCTTTTTTTCTCTCCCGCATAGCGGGAAAAAAGACGCTGTGTTTGTTCTTTACTTACAAAATAGGCAAGCCGCCGACTCCCAAATCTGGTTCAATGTCTGGCAAGGATGACTCCGTCGCATCGGATTCCTGTTTCTCCGATTCCTCCGGCAATGATTCCTCGGGCACCGACTCTTCCGGTTCCGATTCCTGAGTTGGTTCCGACTCAACTATTTCAACAGATTCCTCATCGGAATCTTCCGGAACGTAGGTGATATCTTCGGAAGACTCTTCCAGTGCACTGCTCTGCTCCGCTTCCTCCGTCGAACTCTCCTCCGACTCCTCATCGAAATCCGTTTCATATTCCTCTTCGTACCACACATCTTCGGTCTCTTCCGACTCCTGCTCCGAAGATTCCTCCACCTTGGAACTTTCTGCTTTACTTTCCTCTTTCATAATGATCGATGACTCTACTTCCGACGATTCGGTTACGATCTTTTTCAGCAGTTCAATGGGATAGTCCATCATATCCTGACTGATCAGCACTAGAATGATCAGAATCGCTAAAGCCACAATTACTAATAGGTTTTTACGATTATACATGTAGATTCCTTTTTACAATAGCGAATCCCCCAGGTTTATATCCCGAGGGATTCCTAATTCATACAAAACAACTTCTAACGCATTGATTTTTCAAACTCATTGCATCACAGAATCGGCAGACCGCCAATACCGGGATCCAACTCATCTTCACTACTGGTAGTTAAAATATCCTCAACTTCGAACTTAACAATGCAGATCTCAGGCTCTTCAAACTGTTTCATGTTGTCCTCCTTATTTAGGTCTATTAATCGAAGTATTAGTGCTAGCATTTTTACCATATACCTGCATCGCTTGACACAAAGCTACCAACGCTTGACTTTCCTGAGACGGATCATCCTTATACTTATCAATCGCCACTGTCAAATACGATGCTACGCTGGTACCATAGCAAGCACCCATTTCTCCGTTCGCATTGTAGCTGCGCACATAATACATATCGTAAATATTATACGCATACAAACCGGTCACATTGACCTTCACATAGTTCGACGCTCTTTCAATAGTTGCTGCTCCGGTAGGTTCATGATTCGCAACATAATCAGCCGCATTCCAATAATGTGCACCTGTTACATCTGTATTCTGATAGTAAAGACCAATACTGATGGCTTCTCTCAGGTTCACATTTCTTCCTGCAAACTTTTCTTCAAATTCCGCAGACTCCACTGTAGTCGGATAGGACTGATTCAATGTATCATCCCATTTCACAATTCTGTCTGCTGCCGCTAAACAATTATTGAAAGCTGCTGCCGGTTCAGGTAAGTTCTCGGTCATACAGAAGTAGGCTCTGGCTGCGGTTGCATAATTCGCCAGATCGATTACCAAGCTCTTGGTTGCTACCAAATCTGCACGGTCACTTTCATACGCTTTCTTAATATAATCCAGTGCGCAATATTCAAGCGGCTCACCATAAGTATAACCACGTTCAGTCAACACATAGGGCATCAATACAAACTTGTTATCTAGATTCTGAGCATAAATACCATCTGTTTCAACAACATATGCCCCCTGCTGTTTCTTCAAGTTCGCATATTGCTTAGCTGTTTCATTGGTAACAGTAAAGTTTGTTTCCACAGCATACTGCTCTGCCGTCCACAATAAAGCACCAACTTCCTGTACATCCTGTGCAGTGGTTACTGTAAAGTAATAACCAATCTTGATCAAATCCTGCAAACGAAGATTCTGGCCGTAGTGCGTAATCTTCATGTCAGAAGCTTCGCATTTTGTACAGAAACCGTTTTCATAGCTATGCTCAAGACTACGGATATACATATCATTTTCTATCTTGTAATCCCACACCGGAATATTGATAGCTATGGCATTTTCCGGGGCCGTCACATAACCATCAGTCGATAGATTACCATTGGCAGCTGATATATATTCAGACTTCAACACACCCGTATTACTAAACCATGTCACACGGATACCCGTATTAGTTGTGCCATTTGATTGAGTCGTAGTACCAAATACACTCGCCCAAATCTGATCACCTTGTTGAACAGGAATCGTCACAGAACGCAGATTACCTTTGGTTGCCCATTTGGCTGAATCCCAATATACATCTTCCCAGTCTTCCTTCAACAGATCCCAGAAATCAATGCCACTACAAAGTACATCTCGATCCAGTTCCATCAAATGATCATCATAAACTGTCGGCAAGCTCACAATATTTACCACATTTGTAAATCCTGTTACCGTCCAAGCAGGAACACAAACTGCCGTTGCTCCTGCCGGCGCCGTCAAGAATCCATTTTCACTGAATTCAGTATACACCTCCGCAGGACTCATGGATTTTAGTACTTCATCGCCATTAAACCAAGTCACTCGAATACCATTAACCGTACTACCATTGGTTCCGCTTGCACCAAAGGCAGTTGCCCATATTTGATCACCTTCATTAATTGAGAAGGTAATCGAGTTAGCCGTTGTCTCCCACAAGCCCTTATCACTGTAATAATCCTCGTCCGGAGTCAACGTTGTCCATAAATTGGTATCCCGATAAGTATTTTCAGGCACTTGCTGGACTCTATCCGCCATTGTCTTCTCTGCCACAGCTGAAATTGCCAGATCACCCTGAACGGACGAAATACTTAATGTTCCTGTTTCCGTATTGTATGTATCGGAAGTAACATCCACTCCGGCCATAGTAACGGTCACTTGTGCATTCCCATTCGATACCAACGTTTCAGTAAACGCAACGCCCGCCGATACACCTTTATAATAGTGTTTAGATGCTGTTACATTCTGCAGACTATGAGTAATAGAATATACAGTATTTTCACCAGCTGTCATTTCAACCTCAGCAAACAGGGTCTCAAGAACCGCATCAGTGATATAATCAAAGCCCTTCGCGCTAGGATGTAACCCATCCGGCAGGTCTTCTTTGCCCGTTGAAATGCCACAGTTCATCAAATCTACATAGACAACGCCATAATGTTTGCAGATCTTTACAATTTCTGCATTCAGTGTTGCAGCATTAGGCATGTAGGGCAACATTGCTACAATTTCTGCATTCGGATAATAATACTGCATACGTGTAATCATGGCAGCATATGCATCCACAAAAGTATCCCATTTATAAGATGTCAAATCTACCGTATCAATTGTAGGTGCATTTGTGCTATCGAACGTACCAATTGTCTGTCCACGATCATTAGTACCACCAAACACCATAATCACATCCGGTGTTCCGTTTGAACCCAAATTTTGAATACGGGTTAATGATGCCATCGCTGCATCAGGACCTAGATCACCACTATTCTCATCCAAAGTGTTATTTACTCTAGAACCAGCCCAGCTATCATTAATGCCAAGTTTAGCATCCAACGCTGTCAGCACCTGCATCCACCAGGTTTCATTTACATCCGTTGACAAATTACTCTGAGGGTATCGATTTCGATGATCCAGATTAAAACCATCGTCTTCAGGAGTATATCCAGCAAATGTTGAAATGCTGTCACCCATAATAGAAATTACTTTGCCTTTGTAATCTTCTGGCTCCGAAGCAGGTCCACTAGGTAAACTTAAATTGTAAAATTCACAATCGTCCGTTACTTCCCACATAGGAACACATACAGCTATAGCATTCGCAGGAGCCGTCAAGCAATTGCCAGAACTGAACTCTGCATATGTTTCATCAGGCGTCAAAGATTTCTTCGTTCCATCTGCCATGAACCATGTCACACGAATACCGTTTTTCACCTTACCATCCGACAGTGTTGTTTTTCCAAAGGAACTAGCTGTGATCTTATCTCCACCATTCACACGAACCGTAACTGACTTTGCACCTGTCAGTACACCCCATCCGGACGAGGTCCAATATTTCTCATCCAGCTTTCCACTCTCAGCCAATTCTGCCCAAATATTCGTATCGTTATAACACGGATCCGGCAGCTCAACCAAATGGTCTATTACATCATTGGCTTTTAAAGGATCATCCGGCAGACTCAGGTTATATAATTCACAACTGTCATTGACTACCCACATGGGAACACACACTGCAACAGCATTTTCCGGAGCAGTCAAATAACCATTGGCAGTATACTCATCGTATACATTGCCGCTTCCCGTTCTGGGACTTCTAGTATCGACCGTACCGTCTGCCAAGAACCAACTAACTCGAATTCCATTGCCACCTTCAGACGTACCAAACGACGATGCCTTAATTTTGTCTCCCCCATTTACAGGAATCGTAACAGATTTTACTTCCCCGGCTTTTCCCCAACCGTTTTCGGTCCAGTACTCTCCATCTAGTTCTGTTTCTGCCAATTCAGCCCAAATATTGGTGGTGTTATAGCAAGGTTCCGGCAGCTGACGCAAATGATTCGACAAATCATTAAGCGTCAAAGGATCAGATGGCAAATCCAAAATATACAGAACATTGGAATCATCACCGTTCCACATCGCTACGTTCACTGCAATAGCACCTTCCGGAGCTTGTATATAGTGCAATCCGGTTTCCTCATCCGTATTCGCCAGGAATTTGGCTCTCGTCTGTGCCGGTGACCATGAAACAAAAGTTTCATTCTCAAAAAACCAGGTAGTACGGATACCTGTACTAACAGTGAAAGATGTTGCATAAACACGATACCCCGATCCAACGGGCACCGTAACGGATCGAACATCATTGTTTGTGTTCCAGGTTGATTCACTATAAGCAGTGACTTTTTCATTGACAGTAGTTTTATAATACTTTTCATTATGATTGAGTAACGGCCACAGATTGGTTGTATTATATGCATTCTTCGGTAACAACTGAATGTACGGTACTAAATACTGGCCAATGGCACGTTCAAATTCCTGTCCACATTTTGAACAAGTCAAAGTTTCCGTACCATCATTATTATCCACCGTATCAAAACTATGTTCCAAACCTAGCATATAAATCACATTGCCGGAATTATTGTTTCGAAGCGGAATATTCAGAGCTACCGCATTCGCTGGTACCGTAATATAACCATTGGTCTTAAATTCCGTATAAACATCTGTGGGTTCCACCTCATTCGCAGTGCCATCACTCATAAACCAAGTTATTCTTACACCACTAGTATTAGTTGCCCCATTCAAACCAGCCGCTTGGAAAGAAGTGGCCCAGAATTGCTGACCCTCTTCAACCGAAATCGTTAAAGAATAATATTTATTTGTGTTCCAATCTCCTCCCGTGAAGAAACCAGTATCCAGATTCAATCGATCCAACAAATTCACACCGCTACAGATATCACTCGGAACCTCCTGAAGTCGATCTGCATACAGCTCATCGAAATCACTGATACCTTCTGCTGTAATGATTAAATCGCCCGATACTTTCGAAACGGAGATATAAGCTTCTGTTTTTTCCGGATTCATTGTACATACACTATCTGTAATATCCTTTTCATCCATTACAACAGTAACCGTTAGCTCTTCGCCTCTTATGATTTCTGCAAAATCAGCGCCGGCATCTACACCTTTGTAATAGCCTAACGTAGCAGATGCAGAAGATAATTGATGAGTCACACTATGAACAATGTGTTCACCGGCATTGATATCTTTGCATGTATTTAGTAGTTTTTCTTTGACCGCTGCGGTTATTAGATCCATACCTTCTGCATTCGGATGAGTGCCATCAGGCAAATGAGAAGTAGTTACACCCGAATCCAACAAGTCCACATAAACAATATCGTACCCTTTGTCAATGAAGTAATCACACA
The DNA here is from genome assembly GCA_045631245.1 of Bianqueaceae bacterium. Taxonomy (GTDB): domain Bacteria; phylum Bacillota; class Clostridia; order Lachnospirales; family Bianqueaceae; genus CALWPV01. Next base: position 42,495 of record JAZQUJ010000102.1, read on the forward strand.
CTTCTTTGAATTCTGCATTATATGTAGATACCACCGCTTTGGTATTCTTGGTGGTTACTGTGGGGAACATGCATACAATTCGTGTTTCAGGGTAGAAATGATGCATTCGCATCAACGCTGTTACATATGCTTCGATGACTGTATCCCACTTGTCGGTGGTTAAATCTACACTCTCAGGAACCATACCCTCATCGAATGTACCCAAAACTCTTGGTATGTCTGCATTATTGCGCTGGGTAATGTCATTGGTACCACCATAGAACAAGATCAAATCTGGCGTACCATTGCTCCCCAAATTCTGAATACGAGTCATAGAAGCCATGCATGCCTTAGTACCTTCGTATCCACTATTTACCTCTACATCATACACATTACCGATTTCTGTACTGCGCCAGCTTTCGTTAACGCCCAACTTTGCATCCAACTCATCGAAAATAAGCTGATGCCACCAAGTTGACTCAACGTCATTAAAAAGATTATCCTGAGGATATCTTGCATAGTGCTCCAGATTAAAGCCATCTTCCGTAGGAATCCAACCAGCAAAGGTCGAAATACTGTCACCCATTACGGAAATAACTTTGCCTTTTAGCGCCTTATAAACATCAGAACTTCCCTCATCTATGGTCGTATGTTCAGTACCACAACCATAGTCACACACTGCCGTTTTAGTACCATCCTTTTCCGCCGTGGCATCATTGTTACTAACATAATTCGTAAACTTATGCTCACCCGTGGCTTCGATCTCATCGCCTATGTAGCTATTACCACACACGCATGTGTAGGTTGTATATCCACCCTCGACACAGGTAGGTTCTGTTATAACCTCTTCATACGGATGATCCGGTCCACTAAGAATATAAGCCGTACTGGCAGCCTCATTTTTCCACATGGGCACACAGATTGCAACTGCACCAGCAGGAGCAGTAATGTAGTGTAAACCGGTAGTTTCATCTGTCTTACCAATGAATTCATTATATACCGGTGCTGCAGCAAAGGATTTAACTTTACCATCATCGTAGAACCAAGTTATACGAATACCATTTGTAGAATTAGATGTACCAAAAGAATTCGCATAAATCTTATCGCCGGCTTTTACCGGAAATGTAATTGAATAATAATCGTTCTTCCATTCATCCGCCGTACGACGACACAACTCAGGCGTTAGCGTTGACCACAAATTCGTCTGATAACAATAACTTTCCGGAACCTGCAAATGCTCCAGCAAGCCTTCATGCTTTATGCCACAAGCAGAACATACCGCAGTATAGAATCCATCAGAATCCTCATCCACATATTGATAATCATGTCCTAGAATATTAACCACATTGTCGTCTGACTCAAGCCACATAGGAATATTAACCGCAATCGCACCAGCAGGAGCAGTAATATATCCCTTTGATACAAATGTGCTATAGATGCTTGCGGGAGCGATCGATCCGTTTTCCAGAATACCATCCTCACCAAACCAAGTCACACGAATACCGCTCTTAGTCGAGCCATCTGCAAGAGTCGTAACACCAAAGGAATTTGCGTATATTCTATCGCCAGCGTTGATAGGAATCGTAATAGAAACAACATCTCCATTTTTAGTCCAACTACTTCCACCATGATAGGTAGTTTCATGAACTAAATTACATTCACTCCAAATATTTGTATCTCCACAAATGTTATCAGGTAGCATCTGTAAATGTCCCGTTAAAACACTGGGATAATCCTGTTCTTCTTGAGTCAAATAGGTACAACCATAAACACTTCCATCACGCAACGTACGCTTTACAACAGAAATAGCTAAGTCATAACCTTCAACTATAGTAATGCTAGCATTAAATGGTGTTTCATCTGTACCCGTATCTGCTCGGAATACGCTCGAACCAGCATAGTAATAACCGCCGGAAACTTTTTCTACAATTCCCTTGGTATATACTGCGTTACCACCGGTAGAAATGATTGTCAGTCCGTCTGCCAGTTCACCAATCACGCCCTGGTTAGCGTTGATAGCATTACCGATTGCAATCAATTCTACTGTAGAACCCTCACCACCAATAATTCCAACATAGGTATCGGGGTGAGTCGATAGTGCATATCCACTTATGCCGTTGATCGTAGTTTCACCCACGATTTCGGTAATTGTTGCAGTATGGTCATAACCGGAATTGTTATAATTGCAGATACCATTCGTACCACTTATAGTAGTATCTTTAATTGTATCAATGGTTGCACCCCAGTTATAAAGAGCATAACCGGAAGCACAAGATACCTCTGCGCCATCTAGCGTCAAATTACCGCCATTATAATTTAAAATTGAATAATTTTTTGTACCATTTGTACTGGTAGCAGATACCGTAGTTCCATTCTGTATAGTCATGCTACCTGTATTAACTACAGGAGGAGCAGCATTATACGTATCACTACCATCATTTACATACGCACCTGTTGTCGCAGTATAAGCACTGGAAGTAATCTCACCAGCACCTTCGATTGTCATAGTTCCGGCATTATAGATTGCATGCAAAGTGTACTTCGTCACAGCATTCGGATGTACCACAGACATGGTCGCTTCCTCATCAATATTGATGTTAACGATACCTCCGTCATGACAATATACCAGTGCTGCCATAGTACCAGCGCTGAAGGAATAACCTTCTACTCCATAGTCACTCCACAACAAACTTCCGCTGTTTACATCCAGATTCAGGGCTCCACCATTACGCACGATCAATGCTGAAACTTCTGCGCCCTGGGCATTTTTGATAGACCCACCCTGAAGATCCAAATCAACACAACCCTCGATGCTTAAAAATGTACTACTATATGTAACAATATGTCCATTCAAATTGATGTTAATATCTTGCTCAGCCGCAACTTTAATTGAATCTGTGATTTGAACATCTGACAACAGAGTAACTTCAACATCGTTTCCAGCTGCATTACTAATCGCATCCTCAAGAGTTGTATAATAAGCATTTTCACCTACACGCGCAGACACCAGCATATACAAAGTAGTACCGGCTACAAATTTATCAGCCTTTTTTGTACAGGATTCATCTGAATAATAAGCCTTCACGTCTGTACCTTCCGGAATATAACATTCCTGAGTCGATACAACCGATTTATCTGCACTGCTTACCATTTTAATGATTGCATTATTCTCTTTTAGACTTTCCTCATTCACATCTACTGTAATTCCTGAAGATTCGACCGGAACAGAATATACCATCCGAGCACTGCCTGCAGCGGCGGCCTGCGTAATGGTCGCACCGTCACAAGAAACACTGTAATTAAATGGCACGCTAAACTGTACCATACCACCACTACAGCTATACCCTTTCGTTATGTTATCCTTCGTAGAAATAACGCTTCCGTTATAGGCTTTCAATTCACCTAAATCTCCAGTAATATTAACACTGTACTGATACCACCACCCCTTATCCAAGCCATAGTATGTCCCTTTAATAAAGCTGTCGTATCCTTCCGCTTCAGAAATACCCGCCAACCGACCGACAACCGGAATAGATGTAACAGGAATTCTCTCCGCTTTTGCATTAAAACTGCTTCCAGAATGTTCAATTTCATCTAAATATGTATCTACTGCACTAGCATTAGATTTATTAATAACAATTCCTGTACCGCTGATTACCTTGTCTAGAGAATCTCCACCATTTTCTGTGGTATAAAACGCACCATTTTCTCCAATCGTCAGCTCTCCATCTACCACAATTTTTCCGCTAAACGTACTACTATTGATTCGCGGAAAACCTGTCGTCTGTCCTGTGGTTGCAACATATTTAACTGTTGCACTCTTACCACTTATGCTCATATAATCAGCAGTATCGTAAACATATAATTTACCATCGATCTGAGCCCGCGCATTCGATCCAACTGTCAAGGTTGCACCTGGCATGATTTTATAAGAATTTGCCAAAGTAACTAACCCACTGATAGCCTCAAAATCCATATTATGCGGAATAGCAAGAATATAGTCGGCACTATCTAAATCAACAGTTCCAAACCATCCCAAATCCAAAGAAATATTAATGTTAGCAATTGTAACATTTCCAGCAAAAGAATACTTCATACGATTAGTTGATGGAGTAAAGCTACGTGTCACAACAGCATTTTCACCCAATCTGATCAGACCGCTATTCGATCCCATGTACGTCATACTCGCAGGAGTGGTTTGCTCACCAAAAATTAATGTATCCACCGTTACCGCAGCTGCTACCGCTGCGGTAGCACCACTATAAATTACATAAGTTGCCTCAATATTTTGCACAGCATAATCATTCAGTACAAAACTGTGAAGATTTTCTTTATATTTATCCCAACCATATGCACTACTTCCACCGGTCCATCCGGTTAATTGAAATACTTCATATACTGTAGTGCCACTATAGGCTGTCACTGTGCCCTCACCGGTGATATAGCCATAACAATATAGAATGCCCTTGCCGCCATTAACATCGGTAGCTAAATTAATCTGCGCGCCGTTAGCCAAATTAATATGACCATATGTATCAGTACAACGACCAGTCAATTCTCCATTTTGTTTATACACTCGTCCATTAACATTTAACTGACCTACTACATTTAAAATTGCATTAGGCTGCATATATAATGTACAAAATGCATCCTGTTTATTACCCGGCTTAGCTTCACTTGTTTTTAGAATTGTACTAAAGGTACCACTATCACCCTGAGTATACGGAATTAATAGTTTCGTACCACTCGGGATTGTATAATTACCTTCTTCTAATACACCACTATACGCTAAGGTAATAAGTCTATAACTTGAACTTTGATTCGAAGCAAAATTCACTGCCGTATTCAAATCATCAAACAAATAAGAAAAGTTACTGGTTTTTACAGAAAACCATGCTCTTTCCGTTGAAACTGCAAAAACTGCTTCTACTTGATTCAAGCCATCTTTACGTCTCAACTCATAACTTGTATTGGCTGATAAAACCTCACCGGTTTCTCCGTTGATCCATCCAAGAAACTTCGACCCATTTTTTTCCTCCGCCGTCATCATAATCGTTGAATTATCCAAATCCATTTTATGACCCGACTGAATTTTTGTTCCATCAATTTGAACTTCACCCAATTGTTCATCAAATACAAATTCGGTATTACCGGCCGAAGCCATGCTAAGGGAAAAACTTTTCAACTCCAATTCAGAAAATTTACCCATCGGAATCTCTACAAACAAAGTCACTGATTCTCCTGCCGGTAATTCATACCACGCTTCCATTGCTACTGTTGATTCCGAAATTGTTACTTTCCCAATCTCATAAGCTATATAGTAAAATTTCAAAGTATAATCTTTAGTACAATTCTCTACAGTGACACTTGTGGTTACTGATTTTTCTCCACTTTCGTTGTTGTAATAGTAAACCCAACTATCACCATATTGTCCAATCTGTCCGGGCAAATAATATTTAACCGCGACTTCATTGCCTTCCAGAGTGTTATCAACATCTATGCTCATTGTTTGGATGTCTTCAGTCAATTCATCTGAAGCTAACGCTTCCGTACCTTTTTCTTCTATATTTTCTACTGTAGATTCAATGGTACTAACACTCTCCAATGGTTCAATTTCTTCCGCAAAAGCCTGCACCGGAACTATTGAAAGCATTAAAACTATCGTCATCACCAAAGACACAACGCGTTTCAACTGTCCCATTTCAACTCCTCCTAGCCTTGTCTTATATTCTATACACTATTATTAGTCACCTAAAATTCCATTTAATGCATCAATCATTTCTTGACTAGCCAAGCCACCAACTACGACTGAAGAAGCTGTATCTTTATTTTGATCACTGATTACATTCATAGATGCTAGCAGACCTTCGAGATCCTTTTGTGCTTGAGCACCATTCAAATATTCTTGGAACTTAGGATCTTCAAAACCACCACCTAATGCTTTACCAGGCTGTGCCAATTCTGCTTTTTCATCTGCAGTCAAATCTGGATTTGCATAATGAACATAGGAATTATAAAGACCATAGGCCAATGCCGCCTCAGAAAAACCTAAAGTAGAATCACCCTGCAAATTAGCATATATTTTTCCAGTTGCGGTCTTTCCACCCTCTTCTTTCAAAATGGACATAATATTTCCACCAGCCTCTTGTGCTCGATTAGCGGATACCAAAACTGCAATATTAGACTGCAATTCTTTCCTAGCCGTATCATTTGCTGTACTAGGTCTCATACCCTCATTTCTATACTTTGCAGCTAGTTCATCCTGCAATTTCACAACATACTCATCATACTCACCTACAGGAATCCCCAATGCAGTTGCAGCCGCTTCCTTAAATCCGCTACTTCCAACCAAGGTCTGGAAGGATGCCGAATAACCATCTTGTACACTATCCGCAACAGCTGCTACCATCTGCAAAATCTGTTCGGAACTGAGTTCTTTATGCCAAGTAGTCTCTTTATACTTAGCAACATCTGCTGCGGATGCTCTATAAATCACACCATTTGCACCTTTATAAATAATTTCTTCATTTTCCTTAATGGAAATTCCATCATAATATAATGAAGTAATTACCTGAAATGTACCTTCAGTATCTCCAAAGAAATTTGCGTAGTCTTCAGCAAAATTTTCAATTTCAGAAACTGTAATTTCTGCTACACCATCAACTAATTCCACATTGGTATCCATGCGATTCATGTGATTCTCACCATTGCTCGCACAGGCTGCTGCAAATGCAGTATTCACCGTCGCCAACAGCTGCTCATCTTCCGCTCTCTCTGCCTTCTCCACATATCCGCTATACGCCGGAATAGCCACGCCAGCCAGAATAGCCAGAATTGCGATTACAACAATCAGCTCTACCAAAGTAAAACCGCTGTTGGTTTTTGTCAGGTTTTCCAAAGACTTTTTCATCTTTTCAAATAATCTCATGATTGATCTCCTTTTTCCTTATATATAGGTTTGATTTAACTTCTAACAGGCTTACCGTTCTACACGGCCTCGCGCTGATTATGTTTCTTTCTTTTCGCGGAAGCGGGCTTCTCCGATTTGATCTGTACCTCTTCGGCTGATATTTTCAACCCAACTGGCCTCGGCAATCGCTTCGCTCCCGGCGGATCATCCCAGTAATGCAAGTGGCTCCGCTTTGCCATGCCCATACACACCGGACAGCCGGTGCCGTTCTCCTTCGCCCGGGCGTATATGGCTGCCTGCCACACGTGCCCTTGATGGCATCGCCACCAAACCTTTTTATTACTTCCCACGGTCACTTCGGTGGGACGAAGCTTACCATTCAAAGGCTGATACCATTCCTTCGCCAAAAACAGGCGTAAGGTCTTCAAATCATTAAACCCCTTCAACACCTTGCGGCCCGCACAATAGGGGCAACCGGTACCGTTCTCCTTTGTACGGGAAAAAGGCGCTGCCTCATAGCTATGCCCCAGCTCACACCGCCACCAGATTTTCACATGACTCGATGGCAAAATCTGCGATGGATGTAGATCGCCATTTTTTTCAAAATCCCACTCCGCGGCAATCTGCGGATGCAGCGTGGCCAAATCGGTTTCACCGGCCAACGCCTTCTTACCGTTGCAATATGGACAGCCACAACCTTCCAGCACCACACTGAAAACAGGCGCTTGCCAATCGTGACCCTTTTCGCACTGCCACCAGACCTTCTTATGGCTGCCATGACTCACGTCCACCGGCCGCAACTTACCATTGCGCTCCGTATGCCACACGCCCGGCGGTGCCTGCTGACCATGCGCCAGCAAATAGTCTTGTAATGTCACCTCGCGCCTCCTTTCCTCCTCTGTCACATAATGTGAATTATGTGACAGAGCCTTCCGAACCGGCAGGTGCTAGCTACCTGATCCGCGGACATTTCCACGCGCAGGCGACCAAGCAACAATTTTTTTCCATGCAAAAAAGGGTCAAAGAATTACAGTACCTCTTTGACCCTATTTTGCATTCTCATTTGCAAAATTATATGTATCATTTAGCGTTCTTCGGTTGATTTTTGGTGCCCAATATGGTAATATAGCGTTGAAATATCGCTATTTGGCATCACATAATTCACATTATGTGATGAAAATCAGCGGTATTTTTTCCATTTGACGGCGGTGCACTTGACCGCTCTCTATGGTATAGATCCTGGTCGTGTTCACACTGGAATGCCCCAAAATGTCCGCCAAGCGGACAATATCCTTTTCCATTGAATAAAACGTACGGGCAAACAAGTGACGAAGGTTGTGCGGAAACACTTTTTCCGCAAGCACGTCCGCTGCCTGGCAGAGTTTTTTCATTTGCGCCCAGATGCGGCTGCGATCGAGAGGCGCGCCGTTTTTTCCTATAAATATACTCCCGTCCTTGATGCCACGCTTCTTGGCATATTTTAATAAGGCGGCACACAACCTGTGAGGCAGCAGGATCTGCCGCACCTTTCCTTTACAGTGCACCTGCGCTATGCCTCGGCGGGCCGCTTCAACGGTAATGTGACGATGCTCCGAAACGCGGATCCCGGTGGCGGCTATGGTTTGCATGAGCAGAGCGAGACGCTTGTCATGGTTAGCTGCTTGCAGCAGCCTTTTATACTCGGCGCAATTAAGTTCGCGGCTTCGTGGGCAAAATGCACTGCGCTGCGTTTTGATGATTTTAACTTTGCAATCGGCGCGGCCTATATAGTCAAAATAGGTGTTCAAAGCGGAGAGCATGCTGTTGAGGCTCGTTATGGCATAATGATCCACCAAATGGGATTTGTAGCGCATGACCTCGGTTTTTGTAAGACTGCGCTCGCCTAGCCACGCCATTAGCGCACGCACGTCGCGCAGGTACTTTTCCACAGTCAGTTTACTTTTTTCATCTTCAATCAGGTAATTTCTAAATGCCTGCAAATTTTCCATGGTTCTACTCCTTTTCGGCCTTTACGGACTGGCCGTCATATGTTTTCCCATTGTATTTTTTCACAAATTTGTTATAATATGAATATTGCTTATTATTTTACATGAAAGAAGAATCCATTATGGCTACGAATCAAACACCGAACCCGGCTGCCGAAACTTCCGAGCAGCCTGCCCGTTCCAATCGCCGCCTCCGCGCGATTTTGCTGAGTATTCAATTTATCATATCGGCTGTATTCCTTTACTTCATTATTTCCCTCGACATGCTGCCTAGCCGCTATGTTACGCTGCTGGTGATTGCGCTGGTCGCTTTGCTGGTTTTGTTCTTTATACTGCAAAGCTACCGAAAGATCCGGGGCGTGGGGTATGTTTTTTCCATACTGCTGAGCATTGTTATGCTGCTGGGCACCACCTATGTGTGGAAGGCCGATCAAGTCATGGATCGCCTGACCCTGAATGTGGTGTACAAAGTCAGCGATATTTCCGTAATTGCGCTTAACACTTCCTCGCAGGCTCTGGAAAGCGATCAGGAAAAAGACTTTGGCTTTATGTCGGCCCGTACCGCTTCGCAGAGGGAACTGATCTTGACCGAACTGCAAACCGCTTTTCCGGGTCAAATCAACGTGATCGAGTACAACGGCATTGCCGATCAGGTGAAGGCCCTATATCAGAACGAGGTGGATGCCATTGTGGTGGACCAGGCCTTTCGTTCTATGATCGATGAGATCTTTCCTACTTTGAAAGCCGAATCCTCGGTGGTGGAGGAATTCACCTACACCGAAGAAATCATTTTGGAGCCTGAGGAAGAGGAAAAAGAGGAAAGCAGCACCGCAGCTGCTGAAACCACCGAAATGGAACCCTTCACCGTTTTCCTTTCCGGCAACGATGCCTTTGGCGAGGTCATGCTGAGCGACGGTCGTACCGATGTGAACATTTTGGCCACCGTAAACCCCAACACCCGGCACATTGTGCTCACCACCACCCCTCGTGATTACTACGTGGAACTTCCCTTTTACGAAGGCTGTTGGGACAAGCTCACCCATGCCGGCATTTACGGCATCGACTGTTCCATGGAAACGCTGGAAAACCTATACGACATCGAGATCGATTATTATGCCCGTGTGAACTTCACCGGTTTTCAGTCCATCGTGGATGCGCTGGGCGGCGTACAAGTTTATTCTGAATACGACTTTACGGTTGGGCCGTATCATTATGTTCACGGATACAACCGTTTGGATGGTGCCGCTGCCCTAAGCTTCGTGCGCGAGCGCTACTCCTTTGAATCCGGCGACGTGCAGCGAGGCAAAAACCAAATGGCCATGATCAGCGCCATTATTGACAAGATCACATCCCCGGCTATACTCACCAACTATATGGACTTAATGGACAGCCTGTCCGACTGCTTTGTTACCGATATTCCCCGCGACCGTATTTCGGAGCTGGTGAAGCTCATGATCGACGACCCGGGGCGCTGGACCATCGAATCCAACACGGTGCACGGCTATGGTGACATGCGTACCACCTACTCCATTGGCAGCATGGAACTTTCAGTCATGCTCCAGGATGCCGATGCGGTTCAGGCGGCCCATGACATGATCGCGGCCTGCATCGCCGGCGAAGAACCCCTGCAATAACAAAATAATGAGGGTGTCCCAAAACTATGATTTATCATCGTAGTTAAGGGGCACCCTCACCTTTTTACTCTTTTTTCAGGCCCAGCCGGTCCAAAAACACCTCGGTATTTTGGATCAGCTCTGCTGAACTTTTTTGATTGATACTTAATTCTTTCATTGCCCGCTTCATGCGGCCGGTCACCAGAATATCGAACCAGCGAACCACCTCAAACACCGGGCACAGCCATGCGTGCCGCTTCAGTACCGGATAGATGAGCTTCAACTGCGCAAAGGGTAAAAACACACGTCGGCGCAAATTCCGCAGCCGACCACCTGCCTGCACCTGATTGACCGCCACCCGGTTCTCCACTGAACCGTAGGTGCCGCCCTCCAGCACATAGTTTTCCATCTGCCGGGTCAGCTCGGTGTGCTCGCCGCCCTCAAACCATACATCGATCAGCTTCAGCGCCGATTCATAAAACGTGAGGATCTGCGTGCCCTCGCACATCTGCCGCAGCTTCGCCTCGTCGTAACGCAGCGCCTTCCGCAGGATCCAAATGTCCAAAAAGGACCGCACCCCGCAGCCGCCGGATATGAAATGATAGGACATGTGCGCCAGCAAATGGAACATCAAAAATTCATTGTTCTGCCGATAGCAATATGTTCCGGTCTGCACTGGCTCCGCATAGTCCCACACCTGTTCCAGCAGTCGATCGATACTGGCTCGATTCTCTTTCAAATTGAAGTGCAGCTCCAAATGCGCCCCACCGGCCGAATACAGTGAAATGTCGTGAAAGCCTTTTTTGCTCTGCACCGACCAGCCCTGCTCGCACAGCACCTGCACCGCCCGATCCAAATCCTCTTCGTGCACCAGCACATCGATATCGCAGCTGGTCCGCAGCCACGCCTCCGGGTAATAGTCCCGCACCACAGCGCCCTTCAGCGGCATATGCGCAATGTGCGCCGCCTCCAGCGCCTCGGAAATTTTCATTAGATCATGCCGGCTCTGCTCGTAGCGATACACCGCCTTCAGCTGTATCTTTTGAAGGGGATGGTACCATGGACTGTCCGGCTCGACCAAACCTCTCCGGAACAACGCATGCCCCACCAAATGCGCCAGATCGTGCTGGTTCGCACGTGCATAAAGCTCCGACAAGTCCACACCCGCCAGAGTAGCTCTGTCACAAAAAACCAACGCGCTGCCATCGATCGCCGACCGCAGCAGCACAAAAAATGTATCTTTCATTTTCTCATATCACTCATTTTCTTAATTTCTTTCAGGCTTTCCAAATATGCTTTTTCCACAGGCGACAAGGTATTTTCCTGATATTTTCGATACTCGGCCTTCGCCTTGCTCAGTGCCTGATCATGGCTGATCGTTCCGGCTCCAGTCAGCACTTTCCGACTACCAGCGGTTAACACCAGATCTAGCTGCTTCACATAATCCTCCATATACATCGGCTTGTGCTCGATTGCGCTGATTTCCGCTAAGTCAAAATAACCGGATACCAAGTTGTTCAGCACCTTTAGCTCATCTGCCTGCAAATAATTTTTAGCCACTCCAATATCCTTAAGCGCTGGTAATTCTCCAGCAAGGGACAAAACTTTTTCCGAAGAACGAATATCGCGAATACGTCCCAGCAACTCTTTCCAGTAGTTGCCGCCGCCATATCCTTTTAGCCGTTCATCATCCATAGCAAAGCCTTTTCGTAAATACTCCTTCAAAATATTAGTTGCCCAGATCCTGAACTGTGTACCTCTCTTCGACTTCACTCGATAACCCACTGAAATAATTACATCTAAATTATAGAAATCTACCTGATACGTTTTCCCATCTACAGCAGTTGTTGCAAAATTTGCAACAACTGCATTGCGAACTAATTCTCCTTCTGCAAAAATATTTTTTATATGCCTCGAAATTGTTGATTTATCTCTTTGAAACAATTCCGCCATCTGATCGATTGACAACCAAACCGTATCGCCATCAAAAGTGGTTTCAATTTTAGCTAATCCATCTTCAGTGGTATACATTATAATACTCGATTTTCGATTCATGTTATCTTGCAAATTCACGTTCCCCCTCCTCGAAAACTTATATCCCGATTATAATACACCCACTGCAATAGCACAACCCGAACACGCAAAATAAAAAATATAAAATCTTTGTAAACCCGCATAAATAAAGGACTCCGTCCCTTTGATACACGGAGCCCTTTTGTTCATTTAACCCTTTCTCCAAACCATCTTGTTTACAACACCGGTGTAACTTTGGATGATTTTGACCACTTTCGTGGACACATTTTCCTCCACGTAATAGGGCACGGGAATTCCGTGGTCGCCCGCTTCGCACATATCCACTGCCGTGGAAACAGCCTGCAGAAGTCCCTTTTCATCGATGCCTGCGAGAATGAAGCAGGCCTTGTCCAAAGCCTCCGGTCGTTCGGTGGATGTACGAATGCACACCGCCGGGAAAGGATGCCCCACACTGGTGAAGAAGGAGCTTTCCTCCGGCAGGGTACCGCTGTCGGATACCACTGCAAAGGCATTCATTTGAAGCTTATTGTAATCGTGAAATCCCATGGGCTCACTGCGGATCACGCGAGGATCCAGCTGGAACCCGGTGGCTTCCAACCGTTTCCGGCTGCGCGGGTGGCAGGAATACAAAATGGGCATGTCGTACTTTTTCGCTAATTTATTAATAGCTGTGAACAGGCTCACGAAATTCTGCTCGGTGTCGATATTCTCCTCCCGGTGTGCGGACAACAAAATATAACGCTTCGGCTGCAGACCCAGGCGTTCCAGAATATCGCTGTCCTCGATCTCGGGCAGGTTCTGATGCAGCACCTCGGCCATGGGGGAGCCGGTCACATAGGTACGCTCCTTGGGCAAGCCGCACTCGTGCAGATAGCGGCGGGCATGCTCGGAATAGGCCAGATTCACATCGGAAATGATGTCCACGATGCGGCGGTTGGTCTCCTCGGGCAGGCATTCATCTTTGCAACGGTTACCGGCCTCCATGTGGAAAATCGGAATGTGCAGTCGCTTAGCCGAAATGGCGGACAGGCAGGAATTGGTATCACCCAAAATCAGCAAGGCCTCGGGCTTGATCTGATTCATCAGCTTGTAAGAACAGTTGATGATATTGCCCACGGTGGCGCCCAGATCGTCGCCCACAGCATCCATGTACACCTCGGGATCGGCCAGCTTCAGATCTTTGAAGAAGACACCGTTCAGGTTGTAGTCGTAGTTCTGACCGGTATGGGCCAGCACCACATCGAAATACTTACGGCATTTGTTGATCACCGCCGCCAGACGAATGATCTCCGGGCGGGTGCCCACCACGATCAGCAGTTTCAGTTTTCCGTTATTTTTGAAGGATGCCATAGGATTTATTCCTCCACTTTCTCGAAGAATGTATCGGG
>JAZQUJ010000103.1:0-9012 GCA_045631245.1 Bianqueaceae bacterium
TATAACCTTCGATAGCATGGGTCAAAGCGTCCATACCGGTAGCAGCGGTCAGACCCTTGGGCATGGAAGACATCATATCGGGGTCAACTACAGCTACAACAGGAATATCATGAACGTCTACACAAACCATTTTACGTTTGCTCTCAACGTCGGTAATTACGTAGTTAATGGTAACCTCAGCAGCGGTACCGGCGGGGGTGGGAACAGCGATGATCGGAACGCAGGGGTTCTTGGTGGGAGCAACGCCTTCCAAGCTGCGAACATCAGCAAATTCAGGGTTGGTAATGATGATACCAACAGCCTTAGCGGTATCCATGGAGGAGCCACCGCCGATGGCGATGATATAATCAGCTTCAGCAGCCTTGAAAGCAGCTACGCCGTTCTGTACGTTCTCGATGGTGGGGTTAGCTTTGATCTCAGAATAGATCTCGTAAGCCAGACCAGCCTCATCCAGCAGATCAGTCACTTTAGCGGTTACGCCAAATTTGATCAGATCAGGATCGGAACATACAAATGCTTTCTTAAAACCACGATTTTTAGCCTCGGTAACGATCTCTTTGATCGCGCCGCTTCCATGGTAGGAAGTTTCATTTAAAACAATTCTGTTTGCCATTTCAAATTTCTCCTTTGATTTAAATATATCTTTAAGCGTGATTCCTTTTTAGTCGGGCTCACGCCCAAAAAGTTCATGTTGTTAGCCTTACTTCTTCAGTAATTCGTAAACGCGCTCAGCCTCAGCCACGATCTGTTCAAACTTCTGCAGAGCCTTTTCCACAGGAGCAGGAGTGCTCAGATCCACACCGGCATGCTTCAAGCTATCCAGCGGATCTACGCTGCCTCCCATGGCCAAGAACTCCAGATAGGGCTTAACAGCCTTTTCGCCATCTTTCAGGATACCTTCAGACAGAGCAACGGCGGAGGAGTAGCCGGTAGCATATTTGTATACATAGAAGCTGCGGTAGAAATGGGGGATGCGGGCCCATTCGTATTTGATCTCCTCATCCACTACCATGGCAGGACCAAAGTATTTTTCTACCAAGCTCTTATGCAGGTCACACAGGTAATCGGCGCTCAGAGCCTCGCCCTTTTCGATCTGCTCGTGGGCGATCTTTTCGAATTCAGCGAACATGGTCTGGCGGTATACGGTACCCTTGAAGTTTTCCATGTACTGATTCAGCAGATACATGCGCATTTCGGGTTCGATATCCTGAGCCAGCAGCTGTTCGATCATCAGATTTTCGTTTACAGTGGAAGCTACCTCAGCCACAAACAGGGTGTAGTGAGAGTAGTGGGCGGGTTGGTTCTTTCTGGAGTAGTAGGAATGCATGGAGTGACCCATTTCATGAGCCAGAGTAGACACGCAATCAATGGTTCCATTGTAGTTATGCATAATGTAGGGGAAGCTGTCGTGGGTACCGTAGGAGAAGGCACCGCCGCTCTTGCCTACATTAGGATATACATCGATCCAGCGACTGTCGAAGCCCTTCTGAACGGTGTTCACATAGTCTTCACCCAAAGGTGCTACGGCCTTCTTTACCATTTCCTTGGCTTCTTCGTAGGTATACTTTTTGCTCAGGTCGCCCATCAGAGGAGTGTATACGTCGTACATATGCAGTTCGTCTACACCCAGCATCTTCTTACGCAGTTCCACATAGCGGTACATAGCAGGCAGATACTTATGAATGGTTTCGATCAGGCTGTCATATACGGAAGCCGGAATATTTTCACCTGCCATGGACATAGCACGTGCGCTCTCGTAATTACGAGTGGAAGCCTCAAATACATCGGCCTTTACGTTGGCAGAGTAGGTAGCGGTAAAGGTATTGATGTGCTGTTTGAAGCCCTTGTAGAAATTCTTGAAGGCTTTTTCACGAACTTCACGATCGGTGGAGTTCTGCAGCAGTACGAAGTTAGAACCGGTCAGTTCAATGGTCTCGCCGTTTTCTTTTACAACGGGATCGAATACCATGTCGGCATCCTGCAGCATCTCGGCAATGTCTCCGGGAGCAGAAGCGATCTCGCCCATGCCGGCCAGCAGTTTTTCCTCGGCCTCACTCAGGGTATGAGCCTTTTCACGGATCAGTTTTTCCAAAGTGAAACGATAGTCAGCCAGAGCAGGGGAGTTCAAATACTCTTCCAATCTCTCATCGGACATAGCCAGAATTTCAGGCTCAACGAAGGAGAGCAGAGAGCTCATCTTCACCATCTTGCTGTAAGCCTTGGAGATCATAATCTGAGCTTCCTGTCCGCGGGTATCTTCGCTTTTGCGCAGCGAAGCGTAGCAGTAGATGTTCGACATCTTACGGCTTACGGTTTCCTGCTCATCCAGGAAGGTCCGCAGCATTTCAGGAGACTCCGCCAGTTTTCCCGCGTAAGCGGGCAGCTTTTCGATGAGTTCGTCTACGGATTTAAAAGCTTCTTCCCAAGCTTTATCGTCGGCAAATAAGGACGACAGGTCCCATTTGTACTGATCTTCGATTTGTGCGCGTTCCAGCACTTTATTTTCAGACATTACTAGTTCCTCCTATGATATAAGTACAAAAGTACTTTTTAATTTTTAAACATGATTGTTATTATTATATCACACATCAGAATGACAAGCAATCATTTCAGTTCACACAAAAATTGTTCCACATTCAAATATTGTACGCCGTAACCGACTGTATTTTCACCTCGATACAGCACATATTTGCCACTGATTGGTCCAAATTTCGCCTCCACGATTTTGCATTTTTCATCGTCCAGTAAATATCGTACCTGCTTTTCTGTGATTATATTGCTGTGTTTAATTTCATAAATACGACAGGTATGAGCCTTTTTATCATACACTACCATATCGTATTCTCCTCCGATATCAAACTTAAACTTGAACACTTCCTCCGTTTTGGATGCAGCCTTGCTCACTTCCAACAGCACGATATCTTCCAGCATTCTCCCTTTCACATCATTCAGGATCTTATTGGCAATATATTCCTTGTCTTGCTCCGATATCGACCTGAAATATTCATCCTGCATCAATGAATATACTAAGGCTTTTGCAATGGAATATCGCATACCTGGTTGAGAAAACACGATGTATTCTGCAATTTTTCCACTTTCGTACCGCTCGCTGCATTCCATGATCAGATCCAGCATAAGCAAATATTTTCTCACTTTATCCACATGTTCCTGTGTAACTTCAATCGAAGTTTCTTTTTTCTCTTTCACTTCAATTATTGCTTTTAAACGTTCTATTATCTCATTTTCATCCACTTCATACAGTACTGTCGCCCGCTCAGCGGGCAAATCATGAAGAAGAAGTTCCTTTGCCGAGCCAAAATCATGGGATTTAAACTTCTGCTGCACCACGCGCAGCAAGAATCGATGATTCATATTTTCCACAATGCGATTGATCACATTGGTAAGTTCGCCTTTTTCATACAATTCTCGCAGCTGATTAAAATATTCTCCGTAATGATCATTTTTCAGCGTGTGCTGAATATTTCGACTGATGGCGGAATCAATATACTTTCGAGTGCTTTCATCATCTCGGAATGCTGCCTCATCCAAAGAAGCATCCGGATCTTGAAAATTCATATTTTCTTTTTTCAGCGTTCCTCCATACTCAATATAACTATCGATGGAAGGCATATCCAGAAGTCTAACATATTCCCGAAAGGGTATGAAAGATGTATGGATCATAATACTTCTGTCATATAATTCATCGCGGTTTGCCATGGCGAATCCAAGGGAGTCTGTACCTGATACCACGATTTTCATTCCCATCATACTAAATACATCGGAAAGCACAGCTGCCGTATTGATAAAATCCTCCATTAAAGTAATTTCATCGATAAACACATACTGATACCCTAATTGAAAAAGCCGTTTTAGGTCTTTAGTCAGCAACGACATATTGTCAGTCGTTTGAATTTTAATATACGCCGTTTGCTCTACCGGAAGCTCACCCATCATTTGAAACAGCAGTGTCGTTTTTCCTGTTCGGCGCAGACCATATAAAATACCGATCTTTCCATCATAATCGTTGGTAATAAATTTTTGAAGAAGACGATAACAATCCCGTTTTTTAAAGTTTTCCACTCGCTTTGCAAATGCTTTGATCCCCATACCTGTGATCACATTGGTATGGAATTCTTCCGGTTGATCAACGCGATATTCCGTTTCTTCTTCTTGAAGCATATTTCTTGAAACCGGTATTGCTTCAGCAGAATATATTTTATACGATTCTAGTTTTTGATAAATGGCATGGTACTTCGCTGTATTTACCTTTTCCGCTTTATTTTCATAATTCTGATAGTTTCGTACCGTCATGCCTAAAAAGTCGGCACAGTCTTTTTGACCTAATCCTTTTGAAATACGAAGTTCTTTCAATGTCATTCTCATCACCTCACCTTTAGTGTATCACTTTCATTTTATAATTACAACATTCCTCCGCGAACTTTTCGTATTTCTTTCGTCTTTTTTTCGTGTTTTTTCATCATTCTTCGATTTCATAATAAAAAGCCAATCGCTCAGATGCTTTTTCATCTAAACGATTGGCTCTTATACTTGCTTCACTATTTTTTAATCCAATTCCTTCACACCGGTGTACAATTCATAGTACCGACCTTTCATCTCCAACAGCTGATCGTGGTCGCCGCGTTCGATGATCTCTCCCTGTTCCAGTACCATAATGGCATTGGCATTACGTACTGTGGACAAACGATGGGCAATGACAAAGGTGGTGCGGTCCTTCATCAGGCGGTCCATACCATGCTCAATATGACGCTCGGTACGAGTATCAACAGAACTGGTGGCTTCATCCAGAACCAGGATCGGAGCTTTGCTAATGGCCGCACGGGCAATGTTCAGCAGCTGACGCTGACCCTGAGAAAGGTTGGCACCGTCGCCCTCCAACATGGTGTCGTAACCGTTTTCCAGACGCATAATGAAGGAGTGGGCACTGGCAGTTTTCGCTGCTGCAATTACCTCTTCATCGGTGGCATCCAGTCGACCAAAGCGAATATTTTCACGCACGGTTCCGGTAAACAGGTGGGTATCCTGCAGAACCATGGCAATGTTCTTACGCAGGGTCTCGCGTTTGATGTCTTTAATATCCACACCATCAATAGTAATGCTGCCTTCCTGAATATCGTAGAAACGATTCAGCAGATTGGTAATGGTGGTCTTACCGGCGCCGGTGGAACCAACAAAGGCGATCTTCTGACCGGGCTTTGCATACAGACTGATATTTTTCAAAATGGTCTTGTCAGGATTATAACCAAAGGTTACGTTATCCAAAATCACATGACCCTTCATATCCTGCATATCCACGGCATCTTCTGCATCGGCAGCTTCCGGCTCCACATCCATCATGGCAAATACACGCTCGGCACCGGCCAGAGCGGAGAAGATGTTGGTAACCTGCATGGACAGCTCACTGATTGGGAAGCTAAACTGACGAGAGTAGTTAACAAATACAGTCAAACCACCAATATCGAAACGACCCAATGCACACAAAATACCACCAATACAGGCAGTTACTGCATAGCTTACCTGGCTCATATTACCCATGATGGGACCCATAATGCCACCAAAGAACTGGGCTTTGATCTGCTTATCGCGCAGATCCTGATTCAGCTTACCAAATTCTTCTTCACATTTTTCTTCATGACAGAATACCTTAACAACCTTCTGACCGGTTACGGATTCTTCAATATAACCGTTTACTGCGCCAAGAGCAGCCTGTTGAGCACCATAATATTTATGACTGTGCTTACCAATGGCAGCACCAGCTTTCATGAAGAGCGGCATAAATAAGATGGTAATCAAAGTCAGCCAAATATTGGTGTAGATCATCATAACCAGTGTACCCACCAAAGTAATACTACCGGAGAATACGCTTACCAAAGTGTTATCCAGCATCATACCAATGTTATCCACATCGTTGGTAAAACGGCTCATCATATCACCGGTACTGTTGTTATCGTAGTAACGAACCGGCAGTTTCTGTACTTTCGTAAACAGATCATTTCGAATGGCTTCCAAAGTGTTTTGGGATACCCGTACCATGATACGGGACTGCAGATAAGTGGCCACAATGTTAACCAAATATACGGTTCCCAGTACGCCCAGACCCATTGCTAAACCCTTTATCATTTCAGCTCCACCGCCGGGTACGATATAATTATTAATGATCGGACGCAGCAAATATGATGCAGCCAGATTTGCCAAAGTACGTAGCACTACAAAAATGAGTGCAATCACGATCTTTACCTTATGAACACCCACATATTGAAATAAGCGAGCAATGGCAGCTTTTGCATTTTTCGGTTTACGGGGTCCCATCGGACCATGTCTCATAGGAGGCATTATGCAGTCACCTCCTTATCCATCTGTGAATAATAGATTTCCTGATATTCCTGATTGTTTTTCAAAAGTTCCTCGTGAGTGCCCACGCCGGTAATCTGACCTTCGTTGACAACAATGATCATGTCAGCATCTTTTACCGAAGTAATACGCTGAGCAATCACAATTTTAGTGGAGTTTTTCAATTCATTATTGAAAGCCATACGGATCTTGGTCTCGGTAGCCGTGTCGACTGCACTGGTGCTGTCATCCAAAATTAGGATTTTTGGCTTTTTCAACAGAGCACGGGCAATACACAAACGCTGTTTTTGACCACCGGATACGTTAACACCGCCCTGATCCAGTTTCATATCGTAACCATCGGTAAAGTTGGTGACAAAACCATCAGCCTGAGCGCTTTCTGCTGCTGCACGGATTTCTTCGTCCGTCGCATTTTCATCGCCCCACTTCAAGTTGTCTTTAATTGTACCGGAGAATAGTATGTTTTTCTGCAGAACCATACCTACGCCATTACGCAGATTTTTCAGGCTGTAATCGCGTACATCCACACCATCCACCAATACCTGACCTTCATCCACATCGTACAAACGGGGAATCATCGATACCAAAGTAGTTTTACCGCAACCTGTGGAACCAATAATTCCCACCATTTTACCGGGCTCAATGGTCAGATTAATGTTATCCAAAACCTTTTCATGGTTGTTCTTATAATACCGGAAGTTCACATTTTTAAATTCAATAAGACCTTCTGTTACCTGCTTTTCAGGACAACGG
The DNA here is from genome assembly GCA_045631245.1 of Bianqueaceae bacterium. Lineage (GTDB taxonomy): Bacteria > Bacillota > Clostridia > Lachnospirales > Bianqueaceae > CALWPV01. The sequence continues at coordinate 7,123 of JAZQUJ010000103.1, forward strand.
GCATTTAAATCATTCAAATCCACTTTTTCATCCAGAACTTCACCGATACGCTTACTGGATGCCAATGCACGAGAAGCATTCATAAAGATCATGGACAACATCATCAATGAAGAAAGAATCTGGGTAATATAAGTAATAAAGGCAGTCAGGTCACCAATCAGCATGTCGCCGGCCATAACCTGCTTACCGCCAAACCAAACAACAGCCAGTGAAGTAAAGTTCATAAAGAACATCATTAACGGCATAATAAAGATCATCACACCGATTGCTCGCAGTGCTGCTTCTTTCAAATTGCGGTTTGCCCCTTGGAACTGCTCATTTTCATAATCTTCTCTTACAAAAGATTTAACAACACGCACATTGGTCAAGTTTTCCTGTACCGTGGTATTCATACCGTCCACTTTTTTCTGCATTATGCCAAAACGCGGAAAACCGGTTTTTAGAACGAAAACCATGGTCACCGTCATAATTGGCATAACAACTGCCAAAATGAGCGCCAATCTGGCGTTGATCTGCAGTGCCATGATGAGTGCACCAATCAGCATACCCGGTGCGCGCAGACACATTCTCAGCAGCATATTCACAAAGTTCTGTACCTGAGTAATATCATTGGTAAGTCTAGTTACCAGCGATGCAGTAGAGAATTTATCGATATTACTGAAAGAGAATGTCTGTACTTTTGCATACACATCTTTACGCACATCAGCACCAAAATTGATCGAAGCCTTAGCACCAAAATAGGCACCGCCTACACCACCCAGCATCATAAGCAGGGAAGTAACCAGCATAAGCACACCCATACCGATAATATAACCAACATTTTGATTTGCCACACCGTTATTAATAATCTGTGCCATAAACTTAGGCATAAAAATTTCACCCAGCACCTCGATGATCATCATCAATGGCCCTACCGTGAAATACACCCAATATGGCTTAATATAATGCATCCAACGTTTCAATGTTAATTCCTCATTTTTCCTTAATTAGATTTTCTTTAATACGATTCAAATATTCTTCGAAAACTTCCAACTCTTCCTCTGAAAAACCGGCAAACATCTTTTCATCAACATACTGAAAAATTTTACGGCTTTCTTTAACGATCTTTTTACCCTTATCCGTCAGCACTACCTGATTATAGCGATTATCTTGTTCGGACACCATACGCTGCACCAGACCCATTTTTTCCATTTTTTTAAGAGTCACGGCCACCGCTGCCGGTGTAATATTCAGTATTTCTGCCAGATCTCGCTGCGAAATATTCTTTTCCATACGGCTCAGCACCATCAACAGCCTATGTTGACTTTTATGAAGCTTCGTTTCATTCACATATGAATCGATTGTACTTTTGTGATCACGCATAATAGCCATTAATTTTCCCATAATGGCTCTGTATTTTTCATCGTTTGTAATTTGAGTCATGAAGACACCTCCAATTATTAATTGATTAATAGTGTACAGTTAAACAATTAATATGTCAAGGCAGTTTATTATTTATTTACAAGTAAGAAACAACCGGCAATTCCTAAGCATAAAAAAGGCCCAAGTGCGATTTGATCCTTTTTACTTCTTTTTCCCATTTCCAACATGACAACACCATATATTCCTGCTGCTAAAAATCCGGCGCATAGCGCCAACAAACCGCCCTTCCATCCAAGAAGCCCTCCGGCTATGGCAAGAAGTTTAATATCTCCACCGCCAAAAGAGCCCGGCAAGATTAGATCGATCATGAATAGTGGACCTGCACTTATCATTCCTCCCCATAGCCTGCTTATTAACGAAATGGAAAAATTAAATGTTGCAGCTATTCCCACCACTCCTAAAATAATGAGTGATCGATTCGTAATTTTTTTCTTGTTTATATCTACTACCGCAATATATACTAATATA
>JAZQUJ010000104.1:0-14727 GCA_045631245.1 Bianqueaceae bacterium
CCTTTGTGGCCTCCATCATACGTTCGCGCCTCAGCATCTTCTGCTTTTCCTGTGGTGAAAGCTCCACCTCAGGCAGTGCAATGTGGGCCCGATCCGCCAAATGCTTCACAGTTTCCACAAAAGTCATGTTTTCCATTTGCATGACAAAAGTAAATACATTCCCCCCGGCACCACAACCGAAACAATGATAAAACTGTTCCCGTTCATTCACAGAAAAAGACGGTGTTTTTTCACCATGAAAGGGGCATAAACCAAAATGATTGGTTCCCTTTTTGGTAAGCGTCATATATTCTGAAATCACACTGACAATATCATTGCTCTCTCGAATTTCCCGAATCAGATCATCCGGGTAATACATAATACCGCCTCCTTCCATTTTCCATTACATCCGACGATATGCATCGTCCAAACTCCGGATACTATTTATATTTCGACGCGCTTCATCGATTTCCTTTTTTTATTTTCAACTTTTTAAGGCTTTTTTTAACTATTTACAAAAACGATTTATCTATTTTCTCCCAAAACTCCGCAGCATTCATCTTCTCCAGCCGACGGCATTCCTGTCCGGGAAGGCGTTCATCAAAAGGACAAGCCTTTCTGAATTCACAAAAATCGCAAGCTTGATTCTGCCCCCACATCATTGGAGCCTGCGGTATCTTACCGCTTCCAATACTTTCGCCGATCTCACGTATCTTCTCGTGAGTAAACTCTTTTAACAGCTCAAACTGCTCCGGCGAAGCGGTTAAATTGGTTTTCATAAACTGACCGCTCTTCGTCACTTTTGCCTTCAAAACAGTAGGATCTTCCATAATATCCCGATCCATCCGTTGTGCCACCATCAGATCATCAAGGAACAATCCATCCAATCGTCCATTTTTCAGCATCAAGCGTTCAAAATCTAAAACCGCTTCCATCTTTTCTCCCTCTTGCATTTGAGGTGTCAAATGAAAATAGAAAAATCCCGCCGGTTTAGCTCCATAGGCCTGCTGCGTCGCCTCCAAATATACCGGTAGCTGCAATTGCAGCCCTGCATACATTTCCTCCGGCTTATATTCCGTTCTGCCGGATTTATAATCGATCACCCGAACATAGCGATCCTCATCGCCCTGCCACAGATCCACACGATCTACTTTACCCTGCAGTTTCAAAACTCTGCCATCCTTCAGCTTCACCGTTACAGGTTCACCGCCCTGTCCCCCGTTTCCGAATCTCCATTCAAAGGCAGCCGGCTCAAATTCCCCCTTTGCGATCTGACCTGTCAAAATCTGCAAAGCCCGCGCCGCCGATCGCTGAAGCTTTTGCCAATAATATCGATACCGCCCGGTGGTTTGATATACCGCATACTCTTCCTGTTTATGTTCTGCCAACTGCTTCGCCAGTTCCGCGGCCTCAGTCTCACTCAAAACCCGCGACAAATATTCACCTGCATCCTGCAAAATATCGTGCAGCACATTGCCGTCCTCCAGACTGCGCACCTGAGGGACCTCGCGTTCCTGCAAGTATAGCCCATATCTCAAATAGTAGGAAAACGGACAACGGGCATATTGCTCCAGCTGGGTCACACTGAGTAGTCGCTGCGCCGGGTCCATCAACCTCCTAGCCACTGCCGCGGGCAGCATTCTTGCTCCCTGACCCGGCTTTTCACCCTCACGCATCATGGCCAGAGGCCGTTCGTATCCATGCTCCTCCAACCATTTAGCGGCCGCGCCGCTAACTTGCCCCTCCGTTTCATAGATAAAGGGAAGCGGGCGAGTGATCGTCGAACGCTCCGAAAGTTCGCAGCTCTTCCCAAGAATCTGTTCGATCCGTCGCCATAGTCCCGTTTGGCCATAGGCCTTACCTTCGATGCTTCCTTGACTGCTGAAGAAGTACAAACGCTCCTTTGCTTTTCCCATAATGGTATACAATAAATAATATTGCTCCATCAGATTCTCTTTTTCACCCTGCGCCAGTTCTAACCGCTCACCGGCCTGACTTCGTTCTTTTTGGGTCAACAGACCTTTTGCTCCCCCACTCTTAGGAAAACTTCCTTCCTGAAGCCCTACAATGAAAACTGCTCGGTAATCTGTAAGTTTGGAGCGTCCAAGATCCGCCACTAACATTTCATCTACCGAAGGCGGAAGTTGTCCCATTTTAGATTGCGACAAACCTACTTCCAGAATCTGAGTATATTCCAGCATATTCATTTTCACGGAACCCATTACTTCGCAAAGCTGTTCCTGCAGTTGCTGTACCACCTCAAAAATACGGCCGTACTGTAAAGCTTTCAAGAGTTGCCCCTCCGCTTCCAGTTTAGCTGCTTTTTCCTCTAAGCACTTTTGCACTTGCTGCTCCTCAGCCAATTTTTGATAAGCAGCCGTCAGTTCCTGTACTGAACGTTTCCCCTTAGTCTCCTCTGCAAACCGATCGAGGTGCTCCGCCAAACGCCCCAGTGCTCCCTGCCATAGATCCAGTTGATCTGTCGAATTTTCTTGACCTGCCAGCCTTTGCTGCCACATGGTTTCCTGTTCTCTCAGCCCTCGGATCACCCGATCTCTACCCCACCAATTCTCTTTTAAGGCGCGATTTTCCAAAAGATCAAGTTCCTCCATAGAAAGTTCCGTCAATCCAGTTTTGAGTACAGCAAACAACACCTCTGCAGAAAAACCGGAGGTGATCAGCTCTCCTATTCCCTGTATCCACTGTACATAAGGACTTAGGGATATGTCCATTTTTTCATCTATAAATCCGGGAATTCCGTACAATTCCATTTGCCGACGCATCCGATGGGCATAGCCCTCCAAATCTGCCGCTACAATGGCAATGTCCCGATACATGTATCCTTCTTCTCTTACCAAATATAAAATCTCGTGAAAGAGCTTTTGAAGCTCCTCTGCCTGATTGGCCGCACAAAAGGCCCTGACGCAATCGTTACGCTGATCATAAGAACGCGGCACTGTTTTACAAAGCTCTTCTGTTACATGCGACAGTTCCGGCCGTCGATTCACTTGAATTGACCAGTTGGTCTGCATGGGTATTCTGTATTCCTTAGCCATCTGCTGCAACTTCCACACCGTTTTACCGGTGGTAAAAAACAGCTGTCTTGGAATCTCTCGCCAATCCTGCACACTTTGCACCGCCTTGTAAGCCTGAGGCGTCATGCTAAGAGCAATGGTAAGTCCTTTGCTTCTCAGCGCTAAGGTCGTCAATATACGATACTGCTGCGGAGTAAAACCACTGAAATCATCCACGAAAACATAAGCATTTTGAATCAGCCGAGATTGCTCCAAACGCACTGACAGCAGATCCAGTACCGCTTCTGTGGCGATGACCTGTTCCCCCGTATATTCCTTAAAATATTTCCAAAGAAGTGCGATATCTTTCAATTTTGCAGCCAAAATGCTATCAGCGGGTTGTTCATTGATCAGAGTCTGAAGACTTTCATCATCTAAACCATATTGAAACAGTTCCGTCACCATCAGCTTCAATTGACCAATGAAACCCTTTTGACCGGCACTTCCTCCGTAATATTGGAGCTCATCTTTATGATCCCTTGCCAGCTTATACAGCACCATACACTTGCCCATATCGTCCAGAAGTTTTACTTGAGGCATTCCTGTTTCACCGAAAACGCGATGAGCCAAACGATTAAAACTCAAAATCTCGGTTCCCAGCATGCTTTGCCCGGGCATCTGTTTTAAGATCCGCTGCTGTACCTTCAATGTCGTCTGTTCCGGCACAATATAGATCACAGGCTGCATAGCATCTGACTGCGCGATGCTGCAGATCTTTTCTTCCAATTTCGTCGTTTTTCCGCCTGCGGCGGGCCCTAAAATAAGTTCCAGTGCCATGGTCTGCCTCCCCACGATATTTGGGTATAAAAACCCATAATAAATTATATTATACGCTTTCAGTCTTCGGTTTGCAAGCATAGACCTGCCGCTTTCTTCATATATTGAAGCAGATATTGTTACGGAGGTTTTTATATGTCAGTTCGGATCATGTCTTTTCGGCTGAATCGTTTTTTCCTCTATGCATTAGGGGCGCTGGCAGCTTTACTTGTGCTGATCCTGCTGCTGATCAAGATTTTAGGAAGCGGCTCCGATCCTGCACAGGCAAAGTATTATCCGGGTACTTATACTACCACGGTGCCTTTGGGTACCGGCAGTGTTACAGTAGAGATGATATTCAGCGAAAGCGGCATCGAAAAGGTCAATTATGAAATTCCGGAAGCTATTCAAAAAGTGTACCCTCTGGTCCAGCCCACAGCTGTTTCGATTGGAGATCAGTTGTCGGAGGGCACTTCTCTTGATGCAGTGCAAGTCGACAGCTCCTCTTCGGTAACCGCAGCTCATTTACTTGATGCAATGAAATTGACAATGGAAAAAGCAAGAGCAGACTGAACCCCAGCCCCAAAGACATCGCACGGATTTCTTCCTACGGTGTCTTTCTTTTTGCCATGATATATGATATAATTGGTTCATTATTATTGCATTCATATTGATATACGGAGGATTCACATATGCAGTTACAAAACTGGACCTTAAAACACCCTGAATATGGTGATCTGCCCTGCACTGTCCCCTTTTCTATGTATGGAACTTTGCTGGCTGCCGGCAAGATCAACGACCCTTACTACCGTGATAACGAATATGCTTTAAAGCCCCTCTCCAACGAGGATTATACTTTCGAAACCACCTTTGAAGCTGACAAATCACGTTTGGCCAAAACCTATCAGCTACTGCGCTTTGAAGGTATCGATACCATCGCAACTTTGTATTTAAACGATATTGAAATCGGTCAGGCTTTCAATATGCACCGCACCTGGGAATTCGACGTGCGCGAAGTATTGAAGCTTGGTATCAACCGTTTGACCATCGTATTCCACTCTCCTGTTAAATATATGGAAGCTGAGCAGGCCCGCCACTATGTTTGGGGACAAGATGGCGATGTGATCACCATGGACGGTTTTGCCCACATTCGTAAGGCCGCCAGCATGTTTGGTTGGGACTGGGCACCCCAGCTCCCCGATATGGGCCTATTCCGCCCTGTTACCTGGATCAGCTACGATACCGACCGTATCAGCGATGTGCGCATCCGTCAGATCCACAAAGACGGCAAGGTGATCTTGAAATTGGAAGCTGATAGTGAACATGCCAGTGCCGGTGCCAACTTTACCGTACGTGTTACCGGACCTTCCTTTGATCAGACCGTAACTCTATTTCGCGGCAAAGGCCAGCTGATCATCGAAGATCCTCAGCTGTGGTGGCCTAATGGCTACGGCAGCCAGCCCCTGTACACCGTTGCTGTTTCCTTGAATGGCGGTAAAGGTGGCAAGGAACTGCTGGATACCTGGACACGCCGCATTGGTCTGCGTACCTTGACCGTTAGCACCGCTAAAGATCAGTGGGGCAACGAGTTCTGCTTTGTTGTCAATGGTAAGAAAATGTTTGCCATGGGTGCCGATTACGTACCCGAGGATTCTCTGCTGTCCAATAACACTCCTGAGCGTACTCGCCGTCTGCTGGAAAGCTGTGTAAAAGCCAACTACAACTCTGTTCGTATTTGGGGTGGTGGCTGTTATCCCTCCGATGCTTTCTACGATGCCTGTGACGAACTGGGTCTTGTGGTTTGGCAGGATTTCATGTTCGCCTGCGTGAACATCTACCTCAGTGAAAAATTCACCGAAAACATCCGTCAGGAATTCATCGATAACATTCGTCGTCTGCGCGACCATGCCAGCTTAGGTCTTTTCTGCGGCAACAATGAAATGGAAGACGCCGTAATGCATTGGGATGGCTGCAAAGATAGTGAACTGGAAAGAATGGACTACCTGCAGTTGTACGAACATATGCTGCCCGATCTGTGTGAGAAGTACTGTCCCGATACTTTCTACTGGCCCTCTTCTCCCTCCTCCCACGGCGGCTTTGATAATCCGCAGGATGAAAACCGCGGTGATGCCCACTACTGGGGCGCTTGGCACGGCAGCATTCCCTTCGAAAGCTACCGCCAGCATTATTTCCGCTTCTGCTCCGAGTTTGGTTTCGAAGCTTTCCCCAATATGAAGACCATCCGCACCTATGCCGAAGAAGAGGACATGAATCCCTTCTCCCTGGTTATGGAGAGCCACCAGAAGTGCCTCAGCGGTAATACTAAGATCCTTTCCTATGCTTCCGATAAATATCTGTATCCCTACGATTTCAAATCCCTGGTTTACACTGCACAGCTTTTACAGGCTGATGCGATTCGCTATGGCGTAGAACACTTCCGTCGCTTCCGTGGTCGCTGCATGGGCGCCATTTACTGGCAGCTTAACGACTGCTGGCCGGTGGCATCCTGGGCTTCCGTAGACTACTATGGTCGTTGGAAAGCTTTGATGTACAGTTCCAAACGCTTCTACGCACCTGTACTGCTCTCTGCTCATGAAGATGGTCTGCGTGTGGTACTCAACCTCTCCAGCGAGAGCCCCGAAGCCTTTAAAGGCACCCTGCGCTACCGCGTGATCGATCGCGACTTCAAGGTATATGTGAAGGGTGAACTGGCAATTGCTGTTCCCGCGCTGAGCGCGAAGGATCTGTTGACCCTTGATCTGACCAAAGCCATTCAGGGACACGAGAAAGAACGCATGCTGGCGTACGAACTGTATGACGAAGCCGGTAATATGCTCTCTCATTCTTCCTTGCTGTTCTGCAAGCCCAAACATTTCAATATGACAAAACCCGAAATCAAGGTAAGCATCACTGGTGGTAATGGTCGTTTTGATCTGGAAGTAGCCGCTTCCACCTATGTGAAGAGTTTGGAGATCGACTTTAACAATCACGATGCCCTGCTGTCGGATAACTACTTCGATATTACATCCTCCGATGTACTGCATTTGACTGCAGAAGTTAACGATCTTTCTATTACTGCTGAAGATCTGATGGCTGATCTGACACTGCAGAGTGTGTATGATATTGGACGATAAAATCGCCCGAATCACTTAAAATATCGAAAACGGTGCTGGGTATTCCTTACCCGGCACCGCTTCTCACTTTTGGAGATTTTTATGAAATTACTTACTATTCAGGATATGGCCTGCTACGGCAAGTGTTCCGGTTCCATTGCGATGCCGGTACTTTCTGCCATGGGCATTGAAACCACCTTGTTGCCTACTTCTGTACTGTCCACCCACAGCGCATTTAAAGGATTTACCTTCAGGGATCTGCTGCCGGAAATGGAAGCGGCTTTAGTACACTGGCTGTCCCTGGATCTGCAGTTTGATGCGATCTACGTTGGCTACTTAGGAAGTGAGCCTCAGCTTGATTTTGTCAATCGTTTGATTTCACACTTTCCCAATGCTTTGATCATGGTGGATCCGGTAATGGGTGATGGAGGTAAGCTGCATAAGCGTATGACACCATCGTTCATTTCCTCCTATGCATCCTTGTGCAGCCGAGCGCATTTACTGCTTCCCAACATGACCGAAGCCTGTGCTCTGCTTGATCTGCCCTATAACGGTGAGACCATTGCCGATCCCTTGTCTTTATTAAAAGGACTGCAGGATTTCGGTGCTAAAAATGTGGTAATCACCGGTTTGGTGAACTCCGGCTCAGAACTTGGTGCCGTATGTCTAGACTCTTCCGATGAATATTCTTCGTATTTTCGTCCTCCCGTTCCCGGTCACTATCACGGGACCGGCGATTTGTTCGCCAGTGTATGTATCGGCGGATTGCTCCGAGGCCTTTCCTTAAGTTCCGCTCTGGAGCTGGCCACCGATTTCACTAGGGTTTGTGTTGAAAACACTGCTTCCTCTGCGGATGCAGAAGGTAATCATTGGCACGGACTGAAGTTTGAGACCTGCCTACCTAAACTCTGGGAACGCCTTAGATAAAAAATCAGACCAACTTTCTACCTCACGTAGAAGTTGGTCTTTTTTATTAATTCTCATATACAACTTGCCCGCTCACAATGGTCGCTGTAACCTGTATGTTTCGAATATCATGTCCTTCCACAGCAAAGGGATCCTCAGAAAGCACTACCAGATCCGCCACCATGCCTGGAAGCAGCCGCCCAAGATTTTCCTCCTGAAAACAAGCCTTCGCTCCGTGAACTGTAAACATCGAAACCGCCTGATAGGCACTTACCTTTTGCTCCGGCAGCCAACCACCTTCAGGTCCGCCTTTCAAATGTTCACGTGTAACTGCATAATATATGTTGTTCAGCACGTCAAAGCTCTCCACCGGTGCATCGGAACCACCCACCGTTAAAATCCCCAGATCCTCCATGGTCTTCCAGGCATAGATATCCTGATACGGTCCATCCACTCGCTGCGGTACCATGTCCATATCGTAATCCACAAACACAGGCTGAATATAAGCAATCACATCATTCGCTGCCATCCGCTGTAAAATCTCGCGATTGGATAGCTGCACATGTACAATACCATGGCGACAATCGGATCTCGGCCACAGCTGCTGTGCCCGCTCTAAAGAGTCCAATACCATGTTCATAGCGCCGTCACCAATACAGTGCACCGCGATCTGCATATCATTTTTATGCGCCAGCCCAACAATAGAATCCAATTCATCTTGAGTAAAAATTGCAATACCATAATCGGAAGAATCTATATATGGCTTTGTCAGTAATGCCGTTTTGGCCCCTAAGGAACCATCCTGCAAAAGCTTCAGCGGTCCGATCTTAAAGTAGTCTCCGCCCTGGCCGGTACGATGCCCTGCCTCCAAGAATTCCTCAAACTGACTCTGCCGGGTAAACAGGCATTGTTCGTATACACGCACTGTCATCAAACCCTTCGCTTCCAAATCTTTATACGCTTCGATGATCCGATTCCATCCTGCACCGGCAATGGCCCCGAAATCATCAGTCTGGCAGGTCGTAATGCCGCAGCGGTTCAGATTCTTCATGGCATACAGCAGCATCTCTTCCACCTCTTCTAAAGTAGGTGCAGGCAGGATCGCATCAAATAACTCCACTGCATTTTCATACAGAAAGCCATCCACAATTTGATCCACCGCTCGAAACTCAGCTGCTTGCGGCAGCTCATCGATTGCGCGAATGGCACAGGAATTACACACACTCATGTGTCCGCATACTCGCACCAGTTCCACCGGTACATCCGGGCAAATTTCATCCAACTCCTGTCGTGTGGGATATCGCTTATCCACAAAATAATCTTCATTCCACCCACGCGCAAACACATACGTGGCCTGCGGATGCTCCGCATGATATTTTCGAATCTCTTCCAAGCATTCCTCTACGGAGTGACAATGAAATAGCGTCACATGATGATTAATATGTCCGTAACTTGCCAGATGCATATGACCTTCATTAAAGCCCGGCAGCACCGTTCGACCCTGCAAATCGATCCGCTTCAAAGCATCCCAGGTTTCAGCTTCCAGAGAAGAACCCATTACAGCAATACGTCCATCAACAATACCCGCTGCCTCATACCATTGGCCCTCCGACTCCATGGTATAGATCCGTCCATTATATAATACTGTATCCATTTTTAACATAACTTTGTCCCATTCGCCACCAGGCGGAATTTACACCCCAGCACCTGACATGCCTTCTGACACATCAGCATACGATCCAAAAAGATTTCAAAATATTCCATCAAAGTACAAATAGAATCATCCAGCTCCAGTGTCATCTCAATCGCCTCTTTATCAGGTCGATACATCACCTTTGACTCCAGCACCGCATAATTCACCCGATCGTGGATATCAAACTGCGCCGGTGAAGCCGCCTGCACGCGATTCCGCCGCACATCAGTCTTATCGCCTAGAATCAGTGCTGCCGATACTGCATCTACGGCAGTACCCGTCTTTTCATCATGATTACCAATGGCCGTAATCACCGTCAATCGGTCTTCCATTGGCATATCCATTTCTTTCAAGATCTGATACGCCAGCAGCGCTCCGCTCTGTGCATGATCATGTCGATTGATACTATTACCAATATCGTGCATGAACCCGGCGATCCGCGCCAACTCGATCTCTGACGCCCCATATCCAAGCGCCTTCAAAATAGTCGCCGCACGATCCGCTACGATTCCCGCATGTGCTTTCGAATGCTCCGTAAAACCCATCGATTTCAGCACCTGATTCCCGCGGGCGATCAGGGCATTAATCTCTTCATTATTATAAATCTCCTGATATGTGATCATTTTCCCTGTATATCCACCATTACATATTCCGAATGCCCACTGGTGCGGAACGGATAGCCCCAGCCGGCCATGCCGGAAGAAACGATGATGTGATAGTCCTCCATTTGTTGTATTCCGTAAGTCATCTCATTAATTTCAAACGACTCACTCACAAGGCCCACCGGCCATATCTGCCCGTTATGCGTATGACCGGACAGCTGCAGATCTACACCCAGCTCCCTATTCTTGACAAGTTCCAAAGGCTGGTGATCCAGTAACACTATGAAATCCTCTTTTGATACTCCTTCCAGGAGCTGTTCTGCACTCAAACGCTCCCGGTTACCTCCAAAAGAGGCATCCTCACGTCCCACCAAAACCAAGTCTTCGGTAAGCTGCATTACCTCATCCGATAGTACTTGAATTCTGGCTTCCTTCATTGCTGTATCCAGTTGCTCTGTCGTATAGTCGCACTCACCCCAATGATTCGAACGGTCATGATTCCCATACACGTAAAAAGTACCCAGCTCACTGGGAATATCACCCAAAATTCGAAAACTGAGCTGCATACATTCTAAAGAAGTACCCTCATCAACAATATCGCCGCCCAAAATCACCAAATCCGGATGCAGCGCAGCAATTTCTCGGGCATATTTTTGCAAGCCTTCTGAATCCAAGGTCAGACCCGCATGAAGATCCGATACAAATATGACCCGATAGCCTTTCTGACGAATCGCTTTACCTGTTTCAACGGTATAATCGGTTTGTACCACATGGTGGATATTCCAGTAAGCAAACACCAGTACCGCAATGGTAACGGCAATGGGCAGCATACCACTGCGATACAGCCCCGGCCACCAGCGCAGCCCTTTAATTTTTCTAAAAAATAAGTTCAGTACATCAACACTCAAGCAAAACAGAAATAAATGCATCACCACAACAATACCGGAGGTGAACAGGCTGGAGCTAAAACACCCCAAACCAATGCAGACCACTATGATTAAAGCTGTATGCCACCACTTCCATTTCGGATGAAACCAGAACCGAACCATTCTTCGAATAAAGAAGAAAAAGTAGATCATGACCGGTGTCATTAGAAGCACCGGCATTAGACGAAATAAACTCATAAATTACGCTCTCCGTTTTTGAGGTAACTGAACCCAATCCACCTTCCAATAGTAAATACAAAATACCACTGAACTCAGGAACCAGGTCAGCGGATAAGCCCAGTTGATGACATCAATATGGGGAATCAATTTGATTGTAATCGTAATAAAGATGACACGAATCACACACCAACAAGCCATCATAACGATCATGGGAACCATGGCACGGCCAGCCCCTCGAAAAATGCCCGCCATACAATGAGACATAGCCAAAAAAGCAAAGAAATAACCGCAGATTCGAGCACGACCGGCTCCAAAAGCCACCACGTCCGGCGTACTATCGAACATGGCCATCAGTACCGGTGATGCCAAGGCAATGATGATACCCAGAGCCTCTGCCATACCCATGGAACAGAGCATGCCAAAGCGGGCCCCTTTCTTAACACGGTCATACTTCTGTGCACCTACATTCTGACTGATGAAGGTGGTTAGAGCCATGGCAAAACAGGTTACCGGCAGAAAGGCAAACCCTTCAATTTTAGAATAGGACCCCTGCCCAGCCACCGCCATAGTACCAAACACGTTGATGTTACTCTGCACGATTACATTGGCAAAAGCAATGATAGAGTTCTGAATACCGGAAGGCAAACCGTTGGACACGATCAACTTCATTTGAGCCTTGTGGAATCGAATCTTCTTTACATCCACACGGAACACATCTTTGCTGCGCAGCAAGCGTACCAAACACAGCACACAGCTGACCAAATGGGACAGACTGGTAGCCACTGCAGCGGATCCAACGCCCATCTGAAATACACCAATAAACACCAAATCCAACACGATATTCACAACAGACGAAATGATCAGGTAATACAGCGGATGCTTACTATCTCCTACGGATTGTAGTATACCCGCACAGCAGTTATATAATACAAAAGGCATAGAACCTAAGAAGTAAATTCTGAAATACAGTACAGAACCTTCCATAATATCTTCCGGGGTTCCCATCCACTGCAGCATTTTAGGCGCAAGCAGATAGCCGCCCACCATAAGAGCAATGCCACCCACTATACCAAAAGCAACAATAGAATGAACGGCCTTTTCCATGTTCTCGTAATCCTTGGCACCAAAATACCGGGCGATCACCACGCCTGCACCCATGGCAATACCATTGAAGAAGCCCACCAACAGGAAAATCAGATTACCTGAGGAGCTAACCGATGCCAGTGCCTGACTTCCCAAAAAGTTACCCACAATCAGAGAGTCTGCAGTATTATAGAGCTGCTGAAATAGGTTACCCAAAAACAAAGGAATTGCAAATGCAATCAGCTTTTTGTAAATCGATCCTTCTGTCATTAATGATGTATGTGATGCCATAATAAGCCTCCAAGTATGTAAAAATTTCTAAAATACAGTATACACCTTGAACCGCCCTCATGGCAACAAGTTTTTAAAGTGTTTTTAAAAAGAAACAGTCCACTGGAATCGATCCAATGGACTGTAGATAGAATTATATTTGATTTAAAAATGCCTCAACGGTCAATCACGCAATAATGCCGCGGATCTCGTTGATATCCTTTACACCGGTCTTATCCATGAACTCTTCCAATTCGCGCAGAATACGAACAGGACAATCAGGCTCCACCAGATTAGTGGTACCGGTCGCTACCATGGTAGCACCAGCCATAATAAACTCAGCCACATCTTCACCGGTGGCTACACCACCCATAGCTACAATGGGAAGCTTACAAGCTTTACTTACCTGATATACCATGCGAACGGCTACAGGCTTTACAGCCGGACCGGAGAAACCGCCCATCTTCTGGGCCAGAATCGGACGACGTTTATATACATCGATTCTCATACCAAACAGGGTGTTGATCAGGGACAATGCGTCCGCACCACCGGCTTCTGCCGCCTTGGCGATCTCAGTAATGTCGGTTACATTGGGGCTCAGCTTTACGATCATGGGTTTGTTGACAACCTTCTTCACTTCGCTAACTACCTTTTCAGCCATGGATGCGCTGGTACCAAAGCCTACACCGCCCTCTTTAATATTGGGACAGCTAATGTTCAGTTCCAGCAGGTCCACATCGGCAGCGGAAATCTTTTCGGCTACTCTCTGGTATTCCTCAATAGAATGACCGGCCAGATTCACGATCAACTTGGTATCAAACTGGCGAATAAACGGAATGTCGGTTTCAATAAAGGCATCGGCACCGGGATTCTGCAGACCAACGGAGTTCAGCATACCGCCATAGGTTTCTGCAATTCTAGGAGTCGGGTTACCGGCCCAAGGCTCATCAGCTACACCCTTTACGGTTACAGCACCCAAAATACCCAGATCATAAAACTGAGCATGTGCCTGCGGATTAAAAGTACCGGATGCTGTGGTCAGCGGGTTCTTCATGGGAACACCGCACAAATTTACTGCTAAATTCTTAGTCATTGAAGATTACCGCCTTTCCGGGGAATACAGGGCCGAGCTTGCAAACGCCTTCCTGTTTAATAGAGCCATCGGGCATACGAAGCTTAGCAGGACAGCCTGCACAAGCACCAAAACCGCAGCCCATACGCTCTTCCAGAGAGAACCACAGATCCATGGTCTCATCATCCATAAAGTACTCCTGAATAGCCTTCATCATGGGCAAAGGACCACAGGTGTACAACACACGACGCATGGAACGATTCTGAACTTTCAAATAGAAACGAATACGCTGCAGCACATTACCCTTAAACTCAGTAGTACCATCATCGCTGGTCATATATACAGTTCCATAAGGTTTAAACTCTTCGCCCATCCAGGCCTGGCTACGGAAGCCAAGGAAAATCTTCACCTTAGAAGGGTCATTGATCATACGGCTTAAGTACAACATGGGAGGCATACCCAAACCGCCGCCCACTACGAAGATCTCATCTGCTTCTTCGGCAGCTTCCAGCGGGAAGCCTTTACCCAAGGGGCCCATCACACGAATGGTATCACCCGGCTGTTTAGCAGCCATTTCCTCGGTACCCTTACCCACAACGGCATAGATCAGAATCAGCAGACCTTCCTGCGGATCCACATCACAAATACTGATAGGACGAGGCAGCAGCATGGTCTTATCATCACTGTACAGGTTTACAAACTGACCAGGCACGGCAGTCTGTGCAATTTCAGGAGCCTGCAGGGTCATACGATAGATGCCCTTATCCAGCACTTCCTGTTTCAGAATGGTTACGCGATCATTAAACATTCAGGATCTCCCCTTCCTTATATACAATTTTACCATCCAGGATGGTCATTTTCACCCGTCCGGTCATTTTCATGCCGCCATAGGGTGCATTTTTACTTTTACTATAAGACTTCGCCATATCGAAAATATATTCTTCTTTCGGATCCACAATGGCAATGTCGGCAATAGCGCCCTCTGCCAGGGTACCTTTATCGATGCCCAGAACCTTAGCGGGGTTGGTGCTCATGTAGGCAATGAGCTGCATAGGAGTCAGCACGCCCTTCTC
>JAZQUJ010000105.1:0-9464 GCA_045631245.1 Bianqueaceae bacterium
CCTCTTCACGGGTCTCAGCAATAATTACGCCCTTACCCAGTGCCAGACCATCGGCCTTAATAACAGTGGGGATCGGTGCAGTTTCCAGATACTCCAGAGCTGCTTCCATATCCTCGAATACTTCATAAGCAGCAGTAGGAATACCGTACTTTTTCATCAGGTTCTTGGAGAATACCTTACTGCCCTCAATAATGGCAGCATTGGCACGAGGACCAAAGCAAGGAATCCCCTTCTCTTCCAGAGCATCCACACAACCCAGTACCAGCGGATCATCGGGAGCAACTACCGCATAGTCAATGGCGTTTTCCACAGCAAAGGCAACGATCTTTTCGATCTCGGTAGCACCAATGTTCACACAGGTAGCATCGGCTGCCATACCACCGTTACCGGGGCAGGCAAAAATTTCAGTCACTTCGGGATTCTTTTTCAAGGAGCGGATGATGGCATGCTCACGGCCGCCGCCACCTACAACAAGAAGTTTCATAGTAACCTCCTAAACGGAAAATCAATTTTTCTTATGTTCGTTATCGTTGATTCAACATGCCTTGAGTCATTATTTAATAATGACGGTACGGCCTTCCACAGTGATACGATCCTGACAGAACAGGCTCACAGCCTCGGGCAGAAGCTTCCATTCAGCCTCTTCCATAATGCGCTGCTGCAGGGTTTCAGGCGTATCATCACAGCGTACTTCCACTGCCTTCTGGGCAATGATCGGACCGCCGTCACACTCGGCACTTACAAAATGTACAGTCGCACCGGACAGCTTAACGCCGTATGCCAGAGCTGCCTCATGCACATGCAGACCATAAAAGCCTTTTCCACAGAAAGAAGGAATCAGAGCAGGGTGCACATTCATAATGGCATTGGGATAGGCATCCACCAGTTCCTGGCTGAAGATGACCATGCAGCCGGCCAGAACTACCAGATCGATATTAAGATCTTTCAACATATCCACCAGTGCTACCGTCATAGCCTGATTGGATTCGAACTTTTTACGGGACAGCACATAACCGGGAATACCGGCTTTGGCAGCACGCTCCAGCGCAAAAGCGCCTTTTTTAGAGGAGATAACAGCTGCGATCTCGCCGCCGCCCAGTTCTCCGCGCTGCTGTGCATCGATCAGGGCCTGTAAGTTGGTACCGCCGCCGGAAACCAAAACCGCAATACGTTTTGCCATTACAAGATCACCTTTTCTTCGCCTTCGATGATCTCACCGATCACGTAAGCATCAATACCATTCTCTTTCAGGATGGACAGAGACAGTTCAGCTTCCTCAGCGGGAACCACGATGCTCATACCAACACCCATGTTGTAGGTGTTGAACATGTCACGCTCAGGAATGTTGCCCCACTTAGCGATCACATCGAAGATGGGCAGAACCTTAACGGCACTCTTGTCGATCTTAGCGCACAGACCATCCGGAATGGATCTGGGAATATTCTCGTAGAAACCACCACCGGTGATGTGGGAAATACCCTTTACATTTACCTTCTCCAACAGAGCCAGAACGGGTTTAACGTAGATCTTGGTGGGAACCAGCAGAGCTTCAGCAATGCTCTTGCCATCCAGCTCTTCACGGGGTACATACAATTCAGGATTGTTATTATCGATATCGAATACCTTACGGCACAGGCTGAAACCGTTGGAGTGAATACCGGTGGAAGGCAGAGCCAGAACTACATCGCCCACAGCCATCTTGCTGTTGTCGATCATTTTAGCTTTGTCCACAACGCCCACAGCAAAACCTGCCAGGTCGTATTCTTCAACAGGCATCATACCGGGATGCTCAGCAGTCTCACCACCGATCAGAGCAGCACCGGACTGAACACAGCCTTCTGCAACACCGCCAACGATGGCAGCGATCTTCTCAGGAATGTTCTTGCCGCAGGCAATATAATCCAAGAAGAACAAAGGCTTAGCACCTACACAGATAATATCGTTTACACACATAGCTACCGCATCGATACCAATGGTGTCATGCTTATCCATCAGGATCGCCATTTTAACCTTGGTACCACAGCCATCGGTACCGGAAACCAATACGGGCTCCTGCATACCTGCAATACTACCCAGACCGAAGCAGCCGCCAAAGCCGCCTACATCATCCAAACAACCTTCATTACGGGTTCTGGCAACGTGCTTTTTCATCAGTTCTACTGCTTTGTAACCTGCGGTGATATCTACACCGGCTGCTGCATAGCTGGCAGAAAAGGAATTCTTGTGATCCATGATATATACTCCTTTGATTCTATAAGAATATTTTTCAGTTAAACGTAAAATTTAGGGATATGTATTTACGGGGCGACTGGTATGGTCGCCCCGAAATAAGATTGTTAAATTAAAACTTATGCAAAGAACAGGCCGTTCAGAGTCATGGGATCGATGTACTCGCCGTTCTTATAAACACGCATGTTGCCGGAAGCAACTTCGTCGATCAGCATTACTCTTCCATCGGGAGCATAACCAAACTCAAACTTGATATCGTACAGCTCCATGCCCTTTTCAGCCAGATCATCAGCAAGGATCTTGGTGATAGCCTGAGTCTGAGACTTCAGAGAGTCATACTGCTCAGAGGTCATAACGCCCAGATCTACCAAACCATCTTTGGTTACCAGAGGATCGCCCAAAGCATCGTTCTTGAAAGTAGTTTCTACATAGTAAGGAAGATCCTGACCTTCGGTGCAGTACTCGTTGTAACGACGGAAGAAGGAACCAACAGCCTTACGACGGCAGATAACTTCCAGACCCTTACCAAATACCTTAGCAGGCAGAACTTCCATGGTGGTATTTTCCAGGTTAGCGGAAACATAATGAGTATTGATGCCGGCAGCATTGATCTTCTCGAAGAAGTAAATGCTCATGCGCAGATTTACATCACCAACACCTTCAATGGTCAAGCCTACAGAATTTTCACCGGGATCGAACACACCGTCTTTACCGGTACAATCATCTTTGAAAAGCAGCAAGCAGTTGCCGTTGGGTAGAGCATACACGTTTTTAGTTTTACCGGTGTACAACAGTTCAAGATTTTCCATAAGTGAATACCTCTCTTTAATAATATAAATTAAAAATTATTGACAACATAGGATACAACATCCAATTTCACGCACAGCGTCGCAAAACAGTCTCGCCATGCTAACAACGACATTATACAGTATCCCATCGAAAAATGCAATATTTTTAGCAGGCCAACAGGATACAAAATGTAGAATTTATCAGCAAAATCTACATCAAACTGACACTTGTAATCTACGCTCTTCCCCTGTATAATAAATGAAAACTTCCAAGGAGGCTTCTCTATGTATCTTTACGAAACCCATTGCCATTGCTCCCAGTGCAGCCACTGCGCCAGCAGTACTTCACAGGAACTGGCTCTGGCTTATTATAAAGCCGGTTATGCCGGCATGATCTTGACCGACCACTTCATCAGCGGCAACACTGCTCTCGATCGCAGCCTGCCCTGGGATATTCAGGTAAAAGCCTATTATCAAGCTTATCTGGATGCCTGCGAAGCCGTAGCTGATCTTGATTTCGACGTACTGTTCGGCATTGAACATGCCTATGGCGATGGCAAAGAAGTCCTTGTATACGGCATCGATCTGGACTTTCTGCTGGCCAATCCGGATCTGTGCGACATCACACTGGATGAGTTCGTTGACCGCGTACATTCCGCAGGTGGCCTCGTAGTTCAGGCCCACCCCTACCGCGACCGCAGCTACATCAACATGAGCGTTGAACCCCGCAAGGACATAGTAGATGGTATCGAAATTCACAACGCGGGCAACCACCCCGGCGAAGACGGAAAAGCTCTGTCCCTCAGCCATGAAAAGGATTTCATCCGCACCAGCGGCGGCGATGTTCATAACATCACCGATTCCAAACTGGGTACTGCCGGACTTGCTTTCAAAACCCGAATCCGCAATAACCACGAACTGGTTGCCGCCCTGCGGCAAGGAGCTGACGGCTACGTGATCAACGGCCGTGTGATCTCACAAGTTACAGAAAATGATCTGCCCTGATTTTTAACACAAGAATAAAGCTGCCCTTGGTCACCATTTGCAATGACCAAGGGCTTTTCACATTTACTAAACCTTAAACCCGGGCGCTGATCTCATCGATCAATACCAGTTCTTCATCGGTGAATTTTGTATTTTCAGCAGCTTTTACATTGTCCAGTACCTGCTCAGGCTTGGATGCACCGACCAGTACGCTGGTTACGATGCCATCGCGCAGCACCCAGGCCAGTGCCATCTGAGCCAGGGTCTGTCCGCGCTGAGCTGCCACTTCATTGAGTGCTCGGATCTGATCCAAACGTTCTTCTGTCAGAGCATTTTCCTTCAAGAATCGGCCGTCAGTCTTAATGCGGCTGTCGGCAGGGATTCCCTTCAAGTAGCGATCCGTCAAAAGGCCTTGGGACAAGGGTGAGAATGCGATGATCCCCTTGCCCAGTTTGGCGGCGCTCTCCTTCAAACCGTTATTTTCGATGCGACGATTGATGATCGAGTAACTGTTTTGATTGATAATAAAGGGCACTTTCAGATCCGCTAAAATGGCCGCTGCCTCTTCCATACGCGGGCCATCGTAGTTGGATAGACCCACATACAGTGCCTTACCGGACTGCACTGCCGTAGCCAGCGCGCCCATGGTTTCCTCCAAAGGAGTTTCCGGGTCAGGACGATGATGATAGAAAATATCCACATAATCCAATCCCATGCGCGCCAGACTTTGATCCAAACTGGCCAGCAAATATTTGCGGCTGCCGAAATCACCGTAAGGGCCGGGCCACATTCCGTATCCGGCTTTGGTGCTGATGATCAGTTCATCGCGATATGCTCCCAAATCTTCCTTCAAAATACGTCCAAAATTCTTTTCTGCTGCACCCGGGGCCGGACCATAATTATTGGCCAGATCGAAATGGGTAATGCCGTTATCGAAAGCAGTAAAACACATTTTTCTCATGGTTTCGAAACAGCCGGTATCTCCGAAGTTATGCCATAAGCCCAGCGAAACTGCCGGAAGTTTCAACCCGCTGTTACCGGTGCGATTATACGCCATGGTATCATATCTTTTTTCACAAGCTTCGTACATAGTGATTTTCCTTTCTACATTATGGATTTATTTTTTGAATCATTTTTCTTATGTATTTATACAAATTTTACCACATAAAAAATACCTGTCAAGCAAACAATCCATTCAAGAATACATTGCTTTTCTTAATTGATTTTCAGGGAAAAAAATGCTATACTCAGCCCAACATATGATTTACGGAGGAGCTAACTATGGATTTAAATACAGAACTTCTCGAAGGACTGCCCATGTACCAAGGCGGAATGCCTTCTTGTCAATTATATAATGCCGGCGGCGGCCTGTACGATGAAAGAAAGATCGATGAAAGCATTCCCATGCCCATTGAAGACGGCAGTAGTATGCCCGTTGGCGCTTTCAAAACACTGATTAATGACCTTCACAAAAAATATGCCGGTCGTTGGGAAAGATGCCCCGAGTCGATTCTAAGTACCAAGATCTTCTTTAACCAACGCATGCTGCAGGTTCGCTATGAAAAGGCTACCGGCAAGATCCGCGCCTTTTACATGGACGACTATGTTCCTGTCAAAGAGGATCGTTCCTCCTTACTGCGTTCGATCATCAAAACAAATGCTGCAGAGTTTTTGAACTATATCGATGTGCTGAAAGCTGAAGGTTTTGAAGTGATCTTCGAAAACAAGCTGGAAGATAATCTCTTCTACGAACTCCAAAAAGATGACCGATTGATCTACGGCTACTTCACCAAAGGCGACCGCACCGCTCGCTTCATCGATGATAAGGTAAGCTGTCCCATCAATGAATTCGGTTACAAGACCGAACATATTAAAGGCAGTACCGAAGTGTATCAGTATGCACTGAAACAGAGCGAACGTGTAGATGGCATCGTTACCGACTGCGGCATGCTGTATATCATTAAACTTTCCGATGGCTCTCTCTTTGTGGTAGATGGCGGCGCCTACGAACAGGCTACTGACGAAACCGTTGCTACGATTTATCAATTTATGAAGGGTCTCGTCGCCGGCGACAAAATCAAAATTGCCTGCTGGTTCTGTACCCATGCCCACGCCGATCATATGATTCTATTTGCCAAACTACTGCGCCTATATCATGAGGATATCGAGCTTCAGCGCGTAATGTTCAATTTTCCCTCCAGCACATATCGCGTTTTCGAGCCCCAATGTTACCTCACCATCAACCGAATCAATCAGTATTATCCCAATGTCAAATATTTAAAGCCCCACGCCGGTCAAAGCTTTATGCTCAGCAGCGCCAAGTTTGATATTCTGCAGACTCATGAATGTCATACTGCCTATGGCTGCAACGAAATGCCAGAAGACTTTAACGATACCTCCACCGTTTTAAAAATCACCTTCGATGACAAGGTATTTTTGATGTTGGGCGATATCAACAAGATCGGTGAGGCACAGCTTTTAAAACACTACAGTGAGGATACTTTAAACTCCGATCTGGTTCAGGCTGCCCACCACTTATTCAATACGCTCTATTATATTTATGACATAGCCGATCCCGAATATATTTTGGTCCCCACCCGCGTGGAATCTAAAACCAATCATGACAAAATGAAATATGCCCGCCTTGTTTTGACCAGAACCGATGACCAAGTATTCTTCGCCTCGGATGACGGTACCCACGGTTTTGCCGTAAGGGATAATAAGCTGACCCGCATTTATCATGATATTTTGCGTGGCGGCAAGTACGACGGCAGCGATTCATAATAGCGAACATAAAAAAAGAAGCTCGCACGGTTTGATTTTTCAAACCATGCGAGTTTTTTTATACATTCTTCATTTGTTCCACAACCGCAGCCAGCTTATCACACAGTCGCTGTGCCTCAACACAGTCACCGGCTTCTAAGCTGCGGGCAATTCGAGTCTCAAAATCCTTCTTCTGCAATTCCAGTTCCAAATAATCTTTACTGAAATGCTTCTTGTAAATCATTTTGCGGAAAGCACGCGCACTCATCTGACGAATGCCGCCATTCTCCACCAGCAGTATGGTGTCCGCACAGTTCACAATGGTATAAAAATCATGGGATACCATAAGAACTGCACCCTTATAAGCCGCAATTGCATCCTCCAGAGCAATCTGTGCAAAGGTATCCAAATGACTGGAAGGCTCGTCCAACAGAAGTAGATTGGCATGACCTACCGCCACTTTGGCCAACTGCAGCAAGTTTTTCTCACCGCCGGAAAGGCAGCCAACCCTGCGACCAAGACTATCCGGATCAAAACAGTACTTCTGCAAGTACTCCTCCACTTGCCCATAGGTCTCAAAGCCTATTGCAAAGAATTCCTCGTAGATCGTGTTTTTCTCATTTAGAATCTCTGCATGCAGTTGAGAAAAGAAAGCAGGCTCCGCTTCCGCGGAAAAATGGACGGATGGATTCTCATTTTTCCAAATTTCTCGCAGCATTGAAGTCTTTCCTGTACCATTGGCACCCACAAGAGCTACTTTTTCACCGGAGTGCACAGCAAAGGAAATCTGCTCTAACAATGTTTTCTCAAAGGTCAGGGAATAATTATCAATTTTTAGTAACTCAACCGCTTCTTCCGGAGCTTCTATCTCAGGCAGCAGAATATCTGGTTGACGGATCTCTACAAAGGGAGCTTTGATCTGCCTGCTCAACAAACGATTCAAATAGCTTACCTTGCTCTTAAGAGTACGGCCATGATGAGCCTCCGCCATTTCACTGGCTTTCTCGCGCAGTCCTTCCACAAGCTTCGTGATGCGTTGAATTTCCTCTTCATCGGCAATGGCTTCCCGTTGCAGATCGATCTTCTTTTGCAGACGCAGGTAGCTGTACTCTGTAAAGTTTCCTTCAAACTCCTGCAGATCTTTATTTTCCAGATGCCATAAACGATCAAAACAATGGGCCAACAAATACCGGCTGTGAGTCACCACCAGCAAGGTCCCTTTATAAGCATTGATCAGATCCCGCAGGCCGTTCAAATTTTCAAAGTCCAAGAAAACATCCGGCTCATCCATGATCAAAAGTCCCGGGCGACGCAGCATCTGACGGATTACCTGAACCAACTTCAGTTCGCCACCACTAAGTTTTTCCAATTCCAGATCCTTCTTATTTTCCAGATCTGCCAACTTCAGTTGCTGCTGGATATTGATCTCATAATTGGCTGCATCGATGGAATCACTTTCGTCCAACAAATTTTGGTAACGCTCCATCAAGGCATCAAACTCTTCGGCCGACTCCATTTGAAGACACACATCAGCAATCGCTTGATCCAGGGCGATAAAATCCTGACATAAATAGTCATAGACGGTGATGGACTGATCGCCTTCACGAACAGCAAACTGACTCACATAGCCGATACGACCTGCACCTTCCAGTTTTAGTTTACCCTCGTAGGTATAATTCTCCGGCTCTCGAATCAAGTTCATCAACGTAGTTTTTCCGGTTCCGTTACTGCCAATCATAGCACAGTGGCAGTTTTCCTCTAAAGTAAAAGAAATGTTTTGAAACAGTGGCGTACTATCGAATCCAAAAGTTAATTTTTCAGCAGTGATCATATTCATTCCTCTGTTGTTCTTCCATAAACTCTTCTAATGCCTCGGCCGCCAACAATACAGCGGCCAAACATCTGGTTTCCGGCACTTTATATTTTGCAGCGATCACACTGCAATCTACAGAATCGCACGCCATTTTTTCTTTAAATTTTTCAACGAGTCTTGTACATAACATATGACAAGTCTCACGATCCATTCCGGGATATTTTCCACTGAGAGCTCCAATGGCACCCGACAAAGCTCCGCAGGTAATGCCGCAGCCCATGCCTCCTCCAAAGCCGGTAAAGAGACCAGCCATTTCTTCTGTTATGTTCAGTTCATATACATCACCGGCAGCCTGCAGCATAGATACCGCACAGTTTTTATTTTGTTCAATATAATAATAAATCACTCTTTCTTTCAGCATGGTTCTATTTCTCCTTATACATTACATCTCATAAGTTATACCACTTATTGTAATCGATAATCCACTGAAAAGCAAATATCTAAGACTATATTGCGAAAAATAAAATAAGACAGGGAACTGATCTCTCAATTCCCTGCCATTCATAATCTTAATTTTAAGTTTTTTTAACGATTAGCCGAAGTAACGAGCCAGCAGACCTTCGAATGCTTTGCCGTGTCTTGCTTCGTCGCGAGCCATCTCATGTACAGTGTCATGAATTGCATCCAGATTCAGCTCTTTAGCGCGCTTAGCCAGATCAAACTTACCAGCGGTAGCACCATTCTCTGCATCTACTCTCAGCTGCAGGTTCTTCTTGGTGCTGTTGGTTACTACTTCACCCAACAGTTCTGCAAACTTAGCAGCATGCTCAGCCTCTTCATAAGCTGCTTTTTCCCAGTACAGGCCGATCTCAGGATAACCCTCTCTG
>JAZQUJ010000106.1:0-1882 GCA_045631245.1 Bianqueaceae bacterium
ATCCGACTTCAGAGTTTATCCCCTTAGGGAGAGAGAATGCGCCATCATCGATCTGTTGTTGTATCCACGTTCTACGCCTTACAATGAAGTTGTAGAACCATTTCGGAATTGGTAATGTGCGAGGTGCATTCTTGGTTTTTCCGCTCGGTTTAGTAATGTTACTATTCGCCGTTGTTGTCCGCACCATGTCAAATACAGCTGTATCCGGATAAATATCGAGAACATGAAAATCGCTAAAATCAGCGC
The DNA here is from genome assembly GCA_045631245.1 of Bianqueaceae bacterium. Classification (GTDB taxonomy): domain Bacteria; phylum Bacillota; class Clostridia; order Lachnospirales; family Bianqueaceae; genus CALWPV01. The sequence goes on from JAZQUJ010000106.1 coordinate 247, forward strand.
CGCAAGCCTCATTGTTTCTGATCCCGGAAAAATACATACACGCGAGCGCTATATTTTCTCCTTCTGCCATCAGAGGATCCAAATTCATAAAGAATCGCATAAGCCTAATATCCTCACTTATGCTGAAGGATTTCCTGATCCTTGTTAGTGCATTCGCTCTATGCTTTTCATATTCTTTTGGGTTCTCTTCCGGGTCAATTACTTCACCCCAAAAGATGTTGTCATCATACAATCCATCTTCAAAGCCTGATTGATACACTATCCAAAGGAGATATCGGTAGTGTAACATGGATGAAGCTGCATAGTTATATTTTTTGCGCAATTCATCCAATACCGCCTCAAAATCTTCTGCAGTATAGGAATGCATGGGTTTATCCTTGCCAAATAATCCAGACATAATCGGAAATAACCGCTCCGAATAGTCACGGGCATATTTCACTGTGGTGTTTTCATTCCACTTTCTAGATAAGCCGGTATTAGTCCCCTGCACATTGATTCTTGTAAAACAGTTGCGTAAAACACCATAGAATGTGGGCTTTTTATCATACCCCAGCTCCGGATAACCAATCGCTTGAAAAACAAAGGCCATGGCTTATTCCTCACCTTCATTCAAAATCGTACTTTCAGCGCACAATCCATAAGCAGTACTTAGTTGCACCAATCCTTTGGCGTGTGCTGATGCGGATACTTCCATCAAGATGGTTTTCCCACATGCAGGACTTGCAGAAATCTCCCTATAGTACTGTGGCTGTTTTGCCGTATGGTATACCTTGGATTCTTCATTTTCCCCGTCATAGAGTGCTGTTTCCATCCGATTCAGCTTTATCTGCAGAATCAATTGGGATGCATCGTTTAGAAAATCACAATAGAAAGTACCCAGTGTCGTGCAAGGCTTATTCCTCAGCAAATACGCAAGTTCATCGGCATTCATTTTTCCACTATTAACCGTCCAAAAACGAAAATTCTCCCGGACAAAGTCACCTTGATACTTGTTCAAATCAGTTTCACGATGACCCAAATTAGGATCCGGCAAGAGTACCTTTCGCTCACTTATACCAATAGAAGTAATCATTGTCTTGGTAAGCTCGTTTAGCGCTTTCGGTGTAATATTCTTCTGGGTTACGTTGGAGAAATTTGCTCCTACAATGCAATCTTCTTCACGGTTTTTCCCCACTTTTTCTTTATACTGTAACAGGACACGCAACAGGTTTTTCGAAATCGGAAAACACAAATAATCTTCCGCATTCCGGAATCCTATGATATTACCATCGTTATCCACCTGCCGGATTATGATAAATGAATAGAAGTCAAAATCCGGATGATAAATCATATCAGACCAACGAAGTGCACATACAATACTGCTTTCCAAACCAGTCATTAGGCGAATTAAAACACCTAAATATCCGATCTCCCCTTCCGACAGTTTGTCCATACAGAACTTATATGCCTGTTGGAATTCCTTCTTCAAAAAGTGGGTTTTTGTCAGCGCGCGGCGCACCTGGGTAAACAGTTTATCCTTTCTTTTTGCTTGCCTCAAGACCTGCCGCAAATCATTTGCTTCGCAATATCCATGGGTCACAGCCATATCAATTGCGGTAGAAATAATTGCAAACCGTGACCACAGCTCGTCGTGGGA
>JAZQUJ010000107.1:0-35617 GCA_045631245.1 Bianqueaceae bacterium
TAAGACGTTAAATTTTACTCTTCCACCTGTGCTTTTACGAGTTCAGTATAAATACCGTTCATTGCATACAATTCCTCATGGGTACCTTGTTCTGCCACTTGACCGTCATCCAGTACAAAGATGATATCACAGTTTTGAATGGTGGACAGACGATGAGCAATGAAAATGGAGGTGCGTCCCTGGGAAATATTCTCGATGGACTTCTGGATCAGCTCCTCGGTATTGGTATCAATATGGGCCGTAGCTTCGTCCAGAACTAGAATCGCCGGATCATGGGCAATGGCTCGACCAAAGGAAAGCAGCTGACGCTGACCGGTGGAGAAGTTCAGACCCTGCTCTGTGACCGGAGCTTTCAGGCCGCCCAGTTCTTCCACAAAACCGGCTGCTTCCGAAACCACCAGTGCCTGCTGCATCTTTTCTTCAGAAAGACCGGCATGCATGTCCAAATTTTGAGCAATATCACCGGTAAACAGGAATACATCCTGCAGTACGGTGGAAACGCCCTGACGCAGATCGCGCAGTTTCCATTCTTCCACAGGAACACCATCCACCAGAATCTGGCCTTTTTGGATCTCATAGTAACGACTGATCAGGTTGATGATCGTAGACTTACCAACGCCGGTATGACCGACGAAGGCGATTTTTTGGCCCGCTTCTACCTTAAAGCTGATACCTTTCAGGATCCAGTCCTCATCGTTATAAGCAAACCATACATCTTTAAACTCTACCGTACCCTTTACGCTGCCACCATGGCTGCCAACTTCAGGATCCTCTGTTTCCTTTTCATCCAAGATCTCATAAATACGATCGGTGGACACGAGCGCAGACTGAATGGTGGTATATTTCTCTGCCAAATCATTGATGGGCTCAAAGAACTGTTTTACATAGTTAGTGAAGGCATACAGCACACCAACTTCCAAATAACCGCCGGTAATACGACCACAGCCGTATACGATCAGCAGTGCGATTACCATGTTGTTTACAACTTCCATGGTAGGACGCAGGAAGGAATTCAGAAACACCTGAGTCATAGCCGTTTTAAAATATGCCTTATTCAGCTCACGGAACTCATCCAGTTTATGTTTCTGTCTGTTAAAAGCCTGCACAATACGCATACCGGAAATATTTTCTGCCATAAATCCATTAATCTGCCCGATAATAGATTTCATCTTCTTCCAATTGCGTTTGATGATTCGTTTCAGTGAAACCGTGATCAAAACGATCAGCGGAACGCCGGTCAGGGCTACCAGAGCCAACTTGGCATCCAACACGAACATCATGACCATGATACCCACCAGAAGAAATACATCTTTGAACAGGTTCAAAAATACATCGGAATAAAATTCATTAACTGTTTCCACATCATTGGTGGCACGGGTAATGAGTCGTCCGGTTCCGTTACGGTCCAACAGCTTCATAGGCATATGCATGATTTTATTGAACACCTTCTGACGCATATCGTTCAGGATTCCCTGAGAAATACGGGCGATCAAACGCACCTGCGTCATGGAGAACAGTGCACCGGCCATAGCTACAATAAAATACAGAATACCCATACCGGTAATGGAGAACAGACCACTCTGCTCCGCATCACCTACCAGGAAGTTATCGATTACGATAGCCGCCACATAGGGTTTCAATAATTCAGCTAAATTTACAATAATAACACAAACTACACAAATCAGCAGTTTGCCAATATGCGGCTTCATCAGAAGCGCCAGACGCATCAGGCTGGATTGATTTTCTTGTTTATTTTTCATTCTCTTCACCCTCCTGCGACTGTTTTTCGTACGTATCAGCATAAGCACCCTGCATAGCCATAAGTTCATCATGGGTACCGGATTCAATCACCTTACCATCTTCCATGAACAGGATCAAGTCAGCACCGCGCAGCGCGGAAAGTCGATGACTGATCACAATGGAAGTTTTATCCCGTAATACGCCGTGAATATTCTCCACGATCTTCTTTTCTGTGATGTTATCCACCGCCGACAGAGTATCATCCAGAATCAGCATGTTAGGATCGCGCACCAAAGCTCTGGCCAAGGAGATACGCTGCTTTTGTCCACCGGACAAACGGGTACCACGTTCACCAACTTCAGTACCATAACCACCGGGGAAGTTTTCAATATCGGTATCGATATTGGCAAGGTCCGCTGCTTCCTTTACGTCCTCAAGAGTTGCGCCGGGCGTATAGAAAGCAATATCCTTTTCAATGGTAGTGGAGAATAGGAATCCATCCTGCGGTACATAACCGGAGGCTTCACGAATCGCCTTTGCGGGAATATCGTTGATGTCAACTCCGTCAATAAACAAGCTGCCACGGGGCGCATCGAAGAATTTCAAAATCAAACCGATCAGGGTAGATTTACCGCTTCCGGTCTTACCGGCAATACCTAAAGTACCTCCGGCTTTCAGTTTAAAATTGATATTGTCCAAAGCAGGCTTTTCTGCATCGGGATAGAAAAAGGTCAAATTGCGAGCTTCCAGAGATCCTTTGATCGTTCTCTCATAGTCACGCATTTCTTCTTCCGGCACACCTTCCGCAGAGAAGATCTCGTCCAAACGTTTGTAAGAAGCCAGACCACGATGGATCATGTTAACAATACGGCCCAGTGCTACTACAGGCTGCTGGATCAGAAGTAGATAACCCTGGAACGCAACCAGATCACCCAGCGCAATGGTGCCATCCATAACCAGACGGCCGCCATAGATCAAGCTGATCGCATAGCTGATACCAAAAGTGATCACCGTAATAGGATTCAAAAGCGCGGAAGTATCGGTTAACTTTACATTGGCACGCATCATTTCACTGGAAGTATGTTCAAATTCATCCTGCCATTCTTTTTCACGGGCAAAGGTTTTAACCACACGAGATCCCATAATGGACTCATTTACAAAACCGGACAAATGTGAAAACAATTCCTGTACACGGCGGAACCGCTTCTGCACCAATTTACCGATGATAATGTTCGATACCACAGCAATGGGAATCGGAATCAATGCCAGTGCTGTCAATTGTCCATTGACTTCCTGCGTCATCTGCCAAATTGAAATGGTACCGGTAATAATACCGTTCAAACCCTGAGCCAAAACCGGTCCAAAGGTCATACGTACCGCACCTACATCGTTAATGGCATAGGCCAGCAGGTCGCCGCTGCGGCGCTTCGCAAAGAAGGAAATGGGCAGGTTCTGCAGTTTTGTAAACAGTTCTTCGCGCAGAAAACATTCCATTGAACGGGCATTTCGAATGATCATCATGCGCCAAATAAAACGGGTAACAAAAATCGCCACCGCGATCAAAATGATGATACCTGCTTGCTTCCAAACCAGATTCTTGTCCGGAACAGCCTGCTCCAAAAGATCAATGGCATCACCAAGGGCTTCCGGAGCCATGGTGGTGATACGAGAACAAAGTGCCAAGAAAATGACACCGGGTATGTATAACCAACCATACTTTTTCAAAAACTTTTTGATTATCATGTTGAGTCCACACTCCTACACACTCTTTTTTTAAACTACTTTAATAATATACCTCTATTTTAACTGCCTGTCAATAAAATTGTTGCGTTTGCAACGAAATAAAAGCCCTCGGAAAATTTCCGAAGGCTTTTGCGTCATCCTGTTTGCGGCTGTGCCGCAACTATCATTTCATTTACTTTGTCTTTATTTCATGTTAAGCAGTAATGTATGACTGCTTATTTTAGAGGCATCCATTTCAGGAAATCCTGAATCCAGGTATCCCAGAATTCCCAGTTATGTACGCCTGGGGCTTCCTGATATTTGTATTCGATTTCAGGATGCTTTTCAAACCAATCACGGGTAATGCGAGAACTATCCAGCAGGAAGTCCTCGGTACCGCATACATGATAGAATTTAGGCATCTTCTTTCCTTCTTTAAGAGCCTTCTCACCTGCTACGAAAGGATCCCACTCGCTGCCCTGCAGTTCTTTTGGATCATTTGTACCGTAAATGGATTCCATCAGCGGTACACCACCGCTCAAACGTGGTCTCTGAGTGCTGGGTACGGACTTTCTGTAGAACAGATTACCGGAGGAGAATACACCTACGGCAGCATACTGTTCAGGAAGACTCAAACCAAATTTCAGTGAGCCCATACCACCCATGGACAGACCAGCAATAAACTGATCTTCCGGCTTATCGGAAATTGGGAAGAAGGACTGCATCACCTGAGGCAGTTCTTTCGTAATATAATCGTAGTACTTCGGTCCATGTACCATGTTTTCATAGCGGGACAAGTGCACAGCGGGCATTACCACTGCCAGACCCATTTGAGCCACATAGCGTTCAATATTGGTGCGACGAAGCCAAATGGTATGATCATCGGATGCGCCGTGCAGCAAATACAGCACGGGATATTTTTCCTTTTGAACCTCACTGCCCTCTACGCCGATTCCGTGGGTTTTCTGGGGCAGAATTACATTGACCTGAGTAGACAGACCAAGAGTCTGTGCATAAAAATTAACCTGCATCAGTGCCATATCAAAGTGCCTCCTTCTTTTCTAACGGTAACCATTCCAGAACTCTCTGAATATTGCGATCCCAGAAGCCCCACTCGTGAACACCGGGTTCTTCGTAGTATGTTAAATCGATGCGGCCGTCAAATTGTTTATGGAATTTCACATTCACCTGATACAGGAAATCCTCGGTACCGCAGCACATAAAGAACTTTGGAAGCTCTACACCAGCTTTGATCTGTTCCTCCAAACAGTAAGGCAGATCATTGATGCTTTCCGCTGTTTCCTTCAAAGTACCGAAGGCATTGGTCAAAAAGTCGGCTCCGCCTGAGGCCATAAACAGAACGGGATCGATCAAACCGGACAGGCTGGCAGCGTAACCGAACTGTTCCGGACAATGAATACCCAACTTAAAGGCACCAAAACCGCCCATAGAAAGACCGGCTACAAAGGTCTTTTCTCGTTTATCGGTGATCATGGGAAAGAATTCATGCACCACCTTGGGCAGTTCTTTGCTGAAGAACTGATAAAAATCGTAACCATATTTCATATCAGAATAAAAACCAAGGTCTGTCGATGCCATGATCACAGCCAAACCTTTAGCCACCGCATAACGCTCGATGGACGTACGGCGCTGCCAGATCGTCTGATCGTCAGATGCTCCATGAAGCAGATACATTACCGGAACATCAGTCAATGCTTTACTGCCATTCTGACCAATTCCATTTTGAGCCTGGGGCAGGATCACTTCCATGGAGCGCTCCATTCCCAATGTCTCTGAGTAAAAATTTGCATGAATCAGTGCCATTCTTTCCTCCATTCTGCCATACGCACGCTGACTTCACCAGAAGATATTTCCTGCAAAGTGCCATCGGCTAACTGCACGATCAACTGGGCATCGTCTCCCACGTCGATCACTCGAACCGCTGGCAGATCCATATCTGCTGTATGATCTGCCCGAATTAACGTAACTTCCCGGCCGATCAAAAAAGAGCGTTTACGATAGGCATCCATAAATTTTCTTTCGGTAAGCTGCGGATAGATCAACATAAATTGATTGAGCACTTCCGCGGCTAACTGACATCGCAGTTTTTCTTTCTCTATTGTATCCGGCTGAAAGCTTTCTGTCAACACACTGCCGGCAATCTTTACAATCTCTTCCGGGAACCCACCCGTCGGCTCCCATAAATTGATACCGATTCCGAGCACTGCATATGCCAGTTGATCCGTTCCGGCCTTCAGTCCACCTTCCGTTAAAATACCCACAACTTTACGGCCACGGCAATAAATGTCATTCACCCACTTGATCTCACTTTTGACTCCGGTTACCTTTTCGATTGCCTCGGCTGTCGCCACCGCGGCGGCCGTCGTAATCAAAAGACTGTCCTTGGCTTTTAAGTCTGGTCTTAAAAGCAGGCTCATATAGATTCCGGTTTCCTCCGGAGAATAAAAGCTTCTGCCCAGTCGTCCCTTTCCGGCCGTTTGCCTGCAAGCAATCAGAACAGTTCCTTCCTTCGCTCCTTTGGCTGCCTCCAGTTTCAGTATTGTATTTGTGGAGGAAACTTCCTCTTCCACCTGTATCAACAATTTTGAAGCTTCCGTGCTCAAATATTTTTCTATATATTCCTTATTCACGTATTTCCCCTCCTCCATGGATCAAAATGATTTAAAAAAAGCGAGGCCTTACGACCTCGCCCTTCTATTTTCACTTACCTATTATAAGTATTCCTCAGGATTCTGTTTTCCGCCATCATACACCTCAAAGTGCAAATGCGGACCGGTAGACAAACCGGTGGAACCTACATAGCCGATGGTTTGACCACTGGAAACATATTCTCCCTCTGTCACAGTAATACTGCTGCAATGAGCATACAAAGTAGTAATACCATTATCATGCTGGATCATCACGTAGTATCCATAACCGCCTCCCCAGCTATCGGTGCTATTGGCAGTGATTACCGTACCGGATCCGGCTGCATAAATGTTTTGACCATAATCAGCACAGAAGTCGATACCACCATGATTCTTATATTCTCCGGTAACCGGATGAATACGAGGACCATACAGTGAGGACAGTACATAACAATCCACTGGCCAGCTCAATACACCACTGCCGATTCCCGGCCAGGTGGACCAACCGTAACTTAAAGCACGATCTGACTCATCACCTTCTTCCGGTTCATCGGAAGGATCATAATATTCTTCATCACCCTCCGGTTCGGTATATCCGTCTCCGGTTTCTTCCTCAGCTTCATTCTTCTCTTGTTCCAGACGCTCTTGCTCCAGACGTTCCTGCTCTTTACGAGCTTCCTCTTCCGCTTTTTCTGCTTTTTTTTCGTCGATCTGATTACCGGTTTCGTAATACTGAGCCATTACAGTATCAACTTCTGCTTGTTGCTGATCGTATAACATCTGACAAGTCAATTCATCTGCCTGCAGTTCGGCTAAAACCTCACCCTTTTCAATATAAATCTTTTCTAACTCTTCCTTTTCTTTCTGAACTGTATCCCTATCGGCTACCAACTCAGTTTTAGTCAATTCGATGGCTTCTTTGGACTTTTGAATTGTTTCACGACAAGCATCCAGCTGCTCCATAATGTTATTATCGTATTCAACTACTTGGCTGACATACTCTAACTTACTGAAGAACTCAGAAATACTGCTGGCATTCAGCAGAATCTCCAAGTAGCTGCTTCTGTCACTTTCGTACATCATTTGGATACGGCTTTTCAGTGCAGCATAATACACTTTCAAGTCCTCTTTGGCCTGAGCTAACTCAGCCTCGGTGAGCACCAGCTTTTCTTCATTTTGTTTAATTTTTTTATTCAACTCTGCAATTCGGCTACCCACTTTATCGATTTCATCAGTGAGTTTCTGCATCTCTTCTGTAGCAACCTGTACTTTTTCCTGGGCCTTACGCAAATCTTCTGCAGAGGCATCGGCATAAGCCTGTCTTCTCGCTGCTTCTTCAGCCAATTGTTGCTGCTTTGCCTCCAGATCTGAGATCTCATCAGCAAACAAAGGTGTTACAAGGCCCAGCATAGTGGCGATCACCAGCACAACCGCCAGTATAGCCGCCATTACCCGTTTTGTTTTATTGCTCATCTGTTTCTCTTTCTCCTTATACTTTCAAATGCTTACGAATCGAAATGATACTTCCCAAGGCACCAACTACCACGCTCAGTATCACGAAAATCGGAAGCAAGCCCTGCATCACTTCACTCACACTCATAAACTCAACCAAAGAAGTGACGGCAGTAAATCGGGTATTCAGTGCGCTGATCAAACCATCATAACCTAAATAGATGATCACTGTCGGTAAAATCGCACCCAGACACCCTATAAATATACCCTCCACAATAAAGGGAAGTCGAACGAAGCCATCGGTGGCACCGATATACTTCATAATGTTGATCTCATGTCTTCGAATGTACAACGAAAGCTTGATCGTATTAGCGATCAAAAGCAGCGCTACGAAAATCAAAAAGGCCATTAGAGCCATACCCACATAGGTAACCAGATTACCCAATGATGCCAGTGCTCTTGAAGCATTAGCCGAATAGTTGATTTTACGAACCACAGGCTCATTTTCCAAAAATTCAACTATAGATTCCTGACTTTGAGACTGCACAGGGAAGATTTCGATATTGGCTGAATCTGCCAGCGGATTGTCACTGTCCAGCTCACCCATGAGTTCATCGGCCAGCTCGTCACCACCCAGCATTTCCTGTTTAAATTCTTCCCAGGCTTCATCAGCCGATACATATTTATAATCTTTTACATCTTCTCTGGCATCCAGCTTGTACATAAGCTGCTGTACCTCTTCTTCGGTAACACCCGCCTTTAAAAAGGCTACCATACCAAGATTGCCATCCAGACCCGATGCAAAACTTTGTACATTTACTACTACACAATAGGTCAAACCTAAAATCATCAAACATGCAGTAATGGTACCAATGGAAGCCAGCGACATAAGACCATTGCGCAGGATTCCTTTAAAACCATCTTTAACGCAGTTTGCCATTGTTCTAAGCCTCATCGTCGTAACCTCCTCCCATGGAGTCGCGCACAATGACACCATTTTCTAAATGAATTACTCGTTTCTTCATTGCATCCACAATGGCACGGTCATGGGTTGCTACAATGACCGTAGTACCACGATTATTGATCGCATCCAGCACTTCCATGATCTCCTGAGAATTTCGCGGATCCAGATTACCCGTCGGCTCGTCCGCCAACAAAAGCGGCGGATTATTTACAATCGCTCTGGCAATGGCTGTACGTTGCTGCTCACCACCGGAGATTTCATTTGGATAATTTTTAGATTTATGAGAAAGACCAACCAAGTTCAACGCAGCCGGCACGCTGCGGCGGATCTTTCGGGTGGGAATCTCGATTACCTCCAAAGCGAAGGCTACATTTTCATATACCGTCCTTTTTTGCAGCAAACGATAATCCTGGAAAATGATTCCCATATTTCTTCTAAGCTCAGCCACTTTTTTGCGTCTCAGCTTTGTAATGTCTTTTCCATCGATGATGATCGCTCCTTCTGAAGGCACAAGCTCTCGCATCAGCAGCTTTAACAGCGTACTTTTGCCAGAACCACTTTCGCCTACCAGAAATACGAATTCGCCATCTTCAATCTTAAGACTCAGATGGTCCACGCCCGTTACGTCGCCATCATATATCTTCGTGACGTCTTTTAATTCTATCATCAATTGCTCCTGTTTTACTTACGCAGAATTTGCTCACATTTTGCGGCTTAATATCCGCTCTGCTCCATATAATTCATGTATTTTGCCACCATCAGTGCAATTTTAAAGGTGATGGCATCATCAAAGGTCCGGATATCCAGACCGGTATTTTTCTGCAGCTTGTCCAAACGATATACTAACGTATTTCTATGGATGTACAACTGTCTGGAAGTTTCAGAAATATTCAAGCTGTTTTCAAAGAATTTGCTGACAGTGTTCAGTGTTTCTTCATCGAAGTCTTCCACTTTGATGTTTTTGAAGATTTCTTCGATGTACATCTTACACAGAGAAAGAGGCAGCTGATAAATCAAACGGCCAATACCCAGACGATTATAGTTAATAGTATATTTTTCCTCGTAGAAGATCTTACCAACTTCCAAAGCAATTTTCGCTTCCTTATAGGAACGAGAAATATCCTTCAGATCGGTGACTACTGAACCCAGTGCAATACGCACACGGCCCATAGCTTCACTGTTCAGCATATCGGTAATGGTGCGCGCCGTTCTCTCGATCGCCTTGCGGCTGCGGTCTTCGCTGACATCTTTCACCAGAATAATATTATTTTCATCAACAGCAGTAATGAAATCCTTAGTCTTCATAGGGAAGATGCTGCGCACCACATCCATTACAGATGTGTTGGTGTCTTTATCATTATTAGACTCGATCAGATAAACCAAACGCGGCACGTTGTTATCAATATGCAGCTTCTTGGCACGAGTGTAGATGTCTACCAGCAGCAGATTATCCAAAAGCAGATTCTTGATAAAGTTATCTTTATCATACCGTTCCTTGTAGGCTACCAGCAGATTCTGAATTTGAAATGCAGCGATCTGACCAATTCGGAATGCCTCCTGACTGTCACCTTTAACAGCCACAATGTACTCTACTTCGTTATCGTCAAACACCTGAAAATACTGTGTTCCGTGCACTGACATATTTTCAGCTTGAACACTGACAATGTCTGAAACAACAGAATAGTTTCTTGTGCTCTTAATATCTTCGGTGGTGGCCAGTACAGTCCCCTCTGTGTCGATTACCGTAAGGTCAACCTTCGTAATCGCCTTCAATCCGTCAATCGTCGTCTGCAAAATCTGATTTGAAATCATTTCTACACCCCTTTCAAGGCTATCATAGCCTTATTTTATCATATTTCCCCCAAAACTTCCAGAGGAAAATGCAATAATTTCGTTATAAGATGTAACATTTTTGTTACAACATTCGACACAATTATGCGAAATTGGCATCAGCCACTTCGGATCGGAATTGATACAAACGAACCAAAGCTTTTTCGAAATCTTTCTCCTCGATACCAATGATCAAGCTGATTTCACGAATGCCCTGAATAACCATTTTTACACTGATGCCTGCATCCGCCAATGCCGCCATCAGACCGGAAGTTACACCAACGCCGCCCTTCATTTTATAACCTACAATGGCAATGAACGCCAATTCACGCTCCACTGTAATATGATAAGGATTCAACTCCCGTCGAATACGACGCAGAATGCTGTCTTCCTTACCGCTGATCTCAGCCGCATCCACTACCAATGTCATAGTACCTACACTGGAGGGCACATGTTCGATCATGACCTTGGCTTCCTCGAATACTTGCAGTACTTTTCGTCCAAATGCATATTTGTCGGCGCTGACATCCTTTTCAAAGGAAACGGACATAAAGTTCTTTTTGCCGGCTATGCCGGTAATATATGCATGTTTATCGGTGGTTTGATCGTCAGGACAGATCCAGGAACCGTTATCTTCCGGACGATTGGTATTGCGAATATTGATGGGAATTCCTGCACTTCTGGCCGGATAAATTGCTTCCTCATGAAATACGGAAGCACCCATATATGCAAGTTCACGCAGCTCACTGTATGTAATTTCCTCGATTGGCTCCGGATTTTTTACGATGCGAGGATCCGCCGCCAAAAAACCACTTACATCGGTCCAGTTTTCATACACATCAGCTTTCATGGCTTTAGCCACAATCGCTCCGGAAATATCGCTGCCGCCACGGGAAAAAGTTCGAATACTTCCATCCGGATAAGATCCATAAAAGCCGGGCATTACAAAACAGGCAGCATCCTGATATTTTTCAAAGGCCTTCATGGTTGCCTGCTCATCGTAGTTACCACGCGCATCGAATTTAATACATTCTGCAGCATCTACAAAGGGAAAATCCAGTAATTTCGCCAGAATCTTTCCGCTTAAATACTCTCCGCGACTTACCAGATACTCTTCACTCAGACCTTCTTTCAAATTGCGGCGAATGATTCCATACTCATCTTTCAACGAAAAATCTAATCCCAGATCGTGAATGATTCCATCGTATCGTTCTTCAATTCGTTCAAAATATTCGATAGCTTCCATCGGATTCTTTTTTTGCATAGCAAAGCATTTAAACAACATATCGGTTACCTTTGTATCGGCACTGTTTCGCTTGCCGGGTGCAGAAGGAACCGCAAAGCGACGGTCAGGATCAGCCTTTATAATATCGGCACACTTTTGAACCTGTACCGCATCAGCCAAAGAACTTCCGCCAAATTTCACAGTTTTACGCATTCAAAAACTCCTATTCACATTTCTCTATATAACCCTATTATGATTCTTCAATTTCATAACCTTCAAATAAAGCCAATAAGGCAACTTACAGTTTAAAACACCGTAGGAAAAATGTCAAGAGGGAATCTATGGGTTGCTTTTCTTAAATTTTGTATTTTTTCCCAGTTGAATAAGTTGTTATCTTTTCGGCAATCCTTTCCTTGACACTTTCAACCAGGAGGACTAACGCACATCATATGAATAAAGTAGAAATTTGTGGTGTTAATACCGCCAAACTGCCCCTGCTCAGTCATGAGGAAAAAACTGAATTACTAAAAAGAATCAAGCAGGGCGACCGTCATGCCCGGCAGATTTTTATTGAAGGAAATCTGCGTCTGGTTCTTAGTATCATCCAACGGTTTACCGGTCGCGGCGAGCAGGCAGACGACCTCTTTCAAGTAGGCTGCGTGGGTCTCATTAAGGCAACCGATAACTTTGATTTGAACCAGCAAGTCAAGTTTTCCACCTATGCTGTCCCCATGATATTGGGTGAGCTGCGACGCTTCTTACGTGATTACAATTCGATTCGTGTCAGCCGTTCTCTGCGAGATACCGCTTACAAGGCACTTAGGATCAGAGAAGAATTAACCCGGCGTCATGGTCAGGAACCTACTGTTGAGGATATTGCCAAAGAAATGGATCTTCCAAAAGAAGATGTAGTCATGGCTTTAGATGCCATTCAGGATCCGATCTCCCTTTATGAACCAATTTTCCACGAGGAAGGCGATGCCCTTTATGTAATGGATCAGATCAAAGATGAAAAAAGCAGCCATGAACAATGGCTGCAGAATATCGCTCTTGAAGAGGCAATCGAAAAACTGACTCCCAGAGAACAAAAAATTGTGAACCTGCGTTTTTTCCAAGGAAGAACCCAGATGGAAGTATCCTCGGAAATCGGTATCAGTCAGGCACAGGTATCTCGTATAGAAAAAAACGCTTTAAAGCAGATGCGCAAATACTTGTAATTCCCTTTTATAAAAGACGTTTCATTTCTTTATACAAACGTTTCATGATCTTTTTCTCCAAACGCGAAATATAGGATTGAGAGATCCCCATCATGTCGGCCACTTCCTTTTGAGTTTTCTCACAACCACTGCCATCCAATCCGAACCGCAGTCGAATAATCATCTTTTCTCTTCCCGTTAATATTTTAATGGCCTCTTTCAGCAGTTGCCTGTCGACCTCCTCTTCCAGCCCCTTTGAAATCACATCTCCATCGGTTCCCAGAATGTCCGATAACAACAATTCATTTCCATCCACATCCATATTAAGTGGTTCGTCAATGGAAACCTCCGTGCGAATCTTTTGATTTCGGCGGAGATACATAAGGATCTCATTTTCGATACATCTTGAGGCATAGGTTGCCAGTTTAATATTCTTTTCCGGATTAAACGTATTGATCGCCTTCATAAGCCCAATGGTACCTATGGAAATCAAATCTTCCACCGGCACCCCTGTATTTTCAAATTTTTTTGATATATACACCACCAAACGCAAATTATGCTCAATCAGTATATCCTTTGCCTGTTTTGCTTCCTTTCCTTCTGTTCGCAGTTGGTACAAGTACCTTTTCTCCTCCTCCGGTATCAAAGGCGGCGGCAGTATATCACTTCCACCTATGTAATACACCCCTTCACCGCTTCCTAATTTCTGCTGCAGCCAGCGTTTTAATCTTTCAAATAGCATCCGGCATCTTTCCTTTCTCACAATGATTTTCTATTCCATTACATACCCCGGCACCAGTGCATCCCAGTTTTGCTCATGCCATTCTGAAGCCACTGCCACCAGTATTTCTTTTTCTTTATATAGATGGTCTCCGATCCAAAGTTTTTCCGGCCAGAAACCAAACATCACACCCTTGCCCTGTACACTTTTGTAACAAATCGGCCATCTGGGTGTCACCTGTTTCGGCAGGCACTCTTGCCGTATGATCACCACGGGCTTACCTGTGATGGGCTCCCGTAATTGATGGCCTGTATCCACCACTGCCATCAGTTTTTGACTTTCATGATCCACTTCTAAAATTACCGAAACATCCTGCACCTTTCTTTTATCCTGCCAAAACAACCACACACGAATCCCGCAATAACTTACCAATACGGATCCGATCCACAGTGGAATCACAGGACTTATATACGGAATCACACCGGCGAACAAAAAACTGTATCCGTATACTTCGATCAAAACCCGTATCCATTGACGCCCTGTTCGTTTGCCGATACAGGCATACACCATGCAAAATGCAAGCAACAGGGCTCCCACCGGACGCAGCATCATCGGAAGGCCCGACACCTCCCAAAGACAGGCTCCCATTGCTCCGATCACTGCACCAAGCCATAGTTTACGCTGAGGCAAATGATACTGCCTTAATGCACATGTCAAACTAAATTGATCCATGATCAGATTAACTAAAAAGTAAATATCAATGTACATAGTATCCATCCCCTTCCGCCGAAACCTTCCATCGAAGTCCTCTGCCGTCCCCTGCCTCTCCTCACACTCAGAATGATAGCATAATCCTTGTAATATTTATGTCATTTACTGCCGGAGAAATCCGTTTTTTTGGCAACAAAAAAACGGGCAAATCGTTTCATTTCGATTTGTCCGTTTTGATTATAAACTAGTATCTTTTCAACTTATCTTTTTTTGCGTCGCTGCAAAAAATTAGGAATATCGATCGGAACATCCATCTCGCCCTCTGCCTCTTTGGCAACAGGAGTCACCGGACGTGAAACAGGCTGAGAATAAGCGGGCTGGCTATAAGTAGGCTGAGTATACGTAGACGCTGCCTCAGCCTGAGGAGCCTGCTCGATTTTAGTAGCTTTGAACTCGCTGGAGGTAATTTCCACAGCATGGTCTTCATCATCCATCTTTTCATCGCCCTTGGGACCACCAAAATTAGTAGCGATTACGGTTACAATGATTTCATCTTCCAAAGATTCATCGATGGAGCTACCTACGATGATTTCAGCTTCCGGATCAGCCAAATTATTGATAATGTCGGAAACAGCATCAAACTCATACAAAGTCATATCCAGACCACCGCAGACATTAACCAGAACGCCTTTGGCACCATCGATGCTGGTATCCATCAAAGGAGAAGAAATTGCCATTTCAGCAGCTTTGCGAGACTTGTCTTCACCTTTTGCACGACCAATACCCATATGAGCCTGGCCTTTATCCTGCATAATAGTACGTACATCGGCAAAGTCCAGATTGATCATACCGGGACGATAAATCAAATCGGAAATACCCTGTACGCCCTGACGAAGTACATCATCAGCCATATGGAAAGCTTCGATCATAGTAGTCTTCTTATCAGCCACATCCAACAGACGATCATTAGAAATGGTGATCAAAGTATCAACGTTTTTGCTCAGCTCTTCGATACCGCCCATAGCAGAACGCATTCTTTTAGCACCTTCAAAACGGAAGGGTTTGGTTACAACACCAACGGTCAAAATACCCATCTTCTTAGCAATACCCGCTACAACAGGAGCAGCACCGGTACCGGTACCACCGCCCATACCTGCGGTCACGAACACCATATCACTGCCATCCAAAGCCTTTCGGATCGCTTCTTCGCTTTCCTGAGCAGCCTTCTGTCCGATCTCAGGGTTTGCACCTGCGCCAAGTCCACGGGTCAGTTTTGCACCAATCACTAATTTATTTTCAGCCTTGCCTCTGGCCATTGCCTGCTGATCAGTATTGATCACCATAAACTCTGCGCCTTCCAGGCCGTCTTCAATCATTCTTTCTACAGCGTTATTACCACCACCGCCAACACCGATAACTTTAATTTTGGCACTGGTTGTTTCCATCAGCATATCGTCAAATTCTAACATCTGTGTATCCTCCTCTTAAGATGCTCCCCGCTGCGCAATCTTTTATACATCAATCTGGGAGTCTAATCAGGTATATCATAATATTTTTTTCAAGATAAATCAAGCAATTTCTCTTGTTTTTTACATATTGTTTTCAAAATCGCACTTTTACTTATTATTAGGTTCAATATAAACCTGCTGATCCAGGTCTTCAATATGCAAAATTCCTTTAGGAAGATCAGGCCGCGTCAAAAGTGTTGCGATCACATTCACCTTTTGCTCCATATCTTCCATGTCGCCGCAGCGGATGACCATATCGTCCGTATACAGCACAATATCGTTTAACGCCAGTACATTCACTTCTTTGATCACCGTACTCAGTTCATGTTTGCGCAGGATCGAGCATACTGACACCACCGCCTCATACCGCTCCGTGTCGGTGGTATCCAAGGATTCACCCAGCATGAAACTGCCCACCTCGAGTCCTCTGATCACAGGCAGATCTTCATCCAGCGAATGGGTGCTGGCTGCCACCTGTCCCTTTCGGTCAATGCACAAATACGTTCCCTGAAAATAAACATATCCAATGGTCATGCTTTCATCCACCACGATCCGTACCGTGCTGGGCCATTCCATATAAATATCCACACTGCTGAGTCGCGGATCCACCACAGGATCCATATTCCAATGAGTCAGCATATATCGGAACAAATTATCACCCATGGCCAAGTCCAAATCCTCCAGGATCGCCTCCTGACTCACTCGCTCATTACCTTCGATCTTCACCGTTTTCAGCGAAAACACACTGCTATTCAGCAGAAGCAGCAAAAAAAGAACAATGCCCCCTACGATCAGCCAAAACTTTTTTCGGTCGATCTTCGGCGGGTGAAATCCATTTTCTATCTTCAGTATTCTGGCCATGTTCTCCTCCAATTAACGATTTTATTGAATACACTCCCTGATCTGCGCGCCCAGCGCAAACAGATCTCTGGTAATGCTTTCATATCCGCGTTCCACATATTCTAAATTATAAATTCGACTTTTTCCTTTTGCACACAAGCCTGCCAGTATCATGGCAGCACCGGCTCTCAAATCGGTAGCCCATAACTCGCTCCCTTGTAACCGACATCCACCCAAAATCACGGCTTTATTTTTTCTCAGACTGATTTTTGCGCCCATTCGATTCAAAGCCTCCACATACCGAAAACGATTTTCAAACACCGTTTCTTCCATGTGACTGATCCCTTCTGCCTGACTCATGGCTGTCACCAACATCGCCTGCAGATCGGTGGGAAATTCCGGATAGGGCCCCGTTATCGCCGATACAGCCTGCAAACATTTCGGTGCGCGCAGGTGAATCCATTGCTGCTTTTCATGATAGGCGATTTGACAGCCCATCTCTTTTAGGACCTTTACAATCGAAATGGTATCCTCCGGCGACACATAATGAAGTAAAATTTCTCCCCCCGTCACCGCCGCCGCAATCAAATATGTTCCTGCCACGATCCGATCCGCCATGACCCATCGACAAACTCCATTCAACAAGGGTTGACCACAGATCCGAATCCTATCCGTGTTCACACCCTCAATGTGAGCACCCATCTGCTGCAGCATCAAAATTAACTCCCTGACTTCCGGCTCTCGGGCTGCCCCCGTCAGAACAGTCTCACCCGGCTCCAGCACACCGGCCATGATTATATTTTCCGTAGCCCCTACACTGGGATACTCCAAATGAATTCGCCGTACAGCTTTTGTATTTTTCAAAGCCCACTCACAGCTCTGTTTACTTTTCCAACCACTGATACAGTGAGCATCCTCTCGCATCTCATAACCGAGTTTTCTTAAACCCTCTAAATGCAGGTCTATGGGTCTGGCTCCAATCACACAGCCGCCCGGAAAACACATTCCGGCCTCTCCGGTTCGGCTCAAAAGAGGACCCATCAACATAATGGATGACCGCATTCGACTCACCAGATCTTGCGGAAGCTGTGTATTTCGAATTTGTCTGGCGCAGATCTTGATTCTTTCTCCCTGTTCTTCCACCTCAGCTCCCACATACCGAAGCAACTGACACATAACCCTGACATCTTCGATTTGCGGACACCCTTCCAGCACCACAGGCTGACTTGTCAAAAGGGCCGCCGCCATCATAGGAAGCGCTGCATTTTTCGATCCTTGCACCGCCAGTTCTCCTCTGATTGGATGACCGCCCTCTATTTCAATATACTTCATTGCCGCCTCCCATTACAAATCATGCTCTACTCTATGATATTGCAATAGGTCTCAGACGGTTCCATTAAGATGCCGATGTTTTTCGCGTATAACCGGAAATATTCAACACGATTCCCACACTGGCCATCAAAAACAGCATCGACGAACCACCATAACTGATAAACGGGAGTGAAACACCCGTCGCTGGTATGGTGTTGGTATTTACCGCGATATTCATGATCGCCTGTATAGCAATCTGTCCCACAATGCCCGCCGAAAGCAAAGCAGTGTATTTATTGGGTGCAAACAAACTAATTTTGATACCATGCCAGGTGAACATACCGAACAGCAGTACCACAATTACCGCCCCAAATAAACCTAATTCTTCGCAAATGATCGAGAAAATAATATCGTTATAGGCCTCAGGAATAAAACCTAATTTTTGAATGCTCTGTCCCAGTCCACGGCCAAAAAATCCGCCCGATCCTACGGCGTACAGCGACTGAATGGTCTGATATCCTTCATCCTGTGCATAGGCAAAGGGATCCAGCCACGCCTGAACACGTTCGGTTCGATAGAAGAAATCGCTCAGGAATCCCTGCATGAACTCCGGAAAGCTCTCAATAGGAATCACCATTGGCAGTACAATAATGAGCGCACCAAGACCCGCAATGGGTGCGGCGATCATAAAGAAATGTTTCCATCTGGCGCCACCTACGAACATGATGATAACACCAATTACTGCAATAATGATACCACTGGATAGGTTCTGATAGGCAACCAAAAGTGTAGGAATGCCAAGAGTGATCAATAGACGTATAAACACCTTTATATCGGTAATATCATCCTGATGATCTTCCACCAAATATGCCATATGCAGAGCCACACCGATCTTCGCCAGCTCCGCCGGCTGGAAACTCAGTTGTCCCACACCCAGCCATCGGGTAGAACCGTTTACTTCTATACCTATGAACAGTACAAGCACACTACAAACTATGGATGCTAAATATACCACTCTGGAAAACTTTTTCATTACTGTGATTGGGAACTTCATGGCAGCCACCATAGCAAAAATACCAAGCACCAGATAGATCAGCTGACGGCGGAATAAATACATCGAATCGCCCATCGTAGTATAAGCATAATAATAACTGGAACTGGTTACCATGACAAGACCAATAAAAGAAAGCAGCACAACGCAGGCAATAATAGTAAAATCGCTTTCTTCCTTCTTAGGCAGTACCAGACTTCCGCCAAAGGGTTTTCTTTCCTTTTTCTGGATCATCAGGCCACTGCGGCGTCCCCGAGAAGGCTGACTTCTGTGTCCCGACGATCTGCCGCGACTGCCACTCCGAGTACCGCCAAAACCGCTGCGACTGCCGCGGCTTCTTCCCGCCGTACTACCGGAACGTTCACTACGCTGCGAACTCTGCCATTCGTCACTATCGATATCCTCATAGATCGAGGTGAAAATTCTTTCTTTGGAAGAAGATCTGGCATTCAAATCGTCTTCTCTGCGTGGACGACGAAATTCATCTTCCTCGTACCCTCTGCGCGAAGAAGTATGCTGACCGTACCGGTTGTTACTGGTTCTCTTCGCCAAATTTTTCACCTCCTAAATTATTTCATCATGTTCTGTACCAGCGTCCGGAAAATATCTCCCCGCTGTTCATAGCTTTTGAACATACCCCAGCTGGCACAAGCCGGAGAAAGCAATACGCTGTCTCCTTCTTTGGCGCTCTGCGCCGCCACTGAAACCGCCTCTTCAAAAGTTTCAGCCATATAAATATTGTCTGCACTGTAACCACATTTCACAGCGCAGTCATAAATATCCTGTTTCGTCTGACCCAGCAGGATCAACCTACGCACTCTACCCTCAAACAGCTTACACCAATCGTCGTAAGGCGTTCCTTTATCGTAGCCGCCGCCGATCAGTACGGTCTGACCACGCATCGCCAACAAACCTTTGATCGCTGCATCCGGATTAGTTGCCTTAGAATCGTTATAATAATTCACTCCATTGACAGTGCCCACATCCTCAATTCGATGCTCCACGCCTCTAAAAGCATACAGCTGCTCCCGAATGATGTTTGCAGGAACACCGGCCTTGACTGCACATGCAATCGCCGCCATGGCATTTTCCTCATTGTGAGGGCCAAAGATCTTCATCTTTGAAATCTCGGCCATGCAGCAAACCTCGCCATCCACGTCCATCATGATACGGTCACCCTCGGTCCATAAACCACCGGGTGTCACTTCCGTATGACTGAAAAATACCACCTGAGGTGCATTTTCCCGTTTCATCAGTTCCTGTCCCTGTTTACGGCAAAGTTCATCATCGAAATTAAACACGCAAAAATCCTCAGCTGTCTGATTTTCATAGACACGGCATTTGGCTGCCACATAATTTTCAAAGGTTTTATGCCGATCCAAATGATCCGGGGTGAAATTCAAAATCGCAGCCACATGAGGATGGAACTCGTCGGTGGTCTCTAGCTGAAAGCTGGAAAGCTCGATGGTCACAAATCCTTCTTCCCTTGACTCCTGCGCCACTTCAGTAAAGGGCGTACCAATATTGCCGGCCACCAAAGATGCCGGCTTATAGGCTTTCATGATCTCACTCACCAGAGTTGTCGTTGTGGTTTTGCCATTGGTACCGGTAATGCCGATCAGAGGACTCTTGCAGAAATGAAAACCCAGTTCCACTTCGCCCCAAATGGTCACGCCCAGTTCTTGAGCTCGTACAATAAAAGGAAGATCCGTGGGAACTCCCGGGCTCAGCACCATATAATCCAGTGCAGCCAGCTCTTCCTCCCGGGGCTCACGCCCCAAAATAAAGGTATAGGAATCATCTTTCAGCTGCATCAGCTGATCGGTTAAAGCTTCCTCTTTTTTTCCGTCATACACCGTGACGGCGGCACCGTATTTTCGGCACAGCTTTGCAGCACTGATTCCGCTCTTTGCCAGGCCCACAGCCATCACTTTTTTATTTTTAAGATCCATGCGTATCCAACCTTCTTCAATTCAAATATCAAATGATCAGCAAAGCTGCCAGACACAAAATGGCAGTAATAATGGAAAATACCGTTACCACCTTGGTCTCCGGCCAGCCGCCCAGTTCAAAATGATGATGGATCGGGGCCATACGAAACAGGCGTTTTCCGTGGGTTGCTTTGAAATAACCCACCTGCAGCATAACAGATACCACTTCCAGCAGATAAATAAAAGCCACAATGATCACGATCAGGGGCATGTTCAGCATAAAGGCCATGGCAGTTACAAAACCACCCAGCGCCAAAGATCCGGTGTCGCCCATGAATACCTTAGCAGGATGTACATTGAACAACAGGAAACCCAGCAAACTGCCCACTGCTGCAGAGGCTACTACAGTGGTATCGCTGCCCAATCCCCAGGCAACCACCGCAAAGAAGGCAGCAATGATCACCGTTACACTGGTGGCCAAACCATCCAGGCCATCGGTGAAGTTACTTCCGTTACCTACCGCTACCATTTCAAATACCACAAGGGCATAGAACAACCAGCCCAATTCCAATTGTGCACCACCAAAGATATGGAAGGTGACAGCGGTGGAAAAACCGGCTTTATACATATAAAACGCAAAACCACCGGCCACCAGAATCTGCAGAATGAACTTCTGTCCGGGCTTTAAGCCTTCATTATGTTTCATAACCACTTTGATAAAGTCATCCAGAAAACCGATCAAGCCATAGCCAACGGTCACTATCAGTACCGGCCAGATCTGCGGGAACTTACCGGCAAAAAATACACAGCCCACGATCAGACTCAGCATAATGGCAATACCGCCCATGGTGGGGGTACCGGCCTTCTTTTGATGAGACTTAGGTCCTTCTTCTCTAATATATTGACCAAATTTCAAACGATGCAGCATAGGGATCAAAATAGGACACAGAATCAGCTGCATGACAAATGCGATCAGCGCCGGAAAAATGGCAGTTTCCATTGTTATCATGTTATATTTCCTCCAAATTCAATCATTCGTACTTTGCAAGCCACTCACAAACACCGGTAAACTTCATGCTGTTCGAAGCTTTGAGCAGTATTATATCATCTTTTTTCAGAATAGTAAAAAGATTTTTTTTCATAGCTTCCACGTCTTCAAAGTAATGGCGCTCTAAATTCTTGTTCTCAGCAGCTGTCTCATAGATCCAGCGAGCCATGGGTCCGCAGCAAACCAGCACAGAAACATCCGACTTTTCCGCCACATGGCGGCCTACCTCTTCGTGTCCGCCCTTCGCATACTCTCCCAGTTCGAACATATCACCCAAAATGGCCACTCGGCGCTGCTGCGACGGAATTGCCGACATGGCATCCAATGCACCACACATGGAGGTGGGGCTTGCATTATAGGTATCATCTAAAAGCAGATATTCATCGGTGCGGATCACTTCCAATCGGTGAGGTGTCGGCACATAACCGGCCAACCCCTGCAGGATCTCCTCTTTACTCAGTCCCATATGTACGGCAGCCATAATAGCAGGAAGAGCATTGTATGCCATGTGTCGTCCCATAGTATTCAGCACAAATTCATAGATCTCATCACGATACGTCAGTTTTAACTGTAGATGTGCCTGAGCTGTCAGCTGAAGATCCAACACTTTGGCATCGTTATGCTCACCAAAACCGAAGTATTCGGTGTCTACATCAAGCTTTCCTTTCATACCGTACAATAACGGATCATCACCATTCAGGAAGAGAGTACCTCCCGGCTGAATGTGGGGCACCAGTTCCAGTTTTGCCTTTAGGATTCCTTCCTGGCTTCCCAAAAACTCGATATGTGAAATACCAATATTAGTAATGATTCCGTAATTCGGTTTCGCGATTCGGGCCACATAATCGATCTCGCCGAAATGGTTCATACCCATTTCGATCACCGCGGCCTCGGTGCGAGCGTCCATGCCAAAGATCGTGAGCGGAACACCGATGTGATTGTTAAAATTTCCCTGTGTTTTTGCCGTGCGCTTTCCGCCGGAAATGGCAGCTGCCACCATATCTTTACAGGAAGTTTTACCCACACTGCCGGTCACTGCCACGCTCTGGATATCCAGCCGCGTCTTATAAGCAGCGGCAATGCATCCCATGGCCTTAATGGTATCCTCTACCAGCAGCACCGTTTTTCCCTCCGGAATTTCTTCCTCTTTTACATAAGGATTTCCTTGCTGCGCTAATACTGCTTCAGCCCCCAACTCCCATGCCTTAGGAATGAACTTGTGGCCATCCAAGTTTTCACCAATAATGGCCACAAATAAACTACCGGGTTTGACCTCTCTGGAATCCCTCACAATTGCATCGATCTCACCGACACCACTGCCTAAAACCAGTGCGCCGCAATCCTTTATCATCTGCTGAACCAAAATCTTTTCCATATTAGTTGTCTCTCCGCTTTCGAACATCTCTGCGTTTATGAAATCGCGCTATCTGCTTGCTTCTTTTCGCTGCCGAGCCAAACTCAGCGCAGAGCCAGTGCTTTTTGTACTTCTTCTCTGTCATCCAAATGGATCTTTTCGCGGCCTATAATCTGATAATCCTCGTGCCCTTTGCCGGCTACCATGACCACGTCCTCCGGCTTCGCCATGGCGATCGCCCGGGCAATGGCCTCTTTACGGTCTGTGATCCGCTCATAGGCACAGCCGGTGGTTTTTACGCCCGCTTCCACTTCATCGATGATCGCCTCCGGATCCTCAGTTCTCGGATTATCGGAAGTGATCACGCAGTACTGGCTCATTCGGCCTGCGATCTCGCCCATGATCGGACGCTTCTTGTTATCGCGGTCGCCGCCACATCCAAATACCGTAATAATGCGGCCCTTCACAAACTCTGCTGCCGTCTCCAGCACCTTCGCCAAGCCATCCGGTGTATGAGCATAATCCACAATGGCAGTCACACCATCGCAGCCTCTGAACATTTGGAATCTTCCGGGTACCAGAGCCACCTTCACATCCATACTTTTCACAATGTTTTCTGCAGGTACTCCGGCCATATGACAGGCACTGGCCGCTGCCAGTGTATTGTACACATTAAATTTACCCGGTACCGGATACTGGATCCGTCCTAACTTTTCTTCTTTATAATACCAATCATAGGAAAGGCCGTTTCCGTCCATTTCTACATTTTCCGCACGATAATCCCGCTCCGGTGCCAAACCAAAGGTCACAAAGGGGCAGGCCTTAGTGGCCAGTATCTTATCGGCGGCCTCATCGTCACCGTTGATCAGTCCGATTTCACTCTGAGCAAACAATTTACATTTCGCTTCCAAATAGGCATCCATGGTTTTATGATAATCCAAGTGATCCTGTGAAAGGTTAGTAAACATACCGATCTGATACTTTACATTTTCCACTCGATGCTGATCCAGCGCATGGGAGGAAACCTCCATTACCACCTTTTGCATTCCAGCCTGCTTCATCTCGTTGAACAACGGATACAGATCAAAGGGATAGGGAGTGGTATGGGTAGCAGCTCGGCGCTCATTACCGATGCGATTTTCATTGGTACCAATCAAACCACAGAACAGGGCATTATCCATAAACACATGATGCATTAGCGTGCTGGTAGTGGTCTTGCCGTTAGTTCCTGTCATACCGATCAGCTGCACACCCGTTAAAGCCTGATCATAAAAGTTAGCCGCCATTTGAGCCATCGCCAGCCGTACATCTTCCACCAACAGCATGGTCAGTCCCTCCGGCCACTGCTCCGGCTTTTTCTCCATAACAGCCAGTACAGCTCCCTTTTCCCGGGCCATATTCAAAAACGTGGTGCCATCAAACACAAGTCCGCTTTCGCAGGCGAAGCAAGCCCCCTCCGTCACTTTTCGGGAATCGTACACCAGCGACGTAACCTCATCGTCTGCTCCCTGTTGCAATACTGTATACTCAACTTTCTTCATCAGATTCGCAATCTTCATTGGTATCTTCTCCTTTCAAATATATGATCAACTGGGTGCCTTTTCGGATTTCTTCCCCCGCCGCCGGAAACTGCTCCATCACCACTTCGCCGCTTCCCAGCGCATTGACCTCCAGCTCCAAACTCTCAATTTCCTTCTTAGCCTGACTGTAACTCATACCTGTCACATCCGGCGCCTGCACAAAGCCCACAGGTCCGATGGGCTCCTCTCCCCATTTAGGAATCAGATCTTCCTCCGTCACCAGACTGTAATCCGCCTCGATCCCCAAATACGGAAGTGCATTTTCCAAAAACTCCTTCACCACCGGTGCACACACCGTACCGCCATAGTAAATCCCCTCCGGTTCATCCACGACACAAAGCACCATGATCTGAGGATCCTCCGCCGGGGCAAAGCCCAAAAATGACGATATGTATTGATGAGCACTTCGAGGCAATTTCTGACTAGTGGCCGTTTTCCCACCGATGGTGTATCCCGGAATGGACGCCTTACTGCCTCCGCCCTCCGACACCACCGACTCCAAGAGAGTCCGCATGGTCTCGGAAGTCGTTTCCGAAATCACATTTTCTTCTATATTATAAGTCAGTGTTTTTAACACATTGCCGTCTTGATCTAAAATATTCTGTCCAAAATGCGGTGTTACCAAATCACCGCCGTTCACAATTGCCGCTCCGCACCGAAGCAGCTGCATGGGCGTAATGGTCAAGGATTGCCCAAAGCCCATGGTGGCCAGTTCCACCGGCCCCACCTTACTTGGGTCGTGCATGATGCCCTTAGCTTCACCCGGTACATCGATACCCGTTTTTTGATCAAACTCATAGAGTTTTAGATATTGATAAAAATTATCGACCCCCAGCCTCATGGCCAGAGTCATAAATACCGGATTACAGGACTGCTGTATGCCCTGTCGAAAGGAAAGGCTTCCATGCCCCGATGTTTTATGGCAGCGGATCTTTCGATCAGCCACCACCAAGCTTCCACCGCAGTGAAAGCCTTCCTCCACCGACACCAAACCTTCTTCCAGTGCCGCAGAGGCTGTTACGATCTTAAAAGTAGAGCCCGGTTCGTAGGTATCGTTAATACACCAGTTACGCCACATTCCGTTCAGCTCTTCCATTTGCTGCGATTCTTCCAGACTATCCCAGGAATCCGCCAAAGTTTCATCTTGGATAGTAAAGGGATCATTCAAATCGAAACTTGGATACAGCGCCATGGCATATATCTCCCCGTTTTGAGGATTCATGGCAATAAATGCCCCCTTTTTGGCATTCTTCTGTTGAACCGTTTTTTCGATCAGTTGCTCCGCATATTGCTGCAGCTTCACATCCAAAGTGATCTGCAGGGTATGGCCTTCCGTTCCCTTCTCCAGTTGTTCCCCTGCATCCTCCAGGGCAACGCCCCGGGCATCGGTCAAACTGAGGATACGGCCATCCAATCCTTGCAGATACCGCTCGTAAGCGACTTCCAGTCCCACCACGCCTTGGTTGTCAGAACCAACAAAACCGATGGTTTGAGCCGCCAGGCTCCCATAGGGATAGTACCTGTCAAAGTTTTCATCGATCTTGACGCCCGGCAGCCCTGCACTGCGGATCAGTGCCGCCTGCTCGGTACTCACCTGATTTTTGATGATCTGAAGGGCGACCTTTTTCTGCACCTTTTTCAGCACATCTTCATACTCCAGTTCCAGTACATCTGCCAGCACTCGGGCTGTTTCTTCTTCATTTTCGATCTGATTGTGTACCACACTGACGCGGCCGATCGATCCGCTGGCCGCCAGCACCTCACCATTACGGTCTACAATTTCACCGCGGATGGATTCCAATGTGCGCTGTCTGTAGTGCAATTCGTCCGCAAGCTCTTCCAAATAGGGGCCGCGGACGATTTGTATATATGCGACTCTTATCACGAGTCCTGCCAAACACAGGGTAACGATCCACAGCAGAATTTTGCTTCGTCCCCGATATATTCCATTTACATAGTGACTTTTCATAACGGCATACCCTCCTTTTAAAGGATATGCGTTTCTAAAAGTGGATTATGACTGTTTATTCTGACGCTTCGCCGTCTGCAGTCTCATCGTCAGCTCCGGTATCACTGCCGCCACCTTCGATCATGTCGCCACCGCCATCGCCGGTATCATCTTCCTCGCTCCAGTCGGTACCATCATCACTCTCCCAGGTGTCACTTTCCCCAGCATCCTCTGATCCATCCTCATAGGTGTCATCCTGTGATTCTTCTTCAGTGCTGTCATCGTTTCCGGCATTACCCAGATCAATGTCCTGACCCGCATTGGGCGAGGGAATATCCTGATAAAGGCTTTCATCCGGATACAGACCCAAAGCAGGCAGAATCTTTTCGAACATTTGGGACGCCAGCTCGGCGGTATCATGGCTGCTTCCGCCGTCGGCTTCATCCAGTACCACCAGTAGTACCACTTCCGGATCATCGACAGGGGTATAACCAATAAAGGAAACTACGTAACGATCATCGGAAACATCACCGGTTTCTTCATCGTACTTCTGCGCCGTACCCGTCTTACCACCGATCGCATAACCGGCAACCTGTGCTTCCTGACCGGTACCGGCCATTACCGTACCGTACATATACTCACGCATCAATTTGGATACTTCTTCTGAAATCGGATGGCGCAGCACTTCCTTTGACTGGCTCATGATCACATCACCCTTAGCATCGGTGATCTGGCTTACCAGATAGGGTTTCAAATACTCACCGCCATTAATAACAGATGAAAATGCTGTGATCAGCTGGATTGGCGTTACTTTAAAGCCCTGACCAAAGGAGGTGGTTGCTTTCTGATACTCATACATCGCACTATAGGGCAGATCTTTAGCAATGGCCTCTTGAGGATCCATATAGATCAATGTATCGGAATCTCCTGCCTCGCCCACAATATCAATACCGGTGAGCTGTGCTAAACCAAACGCCTCCTGATACTGAAGCCATTTTTTTACCGAGAGTTTTTCACTCATCTTGGTCATACCAATATTGCAGGAGTTCATGATGATCTCGCCCACCGTTTGTGTACCATGCACCGTACTGTTGGCACAGCGAACATACAGTTCCTCACCGGTGGTACTGAGCTCACTCATGTCGTAATAACCGGTACAGATCAATGTATCCTTTTCACCAATGACCGCCTCATTCATAGCTGCCGAT
Organism: Bianqueaceae bacterium; assembly: GCA_045631245.1. Classification (GTDB taxonomy): domain Bacteria; phylum Bacillota; class Clostridia; order Lachnospirales; family Bianqueaceae; genus CALWPV01. Next base: position 27,989 of record JAZQUJ010000107.1, read on the forward strand.
GCAAAAATGGGTTTAAAGGTGGAACCCGGGTCATAGGCCAGAGAAATCGCAAAGTTAGTCCATACACTGCTGGCATATTCCGGAGACTTTTCATCGTGAGTCTTCTTATATTTCTGTGAAACGCCCACTATTTCCATCGGATTATTCAAATTATAGGTCGGTGCCACTGCCAAACCATAGATCTCGCCGGTTTTAGGATTCATACAGATCGCACAGCCATTGATGGCATTTTTGTTGATGAGTCCTCGCTGCAGCACTTCTTCCATATAAAATTGCACCTTGGTGTCAATGGTCAGTGTCAGATCTTTACCGTCCTCAGCCGCAATGTGTTCCTCGACAAAGCTATTGCCGGTACTGGCCACCACCATCTTACGGCCTTCCACGCCGCTCAAATACTCATCGTAATACTGTTCAACGCCGTAACTTCCGTTAAATCCTACCACATGGGCCGCCAAGGAATCATTCACATACTGACGGTCCTCTGCCTCTTCAAACCAAACACCCACCACTTTATCTTTATCGATGGCTGCTTGGATCTCTTCCATTTGTGCAACCGAGATTCCTTCGCCCTCTTCCAATTTCCAGTAGCGATAGTCTTTATACTCATCGGTCATGTACTGCCGGATTACATTTTCATCTTTCAGACCTAAAGTCTGCATCAGCTGTTCAATGGTACTTACCTGATCTGATTGTTTGGCCTCGATCAAAACTTGACAGTCTAAAATGACATTATATACTCGTGAACTCTCCGCCAACACATTACCGTTTCGATCTGTAATACTCCCTCGAAGAGCCGGTATAATCACATCGGTCGATTCCACCTGCTGTTTTTCTGCCAAAGTTTGATATTCCTCACCATGCACGGCTTTAATATAGATTACACGTACCAAAACAAATATCAAAAGTGCGATCATTGCGACCAAAAGTAAAATCGTTCGCAAAATACTTTTTGTGATCACACCGGACTGTTTCTTTCTGGATGCCATAGTATTCCTCCCTTTCCAACTATATTCCATTTTCAAACTTTTCCACTAAAGCCTGTATTTAGTAATGATTCCTATATATGGATATGGCTGACAAAGCGCCATAAGCGCCCTGTCAGCCGCATATTTTCATATTAACCGAACCAATGGAAGGATACTTTACTCCCATTGACTTCTCTGATAGGCAGATTACTGATCGTATAACTATTATTCGGTATTTCTACCAGAATCGTTGTACCATTATCAGCTTCCACCATGCCCAATGTGCCTGTAGCGTAAGTATATAGCTCTGTCATGTTCATCTGCTCAGCTACAACTTCCCTTGCCACCGCATTCATCTCCTGCGCCTCACGTAACTGCGCTTTTAGATCTGCGATTTGCGACTTTTGGCTGAATACCTGTACATACATCAGCACAACTGCCAGACAGCCTGCCATTACCAGGCCTGCACACAGGAAAAAGCTAAATTTACTTTTGATCCGTACCATGTTTTCTACCTTTCGAACCTGTCCCTTAGATTTACGAACCGGCTTCTTTTGTTCTCTCTTTTTAGGTGCCGGTCTGTCAGACACGTCTTCCTGGTAATCCACCTCTAACGCCAGACTTCCCTGGGTAGAGGGTTGAAAACGATCGTCGGTGCTATCTTCATAATTTTCGAAAAAATCTTTTGCAGAAAAACGATCATTTTGCTGCATCTGTTTTGGCATTTGATAATTCCTCCATGGTATCATATCCCATGGCCTTCGACCTCTTCTTGCAAACGCTGGATGCTATAAAAGTCTCCTCCACTCTTGCAACAGCCGTTTACAATTTCTCTAATATACGAAGTTTTGCGCTGCGCGCTCTTGGATTGAATTCCAATTCTTCGTCCGAAGGCAAAATGGGTTTTCGGGTAATCACCCGGATACTCGGTTTCTTGCCGCATACACACACCGGAAATTCCGGAGGGCAGGTGCAAGGATGTTCCAATCGATGAAATGTTTGCTTAACAATGCGATCTTCCAGCGAATGGAATGTAATAATGCAAAGACGTCCGCCCGGGGCGAGTAGTCCTGCCATATCTTCGATCGCCTGTTCCAAAATACCAAGCTCATTATTGACAGCAATACGCAGTGCCTGAAATGTACGCTTTGCCGGATGAGGACCATCCTTCCGCGCGCCCTTCGGCACCGCCTTCTTGATCACTTCCACCAGTTCACCGGTGGTTTCGATCGGTTTTATTTTTCTTTCTGCCACAATAAACTGCGCAATCCGAGTAGCCCAGCGCTCTTCACCATAATCTTTGATGATATTCGCCAGTTCTTTCTCGGAATATTCAGCTATCATTCGCTTGGCTGTCATGGGGTTTCTCTGGTCCATTCTCATGTCCAGCTCAGCATCATGCATATAAGAGAAGCCGCGCTCTCCTGTATCTAGCTGATAGGATGATACCCCAATATCTAGTAGTATACCATCAACAGCTACAATATGCAAGTCTTTCATGATGGAAATGATGTTGGAAAAATTATCCCGTACCAGCTGCGCTTTTTCTTTGTATGGTTCCAGCTTGGCACGGCCATTTTCTACAGCATCTTGATCCTGATCAATACCAACGAATCGGCCGTTCCCGTTTAATCGGCTTATGACTTCCATGGCATGACCACCTCCGCCGAATGTCCCGTCAACATACGTACCGGAGGATTTAATCTGAAGCCCTTCTATACACTCATTCTTTAAGACAGATACATGCTTAAATTCCACGTTCTCACCCTCGATTTAATTAGATCCCGCTAGCTCTTAAACCTTCAGCCAGCTTGCTTGACTTAAAGAATTCAACATCTTCATTATAGGCTTCCCACTTATCGCGGTTCCAGATTTCAATGTGGTCGTCCTGGCCTGCCAGCACAATGTCTTTATCAAGGCCGGCATGTTCCCGAAGTTCCGCAGTGATCATGACACGTCCCTGTTTATCTACAGACGTATCCTGCACGCGGGAATAGAACTTACGATAGAGTTTACGAGTTTCGAAGTCGCTGGCCGCCATCTGACGCAGCTTGTCACACAGGGCGCGAAAATCTTCTTCGGCATAGACGCAGAGACACTTTTCTTCTTCTTGGCCCCACAGGTCAATGGTAATGTAAAAAGTACTGCCCAGCTGTTCACGATACTTAGAGGGCATAATAATACGGCCCTTATCGTCCACGCTATGGCGGTATTCACCAAAGAACATGCGTCTCACCTCCACTCCTTTTCACTCCAAATCGCTCCATTTTGTACCACTTGGTCACCATTTTACCACACCAATGCCCCCTTTACAAGGCTTTTTTCGCATTTCCTCAATTTTTTTGCGATTTTTTTACAACTTTTCAAAGCCCCGCAGACCGCTATTTTCCTGCAAAAAATTGACTCCAGCTTCTCTTTGTGGTAAAATGATTACAATTTTTCAGCGTTTTGCTATATCTGGGTTTTGCTTTCCAAAACCACCGCTATATATAGAAAGGATGTTTTTTAACATGATCAAACTTGTTATGCACGGCTGCAGCGGTCGCATGGGCCGTATCATCACCGCCCTTACCGCCGAGGATCCTCGTTTCACCATTGTGGCCGGAGTTGACACTCGCTCCGCCGACGATCTAGGTTATCCCGTATACGCGGCTCTTGCCGATGTAACCGAAGAGTATGACGTCATCATCGACTTCAGTACCGCTTCCGTAGTTCCGTCCCTTTTGAAAACCTGCGCTCAAGCGCAAAAGCCTCTGGTGCTTTGCACCACCGGTCTGGACAGCGAGACCGAAGCCAAAGTGCGCGAGACCGCCGGCATCATTCCGGTTTTCTTCTCCGCCAACATGTCCTTGGGTATCAACCTGTTGATCGAACTTTGCCAAAAGGCTGCTTCCATTTTGGCTCCCGCCGGTTTCGATATCGAAATCAATGAACGTCACCACAACCGTAAGATCGACGCTCCCAGCGGCACCGCCCTTTCCATCGGCCGCGGGCTGATCGAAACCCTTGGCTCTGACTACTATATGAGCACCGATCGCTGCGACAAGCGTCAGGCCCGCGATCCCCATGAGATCGGCATGACCGCCATCCGCGGCGGCACCATTGTAGGAGAGCACACCGTACTCTTCGCCGGTCACGATGAGCTGTTTGAGATCAAGCACAACGCCCTGAGCCGCGAAGTATTCGGTAACGGTGCACTGAATGCAGCTGCATTCTTGGTAGAGAAAGATGCCGGAATGTATAGCATGAAGGATTTACTGGCAGAGTAAAACTGAAGTGCATGAAATCATTCAGTTTTCAAAAATGACATGCACTTTTTCCCACATCGTGAGGATGTGAAAAAGCGTCCGGTGAAAAAAACATGCACTAGGTGATGAGAAATTACCAAAAATTAGAAATAAAGCAAAAAATAAGAGGATGCAAATGCCTTAAATCGGCATTTTGCGTCCTCTTTTTACTGTCTGAGTGCATGTGTAGCAATCAAACAAGGAATCTACATCCTCTTGTTCTCATCATGAAGAGAATGAATTTTTAATCTCAAGGATGCAGACGTGCACTCGAAATTATAAAAAGTGCATGTTCTAGGTAATCTATCGGATTTCGCATGCACTCATTAAATCAAATCCATCGTTTTAGATAGGACTCCTTTTTCAATGTCATGCAAATTGATTGTCGCATCAACTTTAACGAGACAATCCCTTCATCATTTCTGCAAATTCCACACTTGCACTTCCACAAACTCTCCCGCTTCCTGTTTGTGTTTTACCAAAGCCTCCAGACTTCCATAATTACTTATAGCGTAGTCATTCAGCTCATTCTTTGTATATACCCTTCTTTCCGATCCACTCACATGGATCTTCATACTGTCGTCCAAGGTAATGGAAATATCCTGCGGATCCAGGTTTTCCCACTCCAAAACGATTCGGCCGGCATTAGCTCCAAAATTCTTTTCCAATTCCGCACTCTCACCCAGGACAAAGTATCTTGGATATCGTGTCTGTGGATTTCCGCCTTTGGCGGTAAAACTTTCCAGCAGCCATTCTTCGGTTTCTCTGCGTGCATTCACATACCACTCCAGATTTCGAAATCGTCCAAAGGCCTTGCCGCTTTGAAGACTGAGCCGCTCTGCAAGTTCCGCCGAAAGTTCTTCGGTAATCGAATGAAGCGGCATAAACGCTTCGTTATAATAGTGAACGACTTTCATATGATCAGCCCAGCAGCCCCTCCAGGTACTCCGCGATTCCATCTTCATTATTGGTTCCAATCACGATGTCAGCAACCTCTTTCACTTCCGGCAGGGCATTGCCCATGGCCACACCGGTACCGCAAAGTTTGATCATGCCGATATCCACCAGATCATCGCCAAAGGCAGTCACTTCCACAAGTTCAAATCCAAAATGGCGGCATACTTGCCCTATGGCATCCTCTTTACCCTTTCCTTTTTTCAAAACCAGATGCCAGTCGTTTCCGACAAACTTAGTGATCTCACAATCTGGGAACCGCTCCTGCATTTTTACGCGATTCTCCGGATCATGGATCTCAATGCAGAGCTTGATTCCTTTTCCATTGAAATCATTATAATCGGTGTAAGTGGTATCGCCCCAAGTAGGATCCGTAATATTAGGATCCACGGAATAGTTCCAATAATAGGTATCTCTGGTATCCACCGTGATCTCCACAGAAGGACCGCAAATTTCTCTGGCACCTTTGATCAGTTCTCGGGTCTCCTCCTCTGTGAATTCAACCACGTAAATATACTCATCCTCATTCTTAACCAAAGCACCACTGCAAGCGATCACCAGATCCGGCTTCAAGTTTTCCACAAAAGGCACAATATTCTTCTCGCCACGAACCGTAGAAATTGCAACCAGCGTTCCCTGTTCACGGCATTTACGGATCGCCTCGTGGGTTCGGGGTGAAATGGTTTTATCGCTGCGCAGCAGCGTTCCATCTAAGTCAAATATCAAAAGCTTCGGCAACATCTTAATTTCCCTCTTCCTCGATTTTTCTTTTTGTCCATTCATCAATGCAAGCTTTCATTTCACGGGTGTACTGCGAAAATTGCATCTCCTCAGTACCATAGGTCAGCTGCAAGTCGTATTCTAACGGCAGCCAAGAGGCAATATCCGCCTCGTTATGCTGGATCACCGCTTCCATTTTGTCCAAAGCCTTGTACAGCTTCGCTTCTTTCGTTTCCATGGCGTTCATCTCAGAAAGCAATGCGAAGAACAGTTCCTTCTGCAAATCCGGAAAGCCCTCAACCCATTTTTCAAAGGCTGCGTCTTCCTTTTCCGCGTCAGCGGAAGTTTTATTAAAGGTAGCAATGTCCCCGGTGAAAGCCTCGCCAAGGTCGTGGATCAAACACATTTTGATCACCTTGTTCATGTCCAATTGCGGGTATTCATCCTCCAGCAGCATCGCCATAAGCGCCAGTCGCCAACTATGTTCAGCTACGCTTTCGCGGCGGCCGGAACTGGTGTCCGAATGCCGGGTGTTGCACTTGAGCCTTTCGGCTATGTGTAGAATTGACAGTAATTCCTTTGGATCCATTTCTTTCCTTTCTATAATGATAAAGCTCTTTTACGACCTCATTCAAAGCCGAAAAAGAGCCTTTCTCCTATCATTTTCTCTTCAGCAACCGACCATAAGCTCCGCTAGTCTTGCGACTCGCAGTCGCAGCCACTTCACCGCCGATCAGGGTATAGGCAATTCCTTCCGCCAACTGTTTCGACTTGGTAAAGGTCGCCATGTCACGCACAGCAGCAGGATCAAAAATATTGATATCCGCTGCATAGCCTTCCTTTAAATAGCCGCGATCCAGCAGACCAACCCGCTCCGCAGGCATAGCTGTCATCTTGCGGATCGCCTGTTCCATGGTCATCAGACCACGCTCCAGTACATATTCACGAATGATCTTAGGGAAGGAACCATATAGACGCGGATGCGGATTATCGCCGCCCCCATACAGGCTATCGGAGATCACCGCTGCATAGGGCAATAGCATAACTCGGTCCACATCTTCCGGGCTCATACTCATCAGAATACCGCCCACCTTGCCGTCCTCTTCCGCGATCAGCTGACCGATCCACTCACAGGGATCCATTCCCAGCTCATCGGCGATCTGAGCTACACTCTTACCGGAACAGAAGGCGTTTTTCTCCAAAGTCACACTTCCAATAATAATACGATCCCAGCCAATACTTTCCACCATGTTATCCCAGCCGGGCTGCTTCTTATAAATTTCAGAGCGCAGGTGCGCCGCACCCTCAGGCGTACCCAAATATGAAAGGGGCTTACCCTCGGTTACACAGGGCGGAATCAAGGTCATCACTGTGGTAGCACCACCGGTGTACGGATACACATCCACCGTTACTTTTTGGCCGTCAGCCTGCGCCGCCTCGATTTTTTCAATGGCATGACCCAGCGCATGGCCCCAGTTCTGCAGGCCCACTGCCTTAAAGTGACTGATATTCAGCGGCACTTCAGCCGCACGACAGATTTCCAAAATCTCGTCCACCGAAGAAAGCAGACTATCGCCTTCGCCGCGCACATGGCAGCTCACCATGCCGCCATAGCGTCCGCACTCAGCGGCCATAGCAGCCAGATCTTTCTGGGATAAATAGCACTCCGGTGTGTACATGATACCAAAGGACATACCTAAGGC
>JAZQUJ010000108.1:0-18910 GCA_045631245.1 Bianqueaceae bacterium
ATCCCTCTGCTGGAGGAAAATCTGGCGGCATACGATAACATCGAGATCGTGAACTCCGACTTTATGGAGTTGGATCTGCCGAGCTTTTTTGAAGAGAAGGCCATTGACCGCCCGGTGAAAGTGGTGGCTAATCTGCCCTACTATATTACCACGCCGATCATTATGGGATTGTTTGAAAGCGGTGTACCGCTGGATAGCATCACCGTTATGGTGCAGGAGGAAGTGGCTAAGCGTATGCAGGCTAAGCCCGGCACCAAAGATTACGGCGCATTGTCTCTGGCGGTGCAGTATTATGCTGAACCTACCATTGCGGCCTATGTGCCTCAAAATTGCTTTATTCCCCGTCCCGGCGTGGGTTCTGCGGTGATCCATTTGAAGCGTCGCCGTGAGCTGCCGGTGGAAACCAAAGATGAAAAGCTGATGTTCAAGCTGATCCGGGCGGCCTTTGGCCAGCGCCGTAAAACACTGGTGAACAGTGTGAGCGGCAGCCCGGAGCTTACGGTTTCCAAGGATCAGATCCTGGCAGCTTTGGCGAAGGCCGGCATTTCCGAAAAGATCCGCGGTGAGGCCCTGAGTTTGGCGGACTTTGCGAAGCTGGCAGATGCATTGGGAGACTTATAAGATTAGTATGACAAATGTAAAAAAACAAGGAATCGATTGGAAAGTATTTTTTAAAGCGGTGATTGCCATTGCACTGCCCATTGCTTTCCAGAATCTGCTGGGTACTACGGCTGGTATGGTGGATACCATCATGATCGGAAGCGAAGGCGAACTGGCAGTAGCGGCGGTGGGAATCTGTTCACAGATCTCTTCGCTATTCTTCTCCAGCTACTTTGGATTCGCCGGTGGTTCTCTGCTGTTCTTCGCCCAGTATTGGGGTGCCAGTAATGAAAAGGGTATCAATCGCACCTTTGGCGTGTCCATGGTATTCATGCTGCTGGTTTCGGTGGCCTTCGCGGCGGTAGCAGTACTGAAACCTGAGTTCCTGCTGGGGGTTTATACCGATAAGCAGAATATTATCGAAGTGGGCATTCCCTACATTCGCATTGTAGGTTTTGCCTATCCGCTGCAGGTTATGGGCGTGCTCATCAGCTTTTTGATGCGCTCCACGGAACGGGTAAAAGCACCTCTGATCTGCTCTATTGTATCGCTGGTGGTCAACTTTGTGCTGAACTGGCTGTTGATCTACGGTCGCTTCGGTCTGCCCAAGATGGGTCCCGCCGGTGCGGCAGTGGGTACACTGGCTTCCGCTGTGGTAAATCTGCTGCTGCTGATCATCTTCTTGGTAAAGGGTAAGAGTAAGGTGACGCTGCGGGTTCGCGACATGTTCCACTGGGAAGATGGCTTCTTGGGCAACTATTTGCGTAAGTGTTTTCCGATTATTTGTAACGAAATGTTCTACGGTGTGGGTCAGATGCTGATCAACATCGTAATCGGTCGTCAGGATGAGTCGGCCATTGCCGCCATGGCAGCCTTCCGCGTGCTGGAAGGTTTCGTATTTGCCTTCTTCGGAGGTTTGGCGGATGCCAGCTCGGTGGTGGTGGGCAAAGAAGTAGGTGCCGGTCGTCATATGAAGGCCTATAACTACGCCAAGGGCTTTGCGATCCTTTGTCCGGCCATCACCTTTACCATCGTTTTGATTGGTTTGTTTGTCAATCAGCCTCTGCTGGGTCTGTTTGGACTGGGTCCGCAGGCTTTGGAATATGGTAAGTACATGATCATGATCTATCTGGCTGCGGGTACCATTCGAACCTGTAACTATATCATGAACTGCGGTTTCCGCGCCGGCGGTGAGGCCGTGTTCGGCACCGTGGTGGAGATCGGCTGTCTGTTCATCATCAGCGTGCCTGCCACTTGGACTGCGGGTATGATCCTGCATCTGCCCTTCCTGGCGGTATTCTCCTTTGTATACACCGACGAGATCCTGCGTCTGATTTTCGAAACTAAGTACATGCGCAGCGGCAAGTGGATCAAACCGGTAACCGAAGCGGGTCAGGCAGCACTGCCTCAGTTCCATGCGGAACTGGCCGAACTGCACGGTCACGGAGAATAAAAGGGAGAAAATACATAACATGGCACAACATTATTATTCAAAAGATCCTGTCAGCGCTTCCAACGAACGGAGCATTGACTATGTGATCAATATTAACGGCTATGATCAGCGCTACAGCTTCATCACCGATAACGGAGTATTTTCGATTAGCCGTGTGGACCATGGTACCGATATTTTACTGAATGCCATTTTGAAGGATGAGCCGGAGGCTCCAAACCGCTTGTTGGATATCGGATGTGGCTATGGTCCCATAGGCGCAGTGCTGGGAACCGCTTTCCCCATGGCTCATGTTCACATGGTGGACGTGAACGAGCGTGCCATGGATCTGGCGCGTCGTAACGCACAAAAAGCGAAGGTGGCGGATTTCACTGTGGAATCTGTGGATAACTTACCGGCACTTTTGCAGGATCCGGCCAATGCCTTCCAGATGGTGGTAACCAATCCTCCCATCCGTGCAGGCAAGGCTGTGGTGTACGGAATCTTCCAGCAGGCTTTTGATCACCTGTCAGCAGGTGGTGCCCTGTATGTGGTAATTCGTAAGAACCAGGGTGGCCCCAGCGCCATTAAAGAACTGGAGCGTTTATTCGGTAATTGCGAGATCATCGACCGCGAGGCCGGGTTCCACATTTTAAAATCAATCAAGGAATAAATGAGTAAGCTTCCTCATAAGGTGTACTATCATCATCTTAGGAGGAAGCTTATGAGTTATATGCGTTTATTTATAGAGCTGAGAAAAGAAGAGAGTAGTGCTCCCTGCGGGCAGGTACGGGTGGAACTGCAGGATCAGCCGGGCAGGGTGGACTGCAAGGTGCGCTGCAGTCTGGTGGGCCTGCTAGCCGGTCAGTCATATGAGATGGCCTTGCTATGCGAGCAGGGTGGCCGCTATCAAGAGTATCCCTTGGGGCAGTTTGGGGTGAATCCGAGGGGACAAGCCGGGCCAATGTTTCGTGGTAGTTTTCCGGAGGAGCTGGGGCAGATTCCGGTGACAGAGTTTAAGGCTGTGGTAGCCAGAGGCGCAGGCGACAGCCGCTTGGTTGGTTTTCGCTTTGAACCGATGCTGATTCCATGGCGGTATGAAGAAAGTCCGACAGCAGAAGTTGTGGAGGAAGCAGCGCCGACTGCGGAACCTGAGCCTGCGGTGGAAGCTGTAGTAGAGCCTGCTGTGGAACCGGTGGTGGAAGCCATGGAGGAGCCAACTGTAGAGATGGCGTACACAGAAAATGAGTCTGAAACTGTGTACGTCAAGGAAGAAACGACACCGGAAATGACGGAGAAAAAAGAAGTCTTGCCGGAATCTGAGAAAATTGAAGCTGTGGTAGTCTTGCAAGATGCGATGGTAGAACGAGAACCAACGGCTTTTGCGCCCACGGCGATCTTTGTGATGCGTGATCTAAGTCAGGTGGATCTGGTGTGCGGCGATGCGGGTCGGCGTGCATTTCAGCGATATCGTCATTTGATTTTGGCGCAGCAGGGAAAGGAAAATTACTTAGGGATCCCCTGCCGTTTTCGACCGACTCATAAGGAAGAGTTGGCGGAGGAGGGGTATACGCTTTTTTATACGCCCCACGGTGATGGACCGGGCTTTGGGGAGTTTGGATATTGGATGAAGCGGCTGTAGGTCGCAGGTTGGAGGTTGTCGATAGGGCAGCCTCTTTTTATGTTGCTTATTGCGTGAAAATCTGGTATGGTAAATACAATGGATTGCTTATGAAAAACGAGGTAGAACCAATGAAAAAGGGAGTTATTTTTGATCTGGACGGTACCCTGCTGAACACGCTGGATGATCTGGCGACGGCGGGCAATCATGTGCTGAAAGTGCTGGGTCGAGAGGAGTATCCGGTGGAAGCGTATAAACTGATGGTGGGAAACGGAATTCCCAATTTGGTGCATCGCCTTCTGGCGGGCACGAATGCGCATACCGAGCCGCAGGTGGAGAAAGAGGCCTTTGCCAAGGTACCGGAGCCATTGTTTGAAAAGGCATTGGCGGAATTCATGGATTTTTATAGCGTACATTCCGAGGATCAGACAGCCCCTTATGAGGGAATTGAAGAGATGCTGGCACGTCTGAAGACGGCCGGAGTGAAGATGGCGGTGGTGTCTAACAAGGCGGATGGACCTGTAAAGCAGTTGGTTCCGAAATATTTTGGACAAGTGTTTACTGTAGCACTTGGTTCGAGGCCGGGCGTGCCCAACAAGCCGGATCCGGCATCGACCCGAGAGGCTTTGCAGCTGTTGGGTCTGACGGAGGCTGAGGTTTTGTACGTGGGTGATAGTAATGTGGATATGATCACGGCAAACAATGCTGGACTAGAGAGCTGCGGAGTGCTGTGGGGCTTTCGCGATGAGAAGGAACTACGAACTGCGGGAGCAAAGTATCTGGCAACAACAGCAGCAGAGCTGGAGAAGTTGATATTGGAGTAAGGGTAACTATGTTTAAATTTTGCTATCTAAATAAGAATGAATTTGAGAAATATGCGCGTGGGCTGTTTACAGTTTTGTGTGAAAATATGAGTCAAATTGCACCCACTGGAAATAGCTGGGAAGAGGATTTTCAGTTCTGGTCACAGGCAATGCGTGAAGAACTACAGAGCGAAAAGCGTCAAATCATCATGATCATTCATAAGGAAACAGAGAAGATCATTGGATATTTTCAGTATTCAGTGAATGAAGCTATTTTCATGATGGAGGAAATACAGATCGATCAAGCATATCAAGGGAAGTATCATATTTTCAGAAATCTGTACGGTTTTATTATTGAAAATATGGAAGCTGGAATTAAGTTGGTGGAAGCCTATGCAAACAAGAGAAATTCAAAGTCCATGGGTATCCTTAGAAAACTAGGGCTTGAAATCGTAGGTGAAAATAAAAGAGGGACGAGTTATCTTTTCAGAGGCAACTATGTTGATATGCTGAAATGGTTTGAAGAAAGGTAAGTGAGGTTTCATAATGGAAAGATACCCTGTTACTGAAAAAGATCATGAACTGATTAAAATTGGTTTAAAAGTCTTGGAAGAAAACTTTGATGATGGTATATACAATCACACCGTTGGCTGCGCTGTTTTGTGTAAGAATGGAAATATATACAAGGGTGTAAACTGTGATGGCATTCATGGTTCCTGCGCAGAGTACATCACTATTGGTATCGCGATTTCAAATGGAGAACGAGACTTTGATACAATTGTTGCGGTGCATGAAAAACATTTGAACTGCGTGAGCCCGCCTTGTGGCAATTGCAGGCAGATGCTGTATGAATATTGTCCGGACATCAAAGTGATAGTAAATGATGAAAACGGAAACTTGATTAAAGTGAAAGCAAGAGATCTGCTACCTTTTGCATGGAAACCGGTAATTTGTTAAAGATAAGCTAAAATGTTGCTATCTATGGAACAAGATTATTTCCGTTAAAGATATAATAGATCGTGACTGCATGTAAAGTTTTATTTTTGAATTAGTGCATGCAGTTTTTGCAATTTTGGGTGCATGTCAGCCCTGTATATATGGAAAATTCATCCCCTCTATGATGAGAACTGGAGGATGAATATCTTCTTGTTTCGGTGCTGCGCATGCAGTCGGGCATGGAAAAGAGGATGCAAAACGCTGTTTTAAGGCGTTTGCATCCTCTTATTTTGCGCTCAATTTCTATTTTTTGGTAATTTCTCATCATCTAGTGCATGAATTTTGAATGATCAAAGGGCATACATGCAGTCAACTTACTAAAAACTGCATGCATACATTCGAAAACAGACCAACACATGCAGTCGCGGTGATAAAACCGCAGATTTACTTCACATAATCCTTCAAATATACATAATATTCCGGCGTGTGGAACTTATGGCGCATGGTGGGATTCATGGCAAACAGGTGCTTGTCCATCTCACCGCCATCAGTCTCCAGGCGGTAAGCGTTGAAGTAGATCTCACCGTCGTAGCAAATGTCGCCCAGACCCTTGCGCACGGCATCCTTATTAAAGGAAACCTCGGCAATATAGCCGCCTTCGGTCAGGGTCACATTGCTGGTCACGAAACAGTCTTCCACGAAGTTGATGTTCAGGATCGGCTCGTCCTTTTCGTCTTCGCCGTTGTAATCCATCAAAGCCACCATCAGATCATTTTTGGGGCTGATCTCGATCTCGTAATAATGCTGGCGATTCGGGTCCGCACCGATCAAAATCTCACAGGCATCACCCTCGGAGTGGATCTGATTGTAACCGCTGTGTGGGCAGTAATAAGCAGAATGCTCCGCCACAAAACGGAAGGTCAAAATATTGTCCTTTTCGGTAATTTCAACGGTGGTATTATACACCGCGTCGCCGCCGGTGCGGCAATCTTTCAACTGATAAATCATGAGTCGTCCTCCTGTTTATTGAATCTGCTGTAATAGCTTTAGTTCCTCTTCATTCAGTTCCCGGCACTCGCCCAAAGGCAGATCCTCCGGCAGGAACAAATTTCCCATCGCCAGTCGGTGCAGCCGCGTCACCTTGCCGTCAAAGCAGCCAAACATTCGCTTGATCTGATGATAGCGGCCCTCTCGCAGAGTCACAATACCTGTATGGGCACCGGTGATCTCCAGCTTTGCTTCCTGGCAAACGCCGTCGTTCAGTTCCACACCAGCGGCAAAGCCGCTAACCATCTCGGGGCTCATGGGCACGTCGATTTCCACCAGATACACCTTCTGCACATGCTTTTTCGGCGATAAGATTCTATGAGCCATGGCACCATCATCGGTGATGATCATAAGGCCTGTGGTGTCCTTATCCAATCGGCCTGCGGGGAACAGCTCGCGGCCGCGATATTCTTCCGGTACCAGTTCCAGTACCGTAGCCTGGGACTTATCCTCGGTGGCAGACACATAGCCCTGGGGCTTGTGCAGCATCAGATACACGTTTCTCTTGAACACCAGCTCCGCACCGTTCACCACGATGCGTGCAGTATCGGGATCCACCTTTTCACTGGAGGAGCGGATGGCCACTCCATCCACCAGCACGCGGCGGCGGGAGACTAAAGCCTTCACTTCGCTGCGAGAATACTGCCCCTGAGAAACAATGAGTTTATCCACACGTTCCAACATAGTCAAACTCCATTACAGTTTCATGGTCAGGCCGATACGTTTTTTCGCAATGTCAAGGCTGATTACCTTAACTTCCACGATATCGCCTACCTTTACAGCATCCAGCGGATGCTTAATGAACTTATGGCTCAACTGGGAAATATGCACCAAGCCGTCCTGATGTACACCGATATCCACGAAAGCGCCGAAGTCGATTACATTACGTACGGTACCCTTCAAGATCATGCCTACCTTCAGATCCTCCATGGACATTACATCGGTACGCAAGATCGGAGCGGGCATTTCGCTTCGGGGGTCACGGCCGGGTTTAGCCAGCTCGGCGGCAATATCCAGCAGGGTGGGTACACCAATGCCCAGCTCGTCGGCCAGCTTCTGCTGATCCATACCTTTGATCTGAACCAACAAACGAGGCATACCTGCGCGCAGTGCGCCACTGGCGGAAAGCTCTTCCAGATCATAACCCATCAGAGTCAGCAGGGCTTTTGCGGCCTCGTAAGACTCCGGATGAACAGCGGTGTTATCCAAGGGTTCCTTGCCATCGCGAATGCGCAGGAAACCGGCGCACTGTTCAAAGGCCTTGGGACCAAGCTTAGCTACCTTCAGAAGTTCGCGGCGGCTCTTGAAGCTGCCGTTTTCTTCACGGTAAGCCACGATGTTCTTGGCGATCACCTTGCTGATACCGGAAATATAGGAAAGCAGGGAAGGAGATGCGGTGTTCACATCCACACCTACTTTATTTACACAGTCTTCTACCACGCCGGTCAGGGAAGCATTCAGCTTCTTCTGATCCATGTCGTGCTGATACTGGCCAACGCCGATGGATTTCGGGTCGATCTTAACCAGCTCGGCCAGAGGATCCTGCAGGCGGCGGCCGATGGAAGCGGCACTTCTCAAGGCTACGTCGAAGTCCGGGAATTCCTCGGTACCCAGCTTGGAAGCGGAGTATACGCTGGCGCCGGCTTCGTTTACGATCACATAGCTGGCCTTAACAGGGGCGGTGGGATTATAGGATGCCAAAACTTCGGCTACGAACTGCTCCGACTCGCGGGAGGCAGTACCATTGCCGATGGCAATAATATCGATGCGATGATTTTTCAAAAGAGCCATCAATTTCATGCGGGCTTCCGGAATACGTCCGGGACCGGAAGTGGGATAGATCACACCGGTCTCCAGCACCTTACCGGTCTCGTCCAGAGCCGCCAGTTTGCAGCCGGTACGGAAAGCCGGGTCAAAGCCCAACACACGCTTGCCAATAATGGGGGGCTGCATCAACAGCTGTGACAGGTTCTTGCCAAATACATGGATCGCGCCATCCTCAGCCTTTTCGGTCATTTCGGCGCGGATCTCGTTTTCGATGGAAGAAGCGATCAGACGCTTATAGGCATCCTGAATAGTAGCCTGTAAAAACTCACGGCGTAGGTCCGAAAGTACGATTTTATTTTCCAGATATTTTAAGATCTCATCCACGGGAGCTTCCATGGTAACCGCCAGCATTTTTTCGGCTTCGCCGCGGTTCAGGGCCAGCACCTGATGGCCGGCTACTTTTACAATGGCCTCGGAGTACTCGTAGTACATTTCGTATACGCTGGTTTCCTCGGGGTTTTTGGCCTTGGATGCCAGGCGGCCCTTCTGCTGGGTCAGCTGACGGATGCGGCGGCGATAGTCGGCATCGTCGGCGATGAGCTCGGCGATGATGTCGGAAGCGCCGGCCAGGGCAGCAGCGGTGTCGGGCACTTCCTTAGCCTCATCCACGTAGGGAGCGGCCAGGTCAGCCAGCTCGCCGGTTTGAGTCTGCTCGAAGATCAGGGTAGCCAAAGGCTCTAAGCCGCGCTCCTTTGCAATGATGGCGCGGGTACGGCGTTTGGGGCGGAAGGGGCGATACAGATCCTCCACCTCCACCATGGTTTTCGCGTTTTGAATCTGGACCAGCAGTTCGGGGGTCATCTTTTCCTGCTCGGTAATAGAACCGATGACCTGCTCCTTTTTGGCCTCCAAATTACGCAGATAGGTAAGGCGCTCGCTGAAATTACGCAGAACTTCGTCGCTGAGGGTGCCGTGTTGTTCTTTACGATAACGAGCGATGAAGGGGATGGTGTTACCCTCATCGATCAGCTGGATCACGTTAGTAACCTGCCACTCCTGCAGGGAAAGCTCCTGCTGCAGTTGGCGGTTGATCAAATCTGACATAGTGTACCTCCAAATGAAATATATGCAAATTGCGCCGCGGGCGCAAAAATGACGTTACAACTTGCCTTGATATAACAATTGCACAAGGCTTCATATATTATAGACAATCTGGGAACAAAAGTCAAATTGCAAAGGAAAGGTTATATTGCAAAGTATAACCTGTTTTTTGTCGAATTCTGTTGAACATACAGGATAGATATGGTAAAGTGAAAGGTAACAAAGTTTAAAGGAAAAATGTTGAAATGACAAAACTACCAGAGCTGATCGTACTGTGCGGCCTGCCCGGTGCAGGCAAATCGACCTATGCTAGACAATATGTACTGGACCATCCGGAAACGAAGGTCCTATCTTCCGATGGGATTCGCAAGGAATTATATGGAGATGAGTCGATTCAGGGCAATCCGGCGGATGTGTTTGATCTAATGAAGAAGCGGGCGGCGGAGTATTTGAATGAGGGAAGCGACGTGATCTATGATGCCACCGGTATGATGCGGATGCACCGGGGGGAGATCGTGTCCTTTGTGCCGGAGAGTATACCGAAGCGCTGTGTCATTATATGGGCGAGTCTGGAAGAGTGCATTGAGCGTGATAGTCATAGAAAGCGCAAAGTCAGTAGAGAAATCATCGAAATGCTGGCTAAGACTTTTGAACCACCCTGCTGCGAGGAAGGGTTTAAGGAGATCAGCATCATTATGCCGGAGGACTTTGATAAAGATCAGTATGAAGAAGAGTATCAAAAGGGCGTGAAAGCTTGGCGGGATTGCCCAAGAGGTCAAAATGTGATCAGTTGGATGGAGTATGGTTTGAATAAATGAGGTCTTCCCTTTTTTGAAAACTTATGTTATACTAAACCTTAATCTAAGTCTTGCAGGATGATCTGCAAGAGCATATACAAGATGATGTTGCCGCCTGCGGCGGCTCTAAAATAAGGAGGATACAAGAATGTATACATATCAGACTAAAGGCGTTTGTTCTCGTCAGATCAGCTTTGATCTGAAGGACGGTAAGGTTTATAACTGCTCTTTCGTTGGCGGCTGCAATGGTAACCTGAAGGGTATCTGCAAGTTGATCGAAGGCATGGATGCCAAAGAAGTGATTGCTCGCGTAAAGGGCAATACCTGCGGACCCAAGAACACTTCCTGTCCCGACCAGTTGGCTCAGGCTTTGGAAGCTGCTCTGGCTCAGGAAGCTTAATCGGATATTGAAAATGACTCAGCACGCTGCATGCATTTGCGGCGTGCGCATTTTTTTAGGAAGAAGAATCAAAAAAATTGGAGAGAGGGTTCAAAATGAGTGCGAAAGCGAAAAACATGGATTTGACGGAGGGCATCATTTGGAAACAGCTCGTGCTGTTTGCCTTTCCGCTTATGTGCAGCAATCTGTTTCAGCAGCTGTATAACACGGCGGACACCATGGTGGTGGGCCGGTTCGTGGGCAGTACGGCACTGGCGGCGGTGGGATCCACCGGTTCGGTAACGGGCCTGTTGGTGGGATTTTTCATCGGCATGGGTACTGGTTCCGGTGTGGTGATCTCCCAGTATTACGGTGCGAAGGATTACGATAATTTGCATAAGAGCGTACACACCGCTCTGGCTCTGGCCATTGTGTTTGGCCTTGGCTTGGGATTGTTGGGTGTGCTGCTTTCGCCCACACTGCTTAGGTGGATGGGAACGCCCGAGGATGTTATGGATCAGGCGGTGCTGTATCTGCGGATCAATTTTGCAGGCCTGATTTCACTGACGGTGTATAACATTGGAGCGGGTATTATGAGAGCCATTGGCGATTCCAAGCGGCCGTTGTATTATCTGGTGATTTCCGGTGTGACCAACGTAATTTTGAACGTGATTTTCGTGGTATTTTTCAAAATGGGTGTGGCCGGTGTTTCTGTGGCTACGATCTGTTCGCAGGTGCTTTCTTCGGTGTTGGTACTGAGGAATCTGTCAAAAGCAGTCGGACCCTACCGGGTGGATTTCAAGCAGATCCGTTTTCATAAGGAAATCTTTTTCAAGATCGCTAAGATCGGTTTGCCTGCCGGTGTACAGTCCATGGTGATCTCGCTGTCCAATATTGTGATCCAGTCCAAGATCAATGCCTTTGGATCGGCGGCGATGGCCGGACATTCAGCGGCCAGCCGTGTGGATGCCTTTGTGTATATGCCCATGAATGCCATTTCCCTGGCCACCACCACCTTTGCGGCGCAGAATCTGGGTGCCCGCAGACTGGACCGTGTGAAAAAGGGAACCCGTACCTCGATCTTGCTTGGTATGGGAATCACCATAGTGGTGGGCTGGGCAGCATCTTTGGTGGCAGAACCCCTTATCAAAATGTTTGCGGAGGAGCAGGAGGTTATCGACTATGGTATCCTGTCACTGCAGATCCGCTGCTATACCTATTTTCTGTTTTGCCTGACCGATGTGCTGGGCGGTGTGATCCGCGGCAGCGGCAATGCGGTAGTGCCCATGTGCATCTCTCTTACCAACATGTGCGTGATCCGTATTATTTGGCTTGTGATCGCCACCAGCATCTGGAATGATTTCAGCATTGTCGTGATCACTTATCCTTTGACTTGGACCCTGACTTCACTGTGTTATCTTGTGTACTATTTAAAGGGTAACTGGATGAAAAAGTGGGAAGCCGAACATAGCGTATAATTTGCGGAAAGGAAGTAACGAAGGATGAAAATTACATTTACCGGCGACCTGCAGGCCTTACAGGCAGGTATTGTTGAACTGGCGCCTCAGCTGGGCATTGAATTGGCAGAGGGCGGCTATACTTTTGTACTGCAGCAGGTGGCAGAGCCGACCCTGAAGGTGAGCCTGCAGGGCCAGCAGGGCAGCATCGTATATAGCGAACGCTGTCAGTTCTTCCGCGCACTGGGCCTGGCTGTGGAGCAGTTGCAGGAGGGATTGACCGAATTTGATATCGAAGAAAAGCCCCAGTTCACCATGAATGGCCCCATGTTTGACATGTCCCAGGGTAATGCTGCTTTTAATGTGAAGACGCTGAAATCCATGATCCGCCAGCTGGCACTGATGGGTCTGAACACTTTGATGTTGTACTGCGAAGATTCTTTTGAAGTAAAAAATCAGCCATATTTTGGTTATATGCGCGCTCGTTATACGGAAGCGGAAATGCGGGAACTGGATGACTATGCGTATGCGTTGGGCATTGAAATGATTCCCTGTATCCAGACTCTGGCCCACATGCCCGACACCCTGCGCTGGTCCTGCTTTGATAACATTCGTGATTATGCAGAATGTCTGTTGGTGGGTAAGGAAGAGACCTATGTATTTGTGCGTGACCTGATCGAGGCTGCGTCCCGGCCCTTCCGTACTAAGAAGATCCACATCGGCATGGACGAGGCCTTTAATCTGGGGCGCGGCAGCTATATCGATGAGTTTGGCTACGAAGAGGGCGGCAAGATCATGCGCAAGCATCTGGCTCGTGTCATGGAGATTCTAAATGATCTGGGCCTACAGCCCATGATGTGGGATGATATGTTCTTCCGCACCTTTGGCAATAAGAGTTACTTCCAGCCAGGTGCCACCGTGCCTCAGAGCACCCGTGAACTGGTGCCGGAGGGTATGAAGTGCATTTACTGGGATTACTATAAACTCAGCGAAGAGGTATATGACGACCTGATGCGTCAGCACTTAGAACTGTCGGACAATGTGGTATTCGCCGGCGGCTGCTGGACCTGGGTCGGTTACAGTCTGGCTTGGGAAAAGACCAAGATCTCCACCGAAGCTGCGCTGAATGTGTGCAAGCGCCGTGGCATTAAGGAAGTCTTTATGACTACCTGGGGTGACAATGGTACCGAGTGCCTGATCAACACCAACCTGATCGGCTGTCAGCTTTATGCAGAGCATGGCTACGCCGATACAATCGACTACGAAAAGCTGGAAAAACGTTTCCGCTTCTGTACCGGCGGTGAGGTGAGCGACTTTGCCAAGCTGGAGCTGCTGGATCGCAATCCTCAGAACGCTGAAATCGAGGATCACTCCAGTAACAATGCATCCAAGTACTTGATGTGGCAGGATATTTTGACCGGACTATGCGATAAGAACATTGAAGGCTACGAACTGGATGCCCACTATGCCGCTCTGGCAGAGGATCTGAAGGCGGCCGTGGGCCGAAACGGACAGTTCGATGGCAATTTCGAATATAGCTATCAGGCCGCCCATGTACTGGCCCTTAAGAGTCAGATGGGTCTGCGGCTGACCGCCGCATACAAAGCCGATGATCGTGAGGCACTGGCAAAGTTTGCACGGGTGGAACTGCCGGAGCTGCGTGAACGCTTCATTGCTTTGCGTAAAGTGCATATGAAGAACTGGTTCAAGATCTATAAAGCCTTTGGCTGGGATGTGATGGATATGCGCTATGGTTCTCTGCTGGCTCGTATCGATAGTGCCATTGTGGAGATCGAAGCGTATCTTTCCGGTGAGATGGAGCGTATCGAAGAATTGGAGGAAGAGCGCCTGTATTACGGTGGCAAGTCTGGTTCCATTCGTTATTTGAATTTCTTTGGCGATATTGTATCTCCGTCCCGTATTGCACCTAAAGCATAAAAGGAGGCCATGTTATGGTATTCACCCCTGAAAATACAATCATCAAGAGCGGCCAATATATATTTGGCAGCGAAGTATCAGCAACAGCTCCTGCTTGCATGGACAAGGAAGTATTGAAGCAGCTATGGAAGGGTAGTACATATCGAACTTCCAAACTTACGATCAAACCGAGTAAAAGTTTGACGTTCACCATCGGCACCGCGGAGGTGATCCAACCGAAAAGCGAGCTATACACCATTAATGTTACTGAAACCGGTATCTGCATTGCGGCAGGTACCGAAAAGGGCCTGATCAAAGGCTACATAACTCTGCTGGACCGAATCAAAGCCATCGATTTGGAAGAAGGCCAGGAGCAACTGGCGATTGACTGCTGTGAAATCATAGACAGTCCGCAGATCGAAAATCAGATGGCTCATTACTGTATCTTCCCGGACACTGAACTGTGGGAACTGCATAAATTCCTGCGTCTGTGCGGCATGCTGAAGTACTCCCATGTGGTACTGGAATTTTGGGGCATGCTGCAATATGACGTACTAAAAGAACTGAGCTGGAGCCATGCCTTTACGAAAGAACAGATCCGTCCCTTGATCCAAGAGGCCAATGACATGGGTATCGAGATCATTCCTATGTTCAATCACTGGGGCCATGCCGCTGCCAGCCGTGTAATGCACGGCAAACATGTGGTTTTGGATCAAAATCCTCGCCTGCAGACCTTGTTTAATGAAGATGGTTGGACCTGGAATATCACAAATCCAAGAACAAGACAGCTTTTGGCGCGTATACGTCAAGAACTCATGGACCTGTGCGGCGCGGGCAGCTACTTCCATTTGGGCTGCGATGAAGCGTACAACTTTAAGATCGACCAAAGCAACGCTCACCTGCTGACAGACTTTTTAAATGAGATCGTACAGGAACTTGACGTACAAAACAGAAGAGCCATCATGTGGGGCGACATGCTGGTGGCCAAACGTCCGGAGTTTGACCCGCAGAATCGTTATACCGCCTCCTGCAAAGATGTGGAAACGGAGCAGCACCTACTGCAAATGCTGGATCATCGCATGATCATCGCCGATTGGCAGTATGATGCACAAAAGGCTCCTGTGGAGACGGCGCTCATTTTCCAAAAGGCTGGCTTCGACGTCATTCTTTGTCCTTGGGACAGATCCTTGGCGTGCATCGAAGCTCATACAGCCACTGTGAAGGCAAGCGGCCTGCATGGTATCATGCACACCACCTGGCACACCCTGTCCTCCGGTACCCCCATGGTGACCAAGAGTGCGGTGCTGAGCTGGCAAAATGAAGATGCCTCCGGCCGTCACATGGCAAATTGCTCCGCTAAAACCGCGGCGTTGCTGCGTCAGGCATATTTTGTGGATGGAAGCTACACCAAGGCCGGCTGGGCAAAATATGAGATCGGCGTGAATACCTGAGGAACAGCAATATGACGACAATTTTATTATATATTGGAACGATTGCAACTTCTTGCGCGCAGTCAGCTTTCACAAAGCAAAATACCCGTACCGGCGATGGCAGTGCGGAAAGTGCAGCTACCTTCAACTTGTGCAAAGCGGTGGCGGTGTTTGCCGTACTCCTTTTGATCTTTCTATTCGATCGTAGCTGGAATATAGCTACCATTGGGTGGGGAGCGGTTTACGGCACCTTGCTGACCGTTTCCATGATCACCGGTTATAACGCACTGAAAACCGGCCCCATGGCTTTGACGTCTATGATCGTATCCTTTTCACTGCTGATCCCCTACGTATATGGTATTTTGTTTTTGCATGAAAAACCGAAAGTAGTACAGGTGGCAGGCCTTGCCATGTTCGTGGTAGCTCTTATGCTGATCAACTGGGAGAAGCTGCGCGCAGGTAATGACGTGCAGAAAAATACAGCTGAGCCGAATGCGGCCAAGCCGCAAAAAATGACGGGGCGCTGGGCCTTGTTCGTGGCTTCCACCATGGTAGTCAATGGCTTTTGCTCCATCGTACAAAAAGGACATCAAACGGTCTATCCCGGAGCGTATACGTCATGGTTCATGGCCGTAGGCGGATTCACGGCGTGCATTCTATTTTTGGTCCGTTTTGTGTGGCAGAAAAATAAATTGCAGCTGAAGGCAAGCGGAGCGATCAAATACGGCATACTGAGCGGGGCGACCAACGGAATATCCAACTTGATCCTGTTGGTTCTGGCGGCTACGGAAAATGCCAGTATTTTGTATCCCGTAGTTTCGGCGGGCATCATGCTCAGTGTGTTTGCAGTGGGACGTTTGGTTTTCAAAGAAAAAATGTCATGGCTGCAAACAGCGGGCTTTGTGGTGGGGCTTTTGGCGATCGTAATGCTAAAAGCGCTGTGATTTTTGAATCAAAAACAGGAATTTGGATGAAGTGCACAAATATTGAGGGTTCGCTCTCAATAGGCGTTGTATAAAATAGAAAAGTTTGCTTTTTCGTTGCCATTCCCTAAAAGAACGTGTATAATAGGGAGGTAATTATGCTGTGTTACTATGGCGTGTTGCACACGCGTTAAATTAGATTGGAGATTAAAATGACACCTGAGAAGCTGAAAGAATTACAGATCATGGCTTGCAAGGTTCGTATGGGCATCATTGAAGGTACCCATGCTGCCAAGTGTGGCCACCCGGGCGGTAGCCTTTCTGCAGCCGAGATGTTTACCTACTTGTATTTTAATGAATTGAATGTAGATCCCGAAAATCCTGCTTGGGAAGATCGTGATCGTTTCGTATTGTCCAAGGGCCACACTGCTCCTGGCTTGTACGCTGCGCTGGCACATCGTGGCTTCTTCCCTGTGGAAGATCTGACTACTCTGCGTAAGATCGGCAGCTATCTGCAGGGTCATCCCTGTATGGATAAGACCCCCGGTGTGGATATGTCCACCGGTAGCTTGGGTCAGGGTGTTTCTACCGCAGCCGGTATGGCTTTGGGTCTGAAATACATGAACAAGGAAAGCCGCGTATACACTTTGTTGGGTGACGGCGAGATCCAGGAAGGTCAGGTTTGGGAGGCTATGATGTTCTCCGCTCATTATGACCTTGACAACCTGTGTATCATTGTGGATAACAATAACCTGCAGATCGATGGTGCCATCGATGAAGTTATGAGCCCCTATCCCATCGATGAAAAAATGAAAGCCTTCGGTTTGGAAGTGGAAGTGATCGACGGTCACGACTTCGAGCAGATCGAGGCTGCATTGAATCGTGCAAAAGAGACCAAGGGCAAACCCTATGGTATTATTTTGAAGACTGTGAAGGGTAAAGGCGTGTCCTTCATGGAAAACCAGGCCGGATGGCATGGTAAAGCACCTAATGACGCTGAATACGAAATCGCAATGAATGAGCTGAAGGCTCAGCTTGCAGAACTGGAGGCTTAAGTCATGGCTGAAGTTAAGAAAATTGCCACCAGAGATAGCTACGGTAATGCTCTGAAAGAGCTGGCCCGTGAGCATGACAATATCGTGGTTATGGATGCCGATCTGGCTGAAGCAACCAAGACCATCGTTTTCAAGAAAGAATTCCCCAATCGCCATTTTGACTGTGGTATTGCTGAGCAGAATATGATCAGCGCTGCTGCCGGTTTGAGCACCACCGGTGTGGTTCCCTTTGTCAGCAGCTTCGCAATGTTTGCAGCCGGTCGTGCCTTCGAGCAGATCCGCAACAGCGTTGCTTATCCTAAAAATAATGTTAAGATCTGTGCTTCCCATGCAGGTATTTCTGTAGGTGAAGACGGTGCCAGCCATCAGTGCTGCGAAGACATCGCTCTGATGCGTACCCTGCCTAACATGGTAGTTATGTGCCCCGCCGATGACGTGGAAGCCCGTGCTGCTGTAAAGGCTGCTTACGAGTATGAAGGTCCTGTTTACATGCGTCTGGGTCGTTTGGCTGTTCCGGTATTCAATGAAGAAGAAGATTTTGAATTTGAAATCGGTAAAGGTCAGGTAGTTCATGAGGGTAACGATATCACCATCATTGCCAATGGTCTGATGGTTAAGGAAGCTATGGATGCTGCCAAGATCATGGAAGAAAAGGGTGTTGGCGTGCGTGTCATCAACATGTGCACAATTAAGCCTCTGGATAACGAACTGGTGCTGAAGGCTGCTAAAGAAACCGGCCGCATCATCACCGCTGAAGAGCATTCCATCATTGGTGGTTTGGGTGAGGCTGTTTCCAGTCTGCTTTCCGAGCAGTGCCCCACTCCCGTTAAACGCGTGGGTGTTAACGATACCTTTGGCCACTCCGGTCCTGCTGTTGACCTGCTGAAGCAGTTTGGTCTGTCCGCAGAGCATCTGGTAGAAGTCGTAGAAGAATTTTTGAAATAAATTATAGAAATCAATAAGTAAAAGTCAGTCCAAAGAGCACTGTTGCTGTGCTGTAAGGACTGACTTTTTTGTTGTTGAAATCAATACTTTTATTGCGGAATAAGGCTACGCTTGCTATAATATCATCATGGGAGAAACTGTGCTTTTTCCGGATTTTTGTATGTAATTTGGAGGTAGTTATGCCGAAAGAGGATCGGACCTTTATACAGAAGATGGCGGCGTTTATTGTATATAAACGAAAGACGATTCTTTTGATATATATACTCACTTTTGTGTTCTGCATTTTTGCCATGGGCTGGGTTCGCGTGGAAAATGATGTAACTAAGTATCTGCCGGAAGATACGGAAACCCGACAGGGCATCGATACGATGAATGAAAATTTTGCACCGGCAGCCACGGCCAGAGTCATGGTATCAAACGTGACCTGGGAAACAGCGCAGCAGCTGAATACGGCCATTGGTGAAGTAGAAGGCGTGGAAATGTCGGAGTTCGATCATACCCCTGAACATTATAAAGAGGCAGCGGCCTTGTTCGATGTGAGCCTAACAGGTGGTAATAACGAGCCGGAAACTATTCAGGCTATGGAAGAGATCCGCCACATACTGAAGAAATACGATGCCAGTATCGATACGCTGGTGGGCTACGACGAAAATGCCATGCTGATGGATGAAATGATGGTCATCACCATTGTGGCAGTGATCAT
>JAZQUJ010000109.1:0-4576 GCA_045631245.1 Bianqueaceae bacterium
AAATACAATGATTCATATTTTAAATAATATACATGGATATAATGCGCCTTGGTGCTTCGAGGAGTTTAAGAAGATTATCAAGCCGGAACATAAGATTGCGATTATTGCTTTTGCCTTTCGGGATAGCAAGATTCCCAATGCTGAAGTGTGGGAGTTATTTTATGGCTGTCCGAATGGCAGTTATTATCAGGGATTTGTGCATGTTTTCAAGGACTTCGGCATTGCTGCGGAGCAGCTTGAGATCCTTAATTATTATAAAGACACCCCTGCTTCGGCTCTGGAAAAGATCCGAAAGGCGGATATTCTGTATTTCCTTGGCGGTCTGCCGGATGTAATGCTGGCGAGGTTGGAAGAATTCGGCTTGGTGGAGGCCATTCGCGAGCATAAGGGGATCGTGATTGGCTACAGCGCCGGGGCAGTGATCCAGCTTGGCGAGTATCATCTGTCGCCGGATGAGGACTATGCGGAGTTCGGATATTATCCGGGTTTAGGCTTCTTAGATGGCTTTTATGTGGAAGTGCATTACGAGGGATCGAATGTGCAGATAGAGAGTATTCAACGAGTCATGCGGGAAAGACGGAAGCCGGTGTATGCAGTTGGTAATGCGGGTGCATTGATCGTGGATGAGACAGGTGTGAAGACTATTGGAGATGTGACGGTATTTGATATGACAGCAAAGGAACTAAATAATGTTGAAGTTTCGTCAAATGCTTTGATATAGGATAAGAAGTAGTTATGAGGTAACGTAAAAAATGAGTAAGATATGTTTTCTGACCAGCAAGCTGATGGATTTGAAGGATGAAAATAATGAGTTTGCTGTGCAGCTGAGAGAGTTCTGGCCGATGGAGGGCGCGAAACTTTTGGTAGCTGCGTCCTATCCGGATAGTCATGTGAAAACGGACGAAGTGGCGGAGGAATTTGTCCGCGACTTTTTAGCAGCAGGATTTTCGGTTATACAGCATTTGGTTTTGGATACCAGAAATGCGGACAAAGCTGTTCAGTTGTTGGAAGAATATGATGTAGTCATTTTAATGGGCGGTTATGTCCCTTTGCAAAATGAGTTTTTCCAGAAGATTCAGCTTCGAGAAAAAATTCAAAAGTTTGACGGAATTATTATTGGAATCAGTGCGGGCAGCATGAACAGTGCGGATGTTGTGTATGTGCAGCCGGAATATGATGAGGATGTACGGGAGGACTTTGTGAAATTCAGAGAAGGACTGAATTTGACGAAGGTGCAGATATTGCCGCACTATCAAAAGATCAAGGATGATGTGTTAAAGGGTAAACGACTGTTTGAAGATATCACCTATGCGGATAGCATGGAAAATGAGTTTTACGCATTGGTGGACGGTAGCTTTGTGAGAGTGCAGAATGGCAAGAGCAGGTTGTTTGGTGAAGCATATCGAATCAAAGACGGACAGATTGAACTGGTTTGTGAGAAAGGAGTTATTTTAGATTTGTAACTGAAAATAGGTTACAAATTTAAAATAGGAAAAGTTTATGAAAGGTTTAGGAACAAAAACGTTAGAAAGTGATCGGTTGATTTTAAGAAGATTTACCTTGGATGATGCCCAGGGGATGTTTGATAACTGGGGCTCTGATTTTGAAACAAGCAAATTCCTGAATTGGAATATGCATGAAAACGTGGAAGAAACCAGGGACATAATCCAAAAGTGGATTGATAGTTACGAAGCCGGGAGATATAATTGGGTGGTGGAAGTAAAGGATACCCATGAAATTATCGGAAGTATCAGTGATGTAGGAATCAGCAAGAGGGATGCACGTATTGAGCTTGGTTATTGCTATGGATCAAAGTTCTGGGGAAAGGGCTATGCGACTGAAGCTTTGAGAACTGCGATTGAATATCTGTTAACAGAAGCAGGCTTCTATATGGTGGAAGCGAGACATATCAGCGGAAATCCCGCTAGTGGACGTGTAATGGCAAAGGCCGGAATGCATTTGGATGCTGTTTTGCGCAGCAGAAGAGTTAATAAATATACAAAAGAGCGAAATGATATGATTGTGTATTCTATTACGGTGGATGAATTGTAATAATTGAGGTCATAATGGAAAAGAAAAAGAATATAAACTGGAATGTCTGTTATGGAAAAGGTTACTGGGGAAAAGCGGATGAAAAACCAGAGACGCAGGAGGTGGCAGTCGATTGTCATTTCGTTTGGCAGGAAGAAAGCTGGTATGTTCCTGCTATCTATTTGTGCGAAGAAGGCATCGTGATCGATTACTGTATCAAAGTTGATCCTGCAAAAGTGAAGGCGTGGATCGATAAGTGGCAGATCGGGAGCCTAAATGAGCGCGAACTTACCCATGAACAATGGGCAGAAGTTGAACAAACAAATCCCCTCAATATTAGGTTTAATTCAACACTTGAATTCAATGGTGAAGTGGTGCAACCCAAAATGGGATCAAGCTTATCATGGATTCCAACGGAGCTTTTGCCCGGTGATGTGGAAAATGTGGAAGAAGCAGAGGAGCTTTTGCGGCATTATCAGCTGGATGAGGAAGTGGCATGGTCGTTTCAGCGATGGTCATATCCGTGGAAAGAAGCGAAACAGACTCCAATTCAATCTTTGAAACTGAAGCTGGAGCGCGGATTAGAAGAAATGCAAGGCATTTGTTTTGAGAATCCATGTGTGGGAGATGAAATTTCCTTTGTTCATCCAATCTCGGGAGTTAACCATATTTTAACGGTGCTGGATTATGAACGAAAAGAAATTTCATTAAGAGAATCTATGGAAGAGGAATATGAGTTTCCAAAATACCACACTGCAATGATATATACATTGGAACCGGATTTAAGCGAACGCAGTTTTCAAATCAAAGATTCTCGACAAAATGATGAGCCAAGGTCAAAAGGGAAAGCACTAGATGGTGCCAGCAGTATCGGTATCATTGGCGGGGCCGATGGACCCACTGCGCGTGCCTTTGTAAAAGAAGAAAACGCTAAAATCCATATGGCTTTATCTGCCCTGCATTTTGAATGGACAGATAAGGTGGAGTGGAAAATGATTTTTCGTGTCAAACAGATGAAAGATATAGAAGTAAAGCTAATATAGGAGTATAATCAGTCATGAAGATAATGACTTCTCGCAAAAGAAAAAGGATCATAATTTTGATCATGGTCGTGGCCGTATTATTTGCCGCCTGTGCAATTTATTTAAGTGATTACTATCATGCGGATATGAGTGCAATTGAAGATATGGAATTCTCTTCTGAAATTGCGGTGGAATCTGAAACATGGGAAGATGGCACCATGGCATTCGCGCCGGAAGCGGCAGAAACCGGTTTGATCTTCTATCCCGGCGGCAAGGTGGAATATCGGGCCTATCAGCCGCTGATGCAGGCTTGTGCAGCGGAGGGGATTCTGTGTGTGTTGGTGGAGATGCCCTTTAATCTGGCAGTACTGGATGTGGATGCAGCCGATGGAATACAGGAAAAATATCCGGAAATAGAAGAGTGGTACATCGGTGGTCACTCTCTGGGCGGCTCCATGGCCGCTAGTTATGTGGCGGATCATGTGGAGGAATATGAAGGTCTGGTTTTGCTGGGTTCCTATTCGACGGCAGAATTAGATGATTCTGGACTTAACGTGATCTCCATCTATGGCAGCGAAGATGAAGTGTTAAATAGCGAAAAATACGAAAAGAACCGAGCCAATTTGCCTGCTGATTTTACCGAATATGTGATTGAAGGCGGTTGCCACGCCTATTTTGGCGTATATGGCATGCAGGATGGCGATGGCACTCCAACGATCAGCAACAAAGAACAGATCGAAATCACGGCACAGCAAATCGTTCAATGGTTGGAGGAATAAAGAAAGGAATTTAACATGTACGAGTTAATTCAAGTATCTGAAAATAGTTATTATATTCAAAGCCCTGCCAAGATCGGGCTGATCAAGGTGAGTGACACCGAGGTCTGCCTCATCGACAGTGGCAACGACAAGGATGCGGGTAAAAAAGTGCTCAAAGTGCTAAACGCCAATGGCTGGACGCTGAAGGCGATCTACAACACCCATTCCCACGCGGACCATATTGGCGGCAACCAGTATTTGCAGAAGCAGACCGGCTGCCCAATTTACGCGCCCGGCATTGAGGCGGACTTCACCAATCATCCCATTTTGGAATCAGCCTTCCTGTACGGTGGCTATCCTATGAAGGAGCTGCGCCATAAATTCCTGCTGGCGCAGGAAAGTGACGCTGCGTATCTATCGGCGGAGCAATTGCCCAGGAGCGTAGAGGCGATCAGTCTGCCGGGTCATAGTTTTGAGATGGTGGGATTCCGTACCGCGGATGATGTGGTATATTTGGCGGACTGCCTTTCAAGTAAAGAGACTTTGGAAAAATATCGAATTGGTTTCATTTACGATGTAGGGGCCTATCTGAAAACTCTTGAAATGGTAAAAACCATGAAGGCAAAGCTATTCATTCCCTCTCACGCAGCAGCAACAGAAGACATCGCAGAACTGGCACAATATAATATCGATGTGGTTATGGAAATTGCGGAGGCCATCGTCCGGTTTTGCGGCGAGCCGCACACCTTTGAAGAGATCCTGCAG
>JAZQUJ010000110.1:0-13735 GCA_045631245.1 Bianqueaceae bacterium
CTTCCTGCTTGTTGAACTTAGAAGCGGGAACCTTACATACCGGGCATTTCTCCGGAGCTGCATCGCCTTCATGAACATATCCACATACACTACATACAAATTTTGCCATTTTAATTTTCCTCTTTTCTTTAATTTTTATTGTGTTTCCTTAATAGGATTTTGTTTCGTTTGATGGTCTAATAATAGCACAAAGTCTCATTAATGTCAACACCTTTTTTTCGCTTTTTTAACTTTTTTCTACAAGAAAACGAAACACTTCCGGCAACAATGCATCCACTTCTGGATGACACTGAACACCCAGAATATTGTCTCCATACTCAATACCCTCTACCGTTTCGCTGTTATCTGCAGCCCAAGCATTCACGGTAACAATATCCTGCTGCGCTGGAATCCGCATATGATGATATGAAGCTCCACGAAATACATCTCGATTCAATAATCGACACAGATTGGTTCCCGGAACAACATCTATGTCATGTTTCACATCATCTTCCTGTCCACGAGTCATGGCTTTCGACCAATGTCCTTCCACTGTATCCAACAGCGTAAAACCACGATTTTTATCTTTATACATCGCGTATATCGCCTTTACCAAATCATCTGCCCCACCTTTTTCTTCAACCGCTTTCCGCAACAGAAAATAACAATAAATTAACTGTTCTCCCAGACAAATACCCAGAAGGCGTTTTCCATAAGTTACTGCATGATGTACCACTTGAAAATGATACGGAAACATGATCGCACCACCCTGAACCAGAAAGCCATCGCAAAGATCCAACGCTTTTTCCGACACCCATCCATCCACAGGCGCCAGGCTGACCGGCGTACCGCCAGCTTCTGCTACTCGTTTCGAACAATTATTTTCAATCCGATAAATATCATACATTGTACTCTTTTCCAGATTAAAAAGATCTCCCAACGGAACAATACCAATTACTTTTCCCATTATTTCTATCCTCCCGAAATGAAAGCATGCGAATCAGAATTATTTGTTCATTCTTTTTCCAGAATATCGCATCCATTCTTTCAAGTCAAGCCCGTTTCCGCAGTTAATCGACCCTATTTTACGAAAACCCCACTAACTTTTTATATAAAAATCCCGGAACCCTGTATTCACTCAGGTTCCGGGATTTGGGACAAATTCATATAAACATGACAGCCGATAATCAGTCTTCTTCCTCCGTCTCCTCCTGCGGATCATGTAAAACGCGCAGGCGATTCACACGGAATTCATCGACTTCCTCGATGGTAATGACATAATCACGATATCGGAAGGACTGTCCCACGTCAGGATAATCGCCAAGCACTTCAGTGGCCCAACCACCCACTGTGGTAATATAGTCCTCAAGCTCCTCATCTTCTTCATCAACATGCTCAAGAAAATCGCTGAGCATCATGGCACCATCCATCAGAAAGCCATTTTCATTTTCTTCAGTAATATCCGGATCGATCTCGTCTGTTTCATCCCAGATATCACCTACCAGTTCCTCCAGAATATCTTCCATGGTAATGATTCCAAAGGTTCCACCATATTCATCCGTAACGACAGCTATGTGATTCTTATGCTGACGCAACTGTTCTAATACAGCCGGCAATTTTTTACTTTGAGGTACAAACTCCACTTCAGTAATAAGATCATTGATACAGGGTTTACGACCATCCATTAGCTCACGCAACAAGTGATTCACTTGCAAGATACCGATGATATTATCGATTCTTCCATCATAAATAGGAATACGTGAATAACGGGACTCTAAGGCAGCCGCAATAATCGCATCCGGATCATCGTTGATATCCAGCGCCAGCATATCCATACGATGGGTTATAATTTCACGGGCTTCAGTTTCATCGAACTCAATAGCAGATTGCAAAAGTTCACTGCGATCCTCATCGATGACTCCTTCTTCTTCAACTGTTTCAATAATAGAAGCGATATCCTCGATGGTAATTCCGTCGTCCTGTGTTTTTCCACCCCATAACCGAGACAGTACGTCGATCATCTTCATGAAGATGAATACCAACGGGCTGGTTATAATCATGAGCATCCGCAGAAGTGGTGTAGAAGCCACTGCATACGTGTCGCAGAACTGCTTAGCAAGCTGTTTCGGCATAATTTCACCGAAAATCAGTAGGAGCACAGTCATAATACCGGTTGCTACAGCAACACCTGCGTCCCCGACCAGTGACATTGCGATTACAGTTGCCACGGAGGAGGATGCAATATTCACAAGATTGTTGCCAATCAAAATCGTACAAAGAGCCTTATCATAATGTTCGCTGATCTCCAGGGCCCATTTATTACGAAGTGATCCCTCCTCGGCACGTTGTTTCAATCTTGTCTTGTTAACAGAGGCAAAAGCGATTTCTGTAGAGGAAAAAAAAGCAGAACATAATAACAGGAAAGCGATAAAAATATAGGGCATCATACCTTCTCACCTCCCAATACAGGTTCTGCGGTGTCAATTTGACCCACATCATCCTCGTCCATGATCTCACCAACCAGCTCTTCCAAAATATCTTCCACGGTAATGATACCTAGCACATGACCGGAATCATCAGCTACAGCACACATATGGGTTCGAGACTGTGTCATTTCATCGAGAAGGTCATCGATTCGCTTTGTTCCCGGCACCCGAAGAGCCTTACGCAGCAGCTGATGCAGGCGAACTTTCTTATCACCCGAGAGGGTCTCGCGGATATATGTACGTATATCCAAAATACCTACAATATTATCCGGCGTATTCAAATACACCGGCAGGCGAGAATGTTTATTCTCACGAATAATATTGCGCACCTCGTCATGGGTCATGGTTAGTTCAACACCCACCACCTGATCTAGAGGTGTCATAACTTCTTCCACGGTACGGCTGTCAAAATCCAGAGCAGAACGCAAGAGAGCACTGCGGCGCTTTCCTTCCGGCTCACTCTCACTCTCAGCAAGAGTGTCAATCAGATATGCCAATTCGCCCTCGGTAACAGTGGGCTCTTTCTTTTTGGGGAGCAAAAATGAAATCATTTTCACCAGAACATCAAAAAATACAGAAACCGGAGTTAGCAGTACCATAAAGGCATGCAAAGAGGGCGCAAATAACATCGCCATCATTTCCGGCTTGTCCTTTGCCAGTTGTTTCGGGATCATTTCAGCCACCAAAAATACTACCACAGTGGTAATAATAGTGGAGTAGGCTGTGTATCCCTCTCCCCAGAGCTTTGTAACTAAATAAGTAGATATTGATGCCGTGCCGATATGCATAACATTATTGCCAATCAAAAGAGTGGATAATGCTTTGTTAAAATGATCTAAAATATATTGAGCATGTCGAGCACTCGCACTGCCATTTTCCGCACGTTGGCGAATGTGCAATGCATTAACTGTGGCAAATGCCGTTTCCGATGCAGCAAAATAACCGCCACCAATAATTAAAAACAGTAATAATACGAATAGTATCCAAATATCAGTATCCATAATGTGGATATGACTCCTTTCCAGATGTATGATGTTGTTTTCTACAGAATGTGTCGGGCTCCTTTAACACCACAATGGTGATGGAATACCAGACCGCCGAGAACGCACATCAATGGAAAAGATAAAATCCTGACTTCGAGGTTCGTCACTGTCTTCAGACATTTCGCTTTTCTCCTTTGCATAAATTAGTACTTAATATAATAGCGTGTATTACACATTTTGTCAATGATAGCCCCATCTTCATTTTCAAGAATTCAACGTGCACTTGTTAATATATTCTTCCAAAAATACGCCTTTTTGCTTAAGAGTATCTCGCAGCATCTCTGTATCTAACCGATTCGCAGACTGACCACTCAGGACACTTTGTGCGGCGGCTGTTCCTGCCGCTTGGCCAATGGCCATGACAATCGGCGTTACGCGAATGGCCGCACAGGCTTCATGAGTCGCACTAATGCAGCGACCGGCAACGATCAGATTCTTCACCTCATCCGTGATCAACGCTCTATACGGAATCGAATACCAACTTCCTTTTTCTAAGAAGCGATGCTTCATAGCAGCTCCATCAGGAGAATGAATATCGATAGGGTATCCACCCATGGCAATCGCATCGGAAAACATCCGGTTATCCAGCAAATCTTCCGCAGTCAGCTTATAGCAACCATTGATTTTTCGACTCTCTCGTATACCAATACTGGGGCCGGTAGAAACGATTCGACAATTTTCAAAACCAGGAATATGCTTTCTCATAAAATCTACAATCAAATGTGCCTGTCTTCGTCCTTCAATTTCAGCTTCCGTCAGTTGAAAGGGATCAATAGCTGATTTTCTAACAATTCGAGACATATTCAAAATGAACTCTCCCGGATTATTGGTTTCAAAACACAAAACCATGTCTCTGTCAATATCGAATTCTCCCTTGGCTTTTGCAGACTTGATAACAGCATAGGCCCCCTGAATACCGGTCCTGGGAATCAGTTCTAAACGCTCAAACGGGATAGTTGACAGCATATCATTCTGATTACTCTTCACATAGGCCATCACCTTTTCCCGATCAACATTTGTCACTTTCACATTCATTGTCATGGGCTGTGCAAGATGATCAGATTCTCTTCCATAAACACTGGACACTCCCGCATGGGTAGCCAAATCGGCATCGGCACTGCAGTCCAGGAAAACATCGGCTGTCACCTCAAAAAAGCCACCTTTTGAATATAGTTTAACTTTCGTAAGGATACCATCTTCCACTATACATCCGGTATAAACCGTATGATATAATAATTGCACGCCGGCTTCCGTTGCCATTGTTTCTAATATCAGCTTCATACCTTCTACGTCAAAAGGAGTCACACTGCTGGCATAGCCTACAAAATCTTCCATATGTCCCGGGGATAAGCCCAATTCTTGAAGTCTGCTGATGATTTCATCCGGAATACCACGTACCACCTGCGTATCTCCTGCATGAAACGTCATCTGCGGACCAACACCGGCTCCTGTTAACATGCCGCCCAAATAGCCGCTTTGCTCTACCAGCAACACTGTTACACCTTGCCGCGCTGCAGCAATGGCAGCT
Organism: Bianqueaceae bacterium; assembly: GCA_045631245.1. Classification (GTDB taxonomy): domain Bacteria; phylum Bacillota; class Clostridia; order Lachnospirales; family Bianqueaceae; genus CALWPV01. The sequence goes on from JAZQUJ010000110.1 coordinate 5,037, forward strand.
ACCGTACCGGCCGGACCTCCTCCGATTACAACAACATTATAATGCAGCTCCGTGTTCATATTCCATTCTCCTTCTGACAGTATAGGCACATGACTCAAATATAGTCATCAATGGACTACTTATTATTTCTTTTGCATATCTTCGGCATATCCGACTTTTGTCTTTACCTTTTTGAATAAAAGTTCAAATACTATGTATAGTAATACGAAGGTTCCAAACCATGACAGAGGATAACATACAAACAAAGATTCATATGTACCGATTCGCTTAAATGCTGTCAAAATCCAAACAATTCGTATACCACACACACCAACAAGGGAAGTTAGCATATTAATCCAGGTTTCGCCCATTCCTCGCAAAACTCCGCTCATCACATTCATAATACCCAACAATCCATATGCATAGCCCACGACCTTTAATTTACGCAGGCCCATTTCCACCACAGCAGGATCATTGGGCGCATAAAATTGAACCAGAAAATCACCGCAGCAAAATGTAATGACAGATTGAATGATCCAAAGTGCCCCTACATAGCTGAGACATATAAACATGGTATGTTTGATACGATCCAATTTTCTGGCACCGAAGTTTTGGCTTGCAAATACGATCGCCGCCTGATAAAAACTATTGACCGATGCATTATAAAAGTTTGTAATACTGCTTACCGCCGAACTTCCTGCAATTGCAGCAGAACCAAAACCATTTACGCTCGACTGCACCAAAGTATTGGAAATGGAATAAATCGAGCTTTGGATACCCGAAGGCAAACCCAATTTCAAAATTTTTATTGAAGGTTCACGATACAAACGTATTTTAGATAGTACAATTCGGATTTCATCATTTTCACGACAAAGAACATACAAAATCGCAACTGCTGTAAAAATTTGAGAAACTACCGTAGCGATTGCAACACCGGCAGCGCCCATTTTCAAAACACATACAAAGAACAAATTTAAAAGCACATTGATCACACCTGACACGAGTACAATATACAATGCCCTTTTGGTATCACCTTTCGCTCTTAGTATTGCAGCTCCAAAATTATAAATAAGGGACGGAATATATCCAATCGAGATAACGAGCAAATAGACTTTAGCTTCCGGCATTACATTCTTGGGAACATCAATCATCTTCAGCAGCTGATCCGGAAACACCAGACAAACTGTCGATGCAAGAAAACCACCAATGACAGCAATCGCCATGGCCGTATGGGCTGTTTTAAAAATTTGCTTATCATCGCCTGCACCAATGGCCTGACCAATTGCAATGGTCGTTCCTGCAGAAAATCCAAGAATAAAACTTAAAAATAAATTAATAATGACACCACAAGTTCCAACACCGGCCAACGCCTCTTCCCCTGCAAATCGACCCACCACTATGGTATCTGCCGCACTGTACAAATGCTGCAACAGTGAAGTCAGCATAAATACCGCTGCAAATTTTAATATTTTTCCCCACAGTGGGCCATTGACCATGTCCACTCGATTTGTTTTTGCTTTCATACCTCGATGCCCCTTATCTTTCGTAATCAAAACATGCTCTATGCCTTTAACAGTCCCTTAGAAATCCAAATTAAGCAATTCTTTAAAATTGTAAATATAAAAGTCGGTTGCCGCTTTCATTTGATCCACATAATCCTCAGAAGACTCGTCATATACACCGCAGACCTTCATACCTGCAGCTTTAGCAGTCAGATCTGCGTTCAAATTATCGTCCAAAAACAAAACATCCTCCACCGATCGGTTCAATTTTTCTGCCGCCCGCACATAAATTTGAGGGTCTGCTTTTGTGGTATTAAAATCATCGCAGGACCAAACATTGTCAAACAATTCCCATAAATTCAGCCGTTTCAAACAGGCATCCAGTGTAATATGGGGACTGGCCGTGAGAACATTGAGGCTCGCACCCTGTTCCTTCAGTGTTTTCAATACGTCTGGAACATTCTCCTTTGCAGGTATGGTATGCAAATAGGCATCCAGCATATATTCCTTCATTACAGATACCAACTGTTCCTTGGACATCTTCACGCCCAGCTGATTTATGTAGTATTCAGCCGTTCCGTTTAACCCTAAGGGGGTTATAATTTTGATAATGTTGTTATCGTACTGAATGTGATTTTCATCCAGAATACGAAGCATGGCAGAAATATAAGTTGGCATGGAATCTACCAATGTTCCGTCAAAATCGAAAAGATAAGTTGTTTTCATGTTACCGTAAATCTCTTAAATAATAGGGTCGGGTCGTGGCATAGGAACCATCCGGTGCCGTAACAGTAATGTAGATGAACGCTGCAGGATCATCTTCTGTTTTCGCAAGCAAGTTATCAAGAGGAAACTCTGCTTCTCTCAAAGGCTCACCCTCAGCCTGAACGACAGCAGCCAAACGGCCGTAGGTCTCCATGTTGATTCTCTGTGCATCGGAGCAGGTCACCTTCAGTACATTGTCTTCTACACGCAGATCAAGGATTTCAGGACCACAAGACATATAAAAATCGCCCTTTTCCAGCGCCTCCATAACACTGCTATAGTTAAGCTCTTCAGCGCCCACCATAATCCAGGATTTTCCCAGTGCTCTGGGAGAATGCAAATCATCTGTACCCAGAGGAAAAATCGTATTGCCAAGTGTCAAAAGGTCCTTATAAACTCGAAAATTATTCTCATTATGGCCCAGCATGCAGCATTCTGAGTTCCGAAGTTCCATTCCCCACAGACCCTTTAGCGGTGCATAATCCGGATAAGTCTGACAGGACCAAGTGGGATGATTATACATAACAAGAAAACCCTTCTCGTTGGCTTTTGCAATCATAGCATTGATTGAGTCCGGGTCATATTGCAAGTCCATGTTGTCGTACTGAATTTTGCTTTCATATTCTTCCACATCCCGAAACTTATTTCGGATTTTTGCCGGATACCAAAGATTATCCGGTTCTTTTGCAATCAGGTTTAGATGATATGTCTGAGTACCGGAAACACGCACATCCTGTGAATTGATGTTGATCTCCACACCGGTGAGCATCAAAAAGTCCGGCTCGTTCATATCAGAATGGTTAACAATGGTATTATGGTCAGTTAAGCAAAGAATTTGATACCCCAGCGCCTTATAGGCTTCTTTTACTTCCTCACAGGTCAGCTTTCCATCCGAAATGGTGCTGTGTGTATGCAGATTTGTTTTAAAGTAACGAGGTACTTGGGGTAAAAGATGTTTAACAATATTCATAGTGAAACCTCCTCCATCTATACTCATAGGATGTATTTTTCCTATGCTACCATATTTCAAGATTTTATACAACCTGTTTTCGATGCTTGGTACGTTGTTTTGTTTCTATATCTTCATATGAGCTTTGGTTAGCCTGAAAATAACAATCGCTATCCGTCCTCAGTAACCATTACTATAGATTCTTTTATCTGTAACTATCCTCTATATTATTTGACAAAATCCTTTTTACGCAATATAATCATGATAATCTAAAGAAAAAGGAGAATTTCTATGAGTTTTTTAGGCATTTTTTTGCAAATTCTCAGTATTTTACTATTCATCGCCGATACTCTCGGCTGTGCCGCACTGATCATCGTAGATGAGATCACTGCAAATGATCCTGAGTTGATCGTTATTGTGGCCATTATGTGGCTGTTAGGTTTATTCCTCAGCCTGTGGGTTCTCGGCTCTGGTATCGCGCTGCGTCAAATCGCAAAGCTAAAGAAGCGCGTCACTCTTTTGGAAGAACGAACCTTCGCACTGTCTTATGGTGCACCCATTACCCCGGCGACATCTTATCGTTCGATGTCAGCGACTCCTTTCCATCCGACACCAGGGGCACCTATTCAACCGACACATGCAGCACCTATTCAACCGACACCTGTTCAATCAACATCTGTGGTATCTGAACAATCCGTTTCGACAGAACCTACAGTACCGGCAGAGGAACTTGAACAGTCTGTACCCATTCAAACACCTGTATCTCCGATATCTGATGTTCCAGAAAAGACTCCTTTGAATGCCTTATTCAAGAAGAAGTGGATATTCTTCGCTATCGGTGGTGCGGCAGCGGTACTACTCCTTGTTATCATTCTGATCATCGCAGCCACTAAGAATCCAACTGATTCTTCCGTTGAGATGCCTCCTATGGGAACATCGCAGAATGAGACTGAAGGAAATATGGGATCTCAAGAAGAACAGCAAGTAGAAGCATCCGTAGAAAACACTCTGTCTATCCAGATGGGTGAGAGCATCGATCACAAAGACTTTTCTATGTTCTTCCACGACCTAGACATTTTCGATGAGTACTCCTATGATACCAGCGACTATTCCAGCACTTCCTTGTACGTAGAGCCCGGCTACAAATTGTTGGTGTTTACCGGTCATTTCACCAACCTTGGCACCTCCAGTATTTCCGAAAGTTCTTTCTCTCGCACCATGCTGATTAACGGCGAAGTGCTGATTGATGGTTATGATGTACGAATGAACTTCCTGCGTTCCAATTCCTACGAAATTGATCCCTATACCGATCTGGAATTCGTTGTTTATGCAAATCTGCCCGAAAAACTGGCATCTCAATTTGAGACCGCTACCCTCACTATCGGATTTAATGAAGACCTTTCCATCCCCACCACCGTTTGGGATATGAACGGCAACAGTACTGTTGAAGTGGATACATCCTACTCTCTCATCAGTGGCCTGGAAGACAATGCAGCTGCCTTAGAAGAGATGGAAGATGCTGCCATCGAAGCAGCACCTGACAGCAATACCTCTATTTCGCTTGGTGAGACGATCTTCACAAATAATTATGAGTTTACATTAAAGAATGTCGAGGTTTGCTATGAGGTCCTTCCTCCCAATACCAGTAGCGTCTACTCCAGCTATGTAACCGAAAGCGGCAAAGTCTTCGTTCATGTTGAGGCAGATATTAAAAATATCATGCAGAGAGATATCCGAATTGATGAGCTTTATACCGCATCAGCCCTTTACGATGGTGCTTATCCCTATGATGGATTCACTGTGGTCAATGACGACAACCGATTCGACTGGGTTGGCAGTTATGTAGCTGCTACTCCTCTAGAAACCGTAGGAACTCATAGTATCATTGAATGTCCTATCGAAGTGGATGAAAGCGGGAAAAGCATTGTGGTTACCATTTATATCGATGGTGTCCCCTACGATTTTATTTTAAGATAACTTACATAATCATACTAGAAAAGTTGTGGTGCATTGAAAGATGAACCACAACTTTTTTATTGCTATCAACATATTTATTTGTAATAAGTCTTGTAGAAGATTTTTTTGAGGGCTTTGATATTATCACCACGCTGATCTGGTACAAAATGCAAAACAGATAAGAAAATGGCGGCAGCGAGATGTTGATCTCACTGTCGCCATTTCTTATAGGTCTCGTTAAAGACTTAAAAATTGACCTCACCTATTTCAATACGAAGCTTGTCAGTATTAACCTTGTATGCACGGTAGCGACCGTTTCGATTAAAGAAGATCCCGTATTCTTCCGGTTCTCCGTTAAAAATGTATTTACAATAGCTGCCGTTATATTGAATAACGATTTGACCCTTTTCTGCTAAAATCTCGGTTTTCTTCGCACCATCGAAACAGAACACAGGGAATAAAATGCCATCCGCACCGGAAAAAGCGATATCAACACCAGCATCCGATACCATATATTCTTCGGTAAATAAGTGCTCATCATTCAAATGGCACTCAAACGCCGCCCGGCACCAGGTCTCATTCTGTGTTTTGGCTGTCAAAGTATGCTTGACCCCGTCCTGAGCTGAGCAGATGATTCCTTCATTCGTATTTTTAAAACAGCAGATTGACAACGGATGCTTATTAGGCGTTTCCAATTTGTAGTTGGGATGGTCACAAGGAAACGGTACAGACAAGCAAACTCGCGAATCACAGTTCTTCTTATGAACGCGGCCTAAACCGCCTGCATCGTAGCGAATATCGGCATTGCAATCGATCTCAGCAAAATATCCCGCAGCATTCAAAAACACCTTATGAAAGTCTTCGCCGGTTTCCGCAACAAAGCCCTCTTTATCGGCAATCGCTTCGCCAGGCACAATGGTATCATCGGCCACAAGATACGCAAGGTAAGCATTTGAGGCAACCGTTATCATATACTTATTAAAATAAGCGTAATCTTCACATCCCAGTTGCAAATCGGGATCAAAATGGTTTTTAATATGGCTCATGGGTTGTTCCGATAACCACCACACTGCTTCCTTCGCAGCCTTTCTGGCAGCCGCTTTAAATTGACCCGCCTTTTCTTTATCTCCTTTTTTATTTAGAAGCGCAGCACGAAGTTCACAGTAATTCGCCAGCATCACTTCATTGTGTAGGCATTGGTTGCTTCTGCCACCATAGGCCAGTTCGCCTGTAACTGACTGCATTTTCAGGGTAAGCTCGTCTGAGTTTTCCATCATTTTATCAATCTCGTCCGCATATTTCCCCTCATATCCCATAAACCGCGATAAACCGATCAGATTTCTTGACACCATATCATATACGATTGGTTGAAAAGGCCCTGTTATATTGCCATCGTGATACATTCCGTTTTGGTCAAGACGGAGAAGCTGAGACGGAAGCTGATGCTCTATAAAAGCCGTAGCATCCATTCCGCATAATTGACACCTTGCCTGTTCGCTGACCACGGCAAAATAAGCCCAGTTAGCTGGGGTTGGGTTCTCCTTCGACACTATATGGGTATAAGTTTTGGAAATTTCCAATTCCGCAAGCTTCTCTTTCCAACACTTCAACTGCTCACAATCTATTATATTTGTTTTTTCCAGTTCCATTAGTGCATGGCAGACTTCACGAACGGCAAAGTTATTTCCTGCTTTAGATTCATTGATTGGATGCGCAAATCCATATAAGCACAGATCGATAATCTCAATAAACGTGCTTTTAAGCTCCAACCGTTTGCCGTGAGCCATTAGGATACCGATGTTGGCACCAAGCCTTGGAAAGCCATGTTCAGTAAGTCCGTCACGCTTTACCTCGTCGATATATTCCCTGATTCGTTCAGGGGTATACGCATCCAGCGACAGTTCCATAATATCAAGATATATTTCTTTCATCACATGCTCCTAATATATATTTCATTTTCCGTTATGGTTGTTTTCCAATATACGCCAAGATGCCACCATCTACATATAAAATGTGGCCATTTACAAAATCAGAAGCTTCCGATGCCAGGAATACAGCAGGTCCTTCCAGATCTTCCGGAGTCCCCCATCGTGCTGCAGGTGTTTTGGCAATAATAAATTTATCAAAGGGATGTCGTTCTCCATCGGGCTGAATCTCTCGAAGTGGGGCTGTCTGCGGTGTCGCAATATACCCGGGACCGATTCCGTTACACTGAATGTTGTATTCGCCATACTCAGAAGCAATATTTTTAGTCAGCATTTTCAAACCGCCCTTTGCTGCTGCATATGCGGAAACGGTTTCTCTGCCTAGCTCCGACATCATAGAACAGATATTGATGATTTTACCATGACCCTTTTTAATCATAGAAGGAATTACTGCTTTGGATACAATAAAGGGTGCATTTAAATCCACATCAATCACTTGTCGAAACTCTGCTGCAGACATTTCACACATGGGGATTCTCTTAATGATTCCAGCATTATTTACCAGAATATCGATAACACCCACTTCCTGCTCAATGCGTTTTACCAAGGCATTGACTGCTGCTTCATCGGTAACATCGCACACATAGCCGTATGCCTTGATCCCTTCTTCTTCATAAGCTGACATACCTTGATCCACTAATTCCTGCTTAATATCATTAAAAACAATGGTTGCCCCTGCTTTTGCATATGCTTTTGCAATTGCAAAACCAATACCATAAGAAGCACCTGTGATCAATGCAATTTTTCCTGACAAATCAAACTTTGACATTTCATTTCCTCATAGTAGTTTTTGGTTTATTTAAGAAGTTTGCGAATATAGCTTGCCAGCTCTTCATCTTTGCAGTTTGCAAAGAACAGTTCAGAGAAATTCGCCCCGGCAATTGCCCCTTTCAGAAGCTCCTGATCAATTCTGTCAAGACACTCTGTCAAAGGACGCAGCGTCTCTGCGCGGACAGCGTCCAAAATTTTTTTATTGCGCTGCTCCGGAACCACACGGTCCTTCGGATATCCCTGGCCATGTCCAAAACCGAACAATTTTTCAAATATATAGCCTAAATTCAGTTCGCCACCCCAGCCAAATCCTTTTGCAAAGGGCAAAGACACAGCATTACCGTCATTTACATGAGCAAAGGTGTAGGCGTCCACAGGATCTTCTACATGGCCGCAGATCACATTCGGGAAACTGTTCATGGCCAACATAGCCCCCTCTCCGGTGCCACAGCCGGTAACCACATAATCAGCAGCCCCGCTGTTCAAAAGAATAGCCCCCAAAATTCCCACCTGTACATAAGTCAATTGAACTTCGTCTGTAGCTGTATACATACCATAGTTATCTACGGTATGTCCCATGGGTTCTACTACATCTCTCAGTGTCTTCAAAACCAACTCATTTTTTGCCGCCTGGCTGTTTTCATTAATCAAAGCAATTCTCATAATTATTTTCTTCTCTCCTTTATTATTTAATGAAGTCTTCCCGCATAGGGGTAAAAAAGTCAATCATAATGCCGCCCTCAAGGGCCTTGCATCCATGAATCACGCCGTCCTTTTTGAGCAATGTGTCTC
>JAZQUJ010000111.1:0-14916 GCA_045631245.1 Bianqueaceae bacterium
GAATTCTTTCCAAATTTCTTCTAAACAGGTGGTTTCGATGTCAGGTGACATTTCCTGTTCAAAGTAACCGATTTCCAAATAGTCACCTTGTTCCACCTCACCGGAAATAGGCTTAATCAACCCCAACAAACTCTTCAGCAGGGTCGTCTTGCCAATACCGTTGGCACCGGTCAGAACGATTTTGCTGCCTCTTTCCATACTCAGGTTCAGCGGCTTCGACAAGGGTTCATCATATCCAATCACAAGATCCTTTGTAGTAAACAGATATCTTCCGGGAGTACGGGCTGTCTTAAAGTTAAACTCCGGTTTGGGCTTTTCTGCTGCCAGTTCAATCAGTTCCATGTTATCCAGTTTCTTTTGACGAGACATTGCCATATTCCGGGTAGCCACACGAGCCTTATTGCGGGCTACAAAATCCTTCAAATCGGCAATCTCCTGTTGCTGACGATTATAAGCCGCTTCCAGCTGAGCTTTCTTCATAGCATAGACTTCCTGGAACTTATCATAATCACCTACATAACGATTGAGTTCCTGGTTATCCATGTGATAAATCAAGTTGATTACACTGTTCAGGAAGGGAATGTCATGTGAAATTAAAATGAAGGCGTTCTCATACTCCTGCAGATATCGACGCAGCCAATTAATATGCTCCACATCCAGGTAGTTGGTGGGCTCGTCCAGCAGCAAAATATCGGGCTTTTCAAGCAGTAGCTTAGCCAACAGCACCTTGGTACGCTGACCTCCGGACAGGTCGGTAACATCACGATCTAACCCCAAATCCAAAAGGCCCAGTGCCCGGGCTACTTCCTCTACTTTGGAATCGATCAAATAAAAATCGCGATTGGTCAGAAGATCCTGAATCACACCCAGCTCTTCCATGTATTCTTCCATCTGTGCTTCATCAGCAGTGGCCATGTCGTTACAGATTTGATTCATTCGTTCTTCCATTTCAAACAATTCATCAAAGGCACTACGCAGCACAAAACCGATGGTCATACCCTTTTCCAACACCGCATGCTGATCCAAATAGCCAACCTTTACATTCTTCGCCCATTCGATCTTACCTTCATCGGGCATCAATTTACCGGTAATAATATTCATGAAGGTAGACTTACCTTCACCGTTGGCACCGATCAGACCAATATGTTCACCCTTCAGCAATCTAAAGGACACATCTTCAAAAATTGCACGATTACCAAATCCGTGGGTCAAATGTTCAACATTTAAAATACTCATAGATTCCTCCGCTATATGATAAATACTGTATGCACACTGTATCTTCCAAAAACAATATTGTAGCAGAAAACAGATTTGATTTCAATTTATATTTTACTTTTAACCTCTGATTCGTTTTCCATTTAAAATAATCTGTTTCACTGTCCCTTTTCCGGAAGAAAATCCATCCTGGTTCACATCCTCAAAGGCAATTTCATGCAAAATCTCGTCAATATTCGTAGCAGCTTTGCCGTCGATTCGAATATTCTCCAGTTCCAATGTATCCACTACGCTTTCCGCATAGGGATCAAATATCTCCAGATTCCCTTGACGGCAACTCATTGGACCTACCGCCACCAAAAAGCTTCTGGGACTTTCATTTGGCCGACGTACATATTCTATATTTTCCAGTGAAATGTATCCAATATTGGAATTCAAGAAGAACATTCCGAAATATCCGGTAATTGAATCATCGACGGGATACCATTCGCGATTGGAAATCACGTGAATATCTTCATAGAAAATGTTGTTGGCTGAACCCACACCGGCCCCCTCCGGCTTTTCACCTAAACGATAAGGAGGCGTCTGCCAATACAGCTTGTACTCAAAAATACCGCTCACTTTTCGAATATATACATTTTCCAGTCGGCAATCCACAATCTGTCCGTTCCTAAATTCAAACTTACCCGGCTGCAGACGCATGGCTTTTGCCTTACTATCCGGTGCAGAATGGATCTCCTCACAGAATATATTGCGGGCCGGGCCGTAGTTGATGGAGGACCCAAGCCAATCATACATATTCAGGGCTACCAAATCATCACCCACGTGACCGCTAAAGTTACGGATCCACAGATTCTTCGAATTGCCGTTTACATGCAGGCCATCGGCAAAGCATCCGATAAAGAAGAAGTTTTCAAACACACCGTCTGTCAAATCGCCCACCTGAACCGAAAAGGACTTGGCCCTTGCAAAAGTGACATCGGATATGGTCAAATGCTTCAAATTATTAAATAGCATCAGCGTTTGAACGCCATGAAAACCTTCTGCACTTTCTGCATATTTTCTGATACCTCTTTCAGTACTGCACTCTTCCCAGCTGCCTCCATGGATCGAAATGTTTTCGTCACAATCCTCTCCAATGATTGGTTCAAAGGTACCGTCATGGGTATGCTCATTCCGCAGCATAATTACTTCACATTCTGCGACCATTCGTATGATTGCGCCAGTTGCTTCGATACGGCGGTTGGAGGGAATCACAATGGTCTCATCTAACCAATATACTTCTTGCGAAGCCGGAATGACGATGATCTCATGTTCTTGAAGTGCTGTTTGTAAAGCCTCTGTCCAAATAGCGCCGTAGCTTCCTTTTCTCACCAAATGGCGATATGCCTCTAACGAAACTTGGTCCGATAATTTAGCAATTGACTCTTCGTTTCTCTTCTTAGCCTGTAGTGCAGCATTATAAATTTCCTGCTTGATCTGTTGTTTCATTTTTCTTCTCCATTTTGATCATACATTCAAAGGATTGAAATAAACATATTTACCCGGTTCCACAGTATACTCCCGATCACCTAACACAATGGTCGTTTCTACAGGAGTTTCGATATCGAATCGCCATACAGCATCCTGTTTTCTCCATTTAGAACAGATCTGGCCATGGCGTGTCTTCAGTTTGGCCTCCAGCCACTCCAAACGCTCATCAGGAACCGGAGCAATTTTCACCTTTTTATATCCCGGAGCTTCTTCCATCACCTGAATACCCGCAGCTCTGCAGTAGACCCAATCCGCTACAGCACCGTAGGCATAGTGATTAAAGGAATTCATTTCCGGATCCCAAAAATCACCATTTTCCATAATGCCATCCCAATGTTCCCAAATAGTGGTAGCCCCCTTTGTTACCGGATAGAGCCAAGAAGGATACTCTCTTCGTAGCAGCAGATCATAAGCAAGCTTATGGTATCCATAGTCGGATAACACATGAAGCAGATACGGCGTTCCCACAAACCCTGTCTGCAGTTTTGTTCCTTCGGATTGAATCTTTTCGGCTAATTCATCAGCAGCTGCCTGCAGATCCGGTGCCAGACCAAAATGAATGGCCAGCACATATTCTGTCTGTGTTCGATAATCGGTATATGCCTTCTGGAAGGTCTCTCTAATTTTTGTGTATAGATCTTCGAAATATGATACATCCCGTCCCAATATTTTTCCGATTTTAACCACAAGACCTGTTGAATAGGCATAGAATGCAGAAGCTAACAAGTCTTCTCTGGTGGATCCTTTATAGCTACCCACCGGAGCATCCAGTCCCAGCCAGTCACCGAACTGGAATTCATTGACCCAAAGATATTCCTTAGATGTATTGTTGGTGATCCAATTGATCCATCCGGTCATACAGGCAAACTGCTTTTCCAAAATCTCACGATTTCCATAGGCCAAATATAACTGCCACGGGCAGATTACAGCCGCATCACCCCAGGCAGCTCCCGCCGGACGATCAGTATAACATTCCGGAATGACATGAGGAATTCTTCCATCTTCCTTTTGATCCGCTGCCATATCAGCTAGCCATTTCATGAAGAATTTTTCCACATCGTAGTTTAAGCAGGCTGCCTTCGCAAACACCTGAGCGTCACCTGTCCAGCCCATACGCTCATCGCGCTGTGGACAATCGGTGGGAACATACAGGAAATTATCCTTTTGACCCCAAATAATATTTTCAAACAACCGATTCAAAAGCGGATCAGAACAACTTAAATAACCGGTTCTTTCCATTTGCGAATGAACTTCGATTGCTTTAAAATTCTCGGATTTGGCTGCCTCTACTCCTCCCGGAAACTGATCGATTCGAACATAACGGAAGCCAAAAAATGTAAGTTTCGGCTTATAAGTCTGCTTTCCTTCTTTACACGTATATACATATTGGCATTTTGCCGAACGATAGTTTTCAGTATAAAAATTTCCGTATTTATCTAACACTTCGGCAAAAGATAAGGCTACCGTTTCTCCCTTTGCCGCCTCTACTTCGATCTGCACATATCCGGTAACTTCCTGTCCAAAATCAATCACAACCTCTCCTTTGGGAGTGGTAATGATGTCAGCCGGTACCAGGATCTCCTGTTCTCGAACTTCTTCTCCTTCTTGAGGAATTAAAGTATGTGTCGGTCCATCAAACACTTCTGCATCCCAGCTTTGCTGGCTCTCAAAGGAGGCATCATATATTTCTCCATCATACAAATCGGAAAAACGAACCTGACTTTCTTCAACTTTCCACTGCTCATCGGTATAAATAGTTTGCTCTAAACCATCCTCATATCGAATATGAAGCTGCGCCGTTACCGCAATGCCGTTACTTTCCCGCTGTGTACGTCTTTCATCACTGAATCGCATGGTCATGATCGTACCACTGTACCATCCTTTTCCAGCTGTTACACGAATCTCATTCTTTTCCGCTAAAAGCTCTGTCACATCATACTGCTGTACCTGAAGACGTTTTTCGTAGGCTGTCCATCCCGGTGCCAGCACGAAATCTCCCACTCTTTTTTGATTGATCTCTGCTTCATATACGCCTAAAGCTGTAATTGACAAAACAGCTGAACTTACTTTTTTATTACACTCAAACTTATGAATAAATACCGGACACACATCGCCCAAATCGACAGATGCGCGAATCCACTTAGCATTCCAATTCATCATTTTACAATCCTATCTCTCATAGAGGTGAAATCTTTGGTTTCATTTTCAGTAAACAACCTGGTTACTGCCTTCATCAAGTTCTTGACTTCTTCGTCCTTAATCGGATATTCGGCTCCGTTTCTGAAACTATCGTACATATAGTCCCAAATTACAGTTAAGTCTTCATCCTTGATATCATATTCCTCCTCGATCCATTTGGGCTCGCAAGCTTCTTCAAACGTACCGGAAGCCCCGAAGGTATCTCCCGGCGTGCCGGGATTGGACACAACAGGATCCAGAATCTGCTGCGGATCGATATATTTCAAATGAACATGGGTATTGGTACATACTATTGCACCACGATTGCCATAGGCTGCATAATGACGTCCGTTGTTCAGTGCGCAGGCACCGCTGATGCACATGTTGACTTTACGGTCATTTTCACCGATAAAATGGATTGAAAAATGATCTTCACAGTCACCACCGGCCACTGCATGCTTCAGATCGCCAAATTGTTCCTTAACCTCAGAACCCAAAAGCATTAACGACTGATCTATAATATGCGGTCCCCAGTTCAGCACTTGACCGCCTCCAAACTTCCGCAGAGTCTGCCAGTCATCACGTCGCTGATAATTTCTTACATCCAGCATAACTTCCACCACATTTCCTAAAATCCCGGAATTGATGGCATCCATTACTGCAGTAAAGGCTACCTCAAAACGCCGATTCTGACGAATAAACAATCTCGGTTTTCCCGGTTGGTTTGCCAAGGAAAACAACTCCACAATTTGGTCATAGTTTAAAGATACCGGCTTTTCCAGCAGTACATTCTTTCCTGCAAGCAGAGCCTTTTTGGCATGGGCATAGTGATCGCAGCTACGCGTAGCAATGTCGACCATCTCCACATTAGGATCTGCAATCAGATCATCAATCTGATCATAACCGATACAACCACAGTAATCAATCATACGCTGTACACGCTCTGGTACAATATCACAAGCTGCTACAATTTGGTACTTATCGGTTTTATGCTTAATTTCCGGCACATGCATCCCCCATCCGGCACGCCCTAAGCCTACAATACCTAAACGAATTGGCTGACTCATTTCATTTCTCCTTTTTGGTAATACACCTTAAATGTTTTAATTTCATAACATCCGAAGTCCGCACAAATTTGATCTTCCTGTACGGGAATTTCTGTTTCATCTTCTTCACACAAGCTACATTCACAAACTTTGCAGATTGGAACATGAAGTCGAATGTTTACATTCTGCTCTTTTCTATTTTTATACTCATAGAGTCTTACGATCAGCCCCTGACCATCTTCCGCTTCCTTAATTGTATCGATCATAATGTGATCGCTATCCATGTCTACCATGCTGTACCTTGTGAAATCATCTGCATTCTGATTACCCGTTATCGTTTGAGTCAATATCGGCATATTCAAATTCATTGCCTTTTTCTGCACATCGGAATCAATAAAGTTGCCCTCATGCGGATACAGTGAATAGGTAAAATAATGAATCCCCCGATCGGCTGTTTCATCTGGATCAACCGCTGATTTGATCAACGATAAACCAATTACATTTCCCTGCACATCGTATCCGTATTTACAGTCATTCAAAAGGGCAACGCCATAGTTTCCTTCCGACAAATCAACCCATTTATGCCCCGGTACTTCGAATCTGGCAAAATCCCATTCGGTATTACTATGAGTGGGACGTTTGATATTTCCATACTGAATCTCGTAGGTTGCTTCTTGGCTATGCACATCCACAGGGAAATAAGTTTTCAAAAAGACCTGTTTTTCCTGCCAGTCTACCTTTGTTTCAAAATCGATCCGGCTTTCGTTGGCATACACAATCATATCCTGAAACAGTTTCGATCGGTTGAAGTACCAGCTTTGACGAATTACCACCCTTTCTCCCTGTTCCAGAATCTGTTGTTCCACTAACCGAAAGGCATGGTAGGGTTTATCCCTATAAAAAACATCCACATCCCAGGCATCAAATCGCTGTGGTTTATCCTCAAAAGCAACAAACACATTCATTGCTTTTCCGTAGCCCACCTGTCTGTTATTCTTTTTATCATATAGAGAGGCGATCTCACCATTTTTATTCAGCTCTATGCGCCAATACGGACTTTCAATGACGTTGTCATATACGCTGACACGATCATCCTGCTCCATCATATCCGCATTTTTTATGATCTGAATTGTTTTATATCCATAGGACGGAATGCCGGTTACATACACCAAAATACCCTTCTCAGTATCTGTTCCCGGAAGAATACCTGTTTCATCGGCAAAGCGACATCCCTGTGGTACTTTCTCATCATAGGGAACTAAAACATAATCGTTTCGACTATATCCGGTCGTATTATAACAAATTACGGAATCTTCCTTTACGTGAATCTGCTGTGCTGTATTTTCTTTTGCTAATTCCAATAATCTTCCGCCTTTGACTTGAATCGCTTCATAGTCAGCGGTGGTATCCTCGTAAACCTGACGGATCGAAGAACCCGGCAGAATATCATGGAACTGATTCAATAACACTCTTTCCCATATTTCATCCAGTTCTTTTTTGGGATATGCATTCTTAGACTCAAACACACCATTCAATACAGATAAAAACTCAATATCATGAAGCAGGATCTCGGTTTTTCGATTATATCGTTTGTTTGCTGCTTGCGAGGTATAGGTTCCTCGATGCAGTTCAAAGTATAGCTCTCCTTCCCATCGATCCAGGTTTTCACGATCCACATGGTTATATATTTTTTCAAAATACTCTTCTGCTTTAATGATCTCAACCTTTGGAATACCCGGCAAATTTTTCATGACTCTGCTCTGTTCCAACATTTCTCTTGTAGGACCACCACCACCATCTCCCCAGCCAAAGGCAATCAATAACTCATCGTTTTTATCTTTATTCTTATAATTTTTCCATACACCCACCACTTCTTCCGGATCCATATGTCCATTATAGGTATAAAACCATGAACCCTCATCCGGTGTTGTAATAAAATGGGTGAATACCTCCGAACCATCAATGCCCTTCCACATAAATGTATCGTACGGAAAATGATTATACTGATTCCAAGATATTTTGGTGGTCATGAAATACTTGATTCCGCTTTTTTTCATGATCTGCGGAAGCGCCGCTGAATATCCGAAAACATCCGGAAGCCATACCAACTTTGTTTCTTTTCCAAACTCTTCCTTAATGAATCTCTTTCCGTATATGAACTGGCGAACCAAGGACTCGCCGGAAGGTATATTGGTATCCGGTTCCACCCACATACCTCCGGTGATTTCCCAACTGCCTTCTGCAATCTTTTCTTTTACCCGTTCATATATTTCCGGATGATCCTCTTTCAAGAACTTGTATAACTGTGGCGAGGAGTGCATATATCGATATTCTGGATACTGCCTCATCAGATTGAGAACCGTGGTGAAAGTTCTAGAAGCCTTTTCCCTTGTGGCATTAAGCCGCCACAGCCATGCCATATCAATATGAGAATGACCCACTCCATACACCTTCGGCTTGATTTCCTCGAATTGCGCAAGCTCATCCAGCTTGCCCTGTATATAGTCCAATGCCTCATACACTGACTGATAATACTCTTCTTCCGGATAATTCAAGAAGTTAACTTTCTTAAAAGTATCATCAAGAAGCTGAGTCAAACGGATCCTGCGCAGATCCTCTTCATTTAGCAGCAAAGCACAGCGGCGTACCGTATCGACTACGAAACAAAATTGATCCACTTTCATATCCAGTTCAATAAGCTGTGCAAACTTAAAAGTACGCATTCTCGGTACCTTTAAGACGCCACTCCAAACTTTGAGAGCAACGCAAAGCTTTTCTCTGCTGCTTATATTTTGATCCAACAAAACTTCTTCATGCCAAATATCAACCGCCTGAACCGGTATACCATCTATGTAAAGAAGACCTTCTGCAGTGGATCCGCCACCATCTCTTGGTCCCGGCACCAGCCGAAGAGCAAGTTCTTTTCCCCGCAGTTCTTCTGGAATCGTCACTTCCGTACGAAACCACGCTACTCTGTCATAGCCACCCCAGGTATTCCACAGTTTAAAATCGGACCAGGTACTATCATCATAGTCGACAGCCCCAGCATCATCGATTCTATCCTCCATAGATGTTTCAATGTACTTCCATTCATCGATGGATATCGAATGCCGAACTCGTGAGGGGCGAACATCTTCATTTACATATTTTTCGATTTTCTCAAGTATAAAATGGGGGTCCTGAACTTTCATGACTTCATTCCTTTCTTGAATTACAACTCCAACATATTCACTTCAATAACCGATTTTTCTGCATCATAAGGAATCTTTATGGTCTTGATCTCACAGGGCGCAAACTGAAGTGCTTCTTCTCGTCCCATAAAATCAGCTTTCAAAACAGCAGTACCGGATTGATTCTTCGTTTCATATGCCCGAATAATCACACCATCGTGATCTTCCGCTTCTTTCACAGCACAGATTTGAACATGATTGCTATCTAACGCTAAGAAAGATTTCTTTTGAGGCAATTTCCCTTCATGATAAGTTTCGATTATGGTCTGCGGATGTACATTTAATTCTCTGGCACGCTTAATGACCTCCGCCTCTTTCCAGGAACCAACGTGAGGAATCAGCATATATGTAAACTCCTGAATTCCATTATCTACAAAACTATATTCTTCATTCGGCTCCAACTTTTTAGGATCATGATGCGCATACACCGAATTTTTCAACACAGTTAAATTCATTTCATCAATATCCATGTTATAGCTATATTTGGCATCGTTAGCAATCGTCAGGCCATACATAACGGGCTTTTTGAAATGTTCTCCTGTAATATCAAACCAGCTCTGTCCGGGTTCTTCTTCGCCATTTGCGGACTTTTCAATATATCCATAAGGTATTTCGTAGGTAGGCTTACGGAAATTAAAATTCACCGGATATTTGATCTTCAGCTGTGTACAGGGTTCTCGCCAATCTACCTTAACTTTTACCGGAATATAATTCAATTCACGGTACATTGAGAAATCCTGTATCACATATGACTCATTATACTGATACTTCACCCGGATCGTCGAACGCACAGGTCCTTCTTCCAGAACCTTCCTGTAAAGCATCTTCATATCGCCAAGCTGTTTATCAAATTTAAAAACATTATGCGCCCAAGTATCATGCTGATCTTCGATCACGACCAGTCTGCCGCCCTCCCGGCGCAGCACTTCCAGGTCTTCCTGCTTGTCGTACAAGCTTGCTACATAACCTGTTTCTTCGTTAATACTTAAGGTATACCGCTCATTTGACAACTGACTTTCATTCACACTCACGTTTTCAAATTGCGGCACCTCTTCCACATTCAAATACAATTTAAACAGCTCGTATCCCATGGAAGGCAGATTCGCCACAAATAAAAGTCTCGACTGTCCGTTGACTGTTGCCTCCGACTGTACTCGCTGCGCAGGAATGATATTTCCCTCTGAATCAGTCAGTTTAAACTGATCGTTCGTAAGTCCTCGAACTTCTAATTCAACAATCATTTTCCCTTCCCAGGCATGCGAATTAAACACAACAATAGGACGCATTGTCGTGTTTTCTTCAATATTGATATCCCACGAAATTGCCTGAAGGGCATAGTTCAATCCCTCTTGTCCGATCGCCATGGCACGGCCATAGGAATACGAAGCATCCTCATACGCAGAAGGAATACTGGTTCCGGCCAGAATATCATGAAACTGATTGAACAGAACACCCTTCCAGGCCTTTCCAAAGTCCTCCGGATATGGTTGTCCTTCCACCGCTTTCGCAACTGCACTCCAGCCCTCTGCTTCCACCAGCTTATTCTCTGCTCTTCGGTTTTCACGTTTTATGCGTGACATCACACTATAGCAACCACTGGCATGATGTTGCAGATCTCCCATATGAACCGGGTACTCTTTTCCGTTACTTTCCACCGAATCAAAAAATGCCTTTGTCGTTCCCATCTTCATTGTCGGCATATCAGATCTGCGATCCATTTCATGAATACTCGCAATATTCTCTTTAGTGGGGCCTCCTCCATGGTTACCCACGCCATAAAACATCATTAACTCATCTTCGCCATCCAGCAGTTCACATTTCAGCCTGCCTACATATTTTTCCAGATCTTTCCCCCAAGTGCAATATTCATACGGAATTCTATAGGCCATCACTTTTGATCCATCCATAGATTTCCACTGAAAAATTCTTCCCGGCAACCCCTTTTCCAGAGGCATAGGACGCATAAACACATAACGATCCAAGCCGCTCTTTTTAAGGATTTGCGGCAAATTCCCATTGTGTCCAAAACTATCCACGTTATATCCTGTAGTCGCTGTTTTCCCAAACTTCTCGAGAAAATATCGCTGCCCGTACAATCCCTGACGAATCAATCCTTCTCCGGAAGGAATATTGCAATCCGGCTGAACCCACCAGCCGCCTACCAACTCGATTCTGCCTTCCTGCACTCGCTTTTTCAGCTCCTCAAACATTGCCGGATTATTCTTTTCCACCCATTCAAAAAAGGCAGCAGAGCTGCAAGTAAACACAAATGCTTCATCTTCATTCATTCTGTCAAGAACAGACTTAAAAGTCGCCTTACTTCTTGAAATCCTTCCTGCCAGTTCCATAACCATACCGGATCCAAGTGTGCATTCCCGATCATATGTAATTTTTTATTTTTCATAAGCCTCTCCTTTTCGAATGTTGATTATGCTCATTATAGCAGTACAATTCATCATTTTCAATGTATGAAAAAAAGGAATTGGTATTTTAAAACCAATTCCCTTTGAAATAAATCACAGTACTTCCCCTAACATTCAATAAATTCCGAACGGTTTTTCGAAAATAATTCTTCCTTTTTATATGCATCAACAAAATGCTGAAACAAGCCTCGGACATAAATTGCATCTTTTTCATCATCAATATAAATATGATCCCTTGAAAAATTTCGGATCGGAGTTGTTTTATAAATATCTTCTATTAATCTAACATGCATAAATGCCGTCTCTACTGTACAAATCGGTCTGGTTCCATTCTGTGTTGCTTCCACACAATCCGTCAATTTCTTAAAAGAATTTTCAAACGGATTACCATATTCTATTTCAGTACCGTCATTCATTTTAGCTACGATTTGCGAACCTTCATCCTGTGCATAAAAAACTACTCCTTTATCAAACACATAGCTAAATTCGGGATTCCTAACTGTATCTGCCGCATGTGTTGCTGCATAATATAATTTCACACCATTTGCAGTTTCCAACTGCATACAACAAGTATCAAAGTTTTCAATCTCGTTAGCACGATAACATTCCGCAGTATAACCAATGATCTGCGCACTTGTTTGCATCGTATCACCCAAAAGGAACAACATATTATGCAAATAGTGTGCACACGCATTGGAAGCAATGGAATCCAAAATCAAACGACCATCTTTTTCGATTCTGCCGCCCCATCCACTTCCTCTACTATAATATGCTCTGTTCCGAGGCCAACTTATGAACGTTTTAAATGATATCGGTTTTCCCAATTTACCTTTTAAAATATCCATTTTTAATCGCTGTATAACAGCAGAATATGACCATTGATAACCGATCGCAATAAATTTTCCGTATTTCTGTTCCGCATCCATCATTCGTTCAGCTTCCTCCACGGTAGGAGCTGCAGGCTTTTCGCACAGCACATTAGAACCATGAGAAAGGGCACAGATACTCTGTTCACAATGAAGAAAAGTAGGAGTAGAAATAACAGTAAGATCCGCTGAATGATGCTCATAAAACTCTTCCATCGTATTATATACAGGAATATTCAAAGCATCTATTTGCTCTTTATACAGACAGGCATTATAAAACGGATCAACGACCCCTTCCCAGATTAAAGATGAATTATGCTCTTTCAATAGTATTTGTATATAATTAACGGCGTATCCACCCGCGCCAACAAGCAATAATTTCATTTTAACGCTCCTATATATTCATAGTCTTTCGATTTTTTGCAGATTCTCTTGCTACAATCGCTGCTTTCGTGATGTGGAATATTTCTTCCAGCGGAATCGGAGTTTTACCATCCAAAAATTCAGACAACAGTTCCGGAGCTTCAGTTGGCGAATACTCAAAAACCCCCTCTTTGTTAATCATTGTAACTTTTCCCGCAATGACCTCCACGACTCCCTCTGTTCCAACACATCGCACTCTATCATCACCATGCGTAGGAGCCTTATCAGGACGATAATAGTCAATATTAGCAGAAGCGATGACTTGATCTTCTAATTGGAACTGACAAATTGCCGCCATTTCCGGATTTTCACCTACACAACATGAATGAACACTTAGAAAACGCTTGCCAGAAAAATAGGAAATCCAATCAATGGCATGTATCCCTACCCAAGGAATCGTTCCACCATACAGCTCAGGTTCTGCATACCAACTAGGACGCTGACCATATTTATAACTTTTTTGAGCGGTAATCATTTTCAGTTGTCCAATCTTTCCGCTACGAACCATTTGTGCCGCCTGATAAAAAGCTGGATCAAATCGAAGATAGTGCATGGCAGAAAAACGGATGCCGTTTTCCTGTATCGCTCTTTGCACCTCATCAAGTTCTTCCAATGAAGATGCAATCGGTTTTTCTGAAAACACATCAATCTTTCGCTTAGCACATTCTATCACGATTTGCCCTGTGATTCCAAATACAGGAGATACAATTGCAAGATTGGGCTTGGTTTCCTCGAGCATGACCTGATAATCTTTATAATATGGAATTTCGACATCAATCGACTCGTTCCGTTCTTCCTCTAAACTAGCTGGTGCAAAACCAACAAATACTACATTCTTTCTTTTTTTTAAACAAGCATACGCTTGAGACCAGTGACCACAAGCACCAATAAAACAAACTTTCATCCCAACACCTCATACGACTTTTCTGCATTACTTATTTCTTGACAATCTTCCATTCATTTTCTTCGATCACATATTGAAATTCACTCAAATTATCATCAAACATAACCTCAAGCAAATCATGAAAATCATTCACTAGATTTATTTTGTTTAACTCCTCAACCCTTATCCAATGCATTTTCCCTTCACTCGAAGAACATAATTCTCCTACATACTGAGTTGCTTCATAAAGAAACACAATATATCTTCCGTCCTCAATTGGAAACTGTTTCACACCACATAGTCTTGGATTTAAAACAGTTAATCCAGTTTCTTCTTTCATTTCACGAATCACCGCATCGACAATTGATTCTCCCACTTCAATATGTCCTCCGGGCAAAGTATAGCCTTTCCAATCTTTTTTTACTCTGTCTTGCAATAAATACTGGCCATTCTGATGCAATAAGCATAATACGGTAAGTTCAACCCGTTCTGTTTTCGACATATTTCTACCTCCAAATTCTTATACATCAAATTGATACTCTAATAATCGAAACTCTTTTACATGCTCAAGACTAAAAAAAACTTCATATCTTTTAAACTCATCTTGAGCACTCTCTTATATCTCATTATAACATTTTTACTTCATTAAGTAACCACGCATTTTGTAGAATTTTCAACTAACATATTAAGGCACTTCAGTTTTGAAAGATCATATACGATTTATTAAAGAATGCTAAACAGTCCTATTGAGACATACTTTTAGAAATAAATAAAAAAAGAGTCAACCTTTTCAAGTTGACTCTGTGTAGTGGACACTATAGGGCTCGAACCTATGACATCCTGCTTGTAAGGCAGGCGCTCTCCCAGCTGAGCTAAGCGTCCAAGATTACGTCCTTGGTCTTACGTTCCTCTTATCACATGCTGTCCTCATTCGTTCAGTCCATATTATAAGCGTCAAGACCAAGTTCTTTAATCTTTAAATTTTAAAAGCTGGCAACCTCCTACTTTCCCAGGCAGTCCCCCACCAAGTATCATCGGCCGTCTATGGCTTAACCGTCGTGTTCGGCATGGGTACGGGTGTTTCCCATAGACGCATCGTCACCAGCTAACTCCCCGAGT
>JAZQUJ010000112.1:0-31729 GCA_045631245.1 Bianqueaceae bacterium
GCAGCCTCGGGTACACGACCGATGCTGCGGTTGGCGATAACAACCTTTACGGGCTCGCCATTGGAATAAAATAAATTCTCTTCAAACAGTTTCTTAGCGGCCAAAGCCAGCTCCATGGTCTGACCTTCCAAGCTTTCACGCAGCTTCATAGGACCGCGGCGACCGTCGATGATGGGACGGATACCAATTACCGGATAACCGCCGACATATCTGTTTTCTGCCATTTTATGTTCCTCCTTATAATTAGAAAATATTGGTTACAATAACGCAGTGTATAATATAATTATATACTTGAGGCAGATAACATACTTGTGCTATAATAGAAAAAAATATGACAATATTCAGAAATTGGAGGCCGCATGAGCTATAACGAACTCAAACAGCACGGAACCGAAGATTTTCCCATAGAACTCTACCATATCGAAAAGGAACACGCCCGCTACGAAATGTCGGCCCACTGGCACAGTGAGATCGAACTGATCCGCGTGCTCAGCGGCGTTTTACACGTGCGCCTCAATCAGGAGGCCTATCGGGTGCAGGCTGGCGGCACCATTTTCGTGAACCCGGAAACCCTGCATCAGGCCTATCCGGAAGATTGCGTCTATGAGTGTTTGGTGTTTCATCCGGATTTCATACCTGCTTTGGATGACGATTCCAAAAGCTTCATGGAAGGCATCAAAAATCTGGAATACATTATACAAGCCCATCAAGCCGATCCGTCCGATCCGCTGGCTGCCGACATCCATAACCTGTTCGAGATCATGGAGACCGACACTCCTGGAAGCAAACTGCGAGTGATCGGTGCATTGTATAAGCTGTTTGGCGATGTGCTGGATCGAAAACTCTATCAGATAGCTGAAACCCTGCCGCCGTCGGCGGACAAAAAGCTCCCGAAACTCAAAACGGTGTTATCGTTCATACGGGGGAATTATCAATCTGCCATCACCCTGGAGGATATTGCAAGAGCTTCCGGTATGTCGCGCAAATATGTATGCTCTTTCTTTAAAGAGATGACTGCCAAAACACCTATGGAGTATTTGAAACTTTACCGCATCGAACGAGCCGCCCGCAAACTCATTACCACCGACATGAGCGTAACCGAGGTTGCCCTCTCCTGCGGCTTCAACGACTTCAGTTATTTTATTAAAACCTTCAAACAGATCAAAGGAACTACACCGGCGAAGTATCGAAAGGCGGTGCAATAAAGCTCAAAGGCTCCCACGAAATGCATACCAACTTGTTGGTATTACCACTTGTAGCATAAGGGGGAGCCTTCTCAGACGATATAATGCTTTACTTATTTCTTCTCAAAACTAGCACATTCGGTCTTGTCTGCGGTGTTGGCACAGCTTGCGCACTTGCCAACCTGGATTTTCTGCAGGCTGCAGTACTGGTCATCATGACTGTGATGTTTGCATTCGGTTACGGTACAGCCAATAGCACGGTTGGTGGTATCATTGTTGTTGAACATGGATATACTCTCCTTTGAATTGAAGTTTGCCTCATGAGAGGCTAATTCTAGTATGACCGATCGGCATAGTAATATACATAAAAATTAAAAACAAGCTTGCATAGAAAACATGAAAATGGTAGTATTATAAGGACACAATTTTTTTGAAAGGAGGAATCCCTATATGACATTTCAAATTCAAATCGATCACGGTGCTGCCTGGGTGGTAGAACAGTTAGAAGCTGCCGGATACGAAGCCTATGTGGTAGGCGGCTGTGTACGCGATGCGCTCATGGGGATCACTCCGAAAGATTGGGACATCACCACATCGGCTCGGCCGGAGCAGGTGAAGGCAGTATTTCCTGTGACCTTCGATACGGGTATTGAACACGGTACCGTGTCGGTTCGATATGAACACGAAACCTATGAGGTAACTACCTACCGTATCGATGGGGCTTATACGGATCATCGTCGGCCCACTGAAGTGGCCTTTACTTCACAATTGTATGAAGATCTGGCTCGCCGTGACTTTACCATTAATGCCATGGCGTATCATCCGCAGCGTGGTCTGATCGATTACTTCGAGGGGCAGCGTGATTTAAGAGAAAAATGCATTCGCTGCGTGGGAAAAGCGGAGGAGCGCTTCGAAGAAGATGCCCTGCGTATGCTGCGGGCGATTCGGTTTGCCGCACGTTTGCAATTTACCATTGAACCTAATACCTTTGCCGCCATACAGACCAAAGCAGAGGGCCTGGCCCATGTGAGCCGGGAGCGGGTAGCCGATGAAATGAATAAAACGCTGCTTTGCGAAAACCCTCAGGGACTGAGCCATATCGTAAGCAGCGGATTGTATCCTTATATTTGCAGTCAGTTTTCAACGGAAACCCCGGCGAATATCGATTTTCAGGCGCCTGCCGGTGTGCTGAACCAAAAGGCTCTGCGATGGGCCGCTTTGCTGCACCCGTTGGGCAGCGAAAAAGCAGGAAAGGTACTGCGAGAGTTAAAATTTGACAATGTCACCCATCGGGATACGGTGCATCTGCTGCAATTTCAGGAAGCGGCACTGCCGCAAACGGGACGGGATATGCGGTTCTTCTTAAATCAGTTGGGAACCGATTATTTTGAGGCCCTATGCAGCCTCAAGAGTGCAACCGGACAGGCCTCGCAGGAGCAGCTGGCGTCCGGTTGGACGATATTTGAGGCCGAAAAAAATCAGTGTGTGACGCTGCATCAACTGGCTGTCAGTGGACGTGATCTCATTGGCGCGGGAGCGCAGACCGGAAAAGAATTGGGGCGGTCGTTAACCCTTTTGTTAGAACTGGTAATGGAACATCCACAGATGAATGAAAAGGAACTGTTGCTGCAGTATTTTCGTGAAAATATGTTGGTATGAATGATTCAAAAACCTCATATAGTGAAATAGAAAGCCTTGCCAAAGCAAGTTTGATCCAATCATTGCTTTGGCAGCTTTTTTATTTTGAGAGATGAGGACGT
The DNA here is from genome assembly GCA_045631245.1 of Bianqueaceae bacterium. Lineage (GTDB taxonomy): Bacteria > Bacillota > Clostridia > Lachnospirales > Bianqueaceae > CALWPV01. The sequence continues at coordinate 2,945 of JAZQUJ010000112.1, forward strand.
GACCGAATGAAGGAGTTTTCTGCAAGTGTTTTGGAATCTTTTGGTTTGCGGGCCAAGAGAGTAACAAGGGCCTATGGAGCCTTTATATGTGATACGAATCAAGGGGTTGTGCTGGTAAAGGAGGCTGCTGAGCCGGAAGAAGTATTGTTATTTGCCCATGGAGCGAAGGAGCATTTGGCGCAGCAGGGATTTTTATGCACTGACCGTTACAAGCTCAGCTGCGATGGACAGGTGTGGACGGAGCAGGGTGGTGAGATCTACACGGTTCGGTGCTGGATGCGGGCGGAAGAAGCTAAATTAACGGACCGGACCTGTGCGCTGCGTATGGCATCGATGCTGGGACAGATGCATAGAGCAGCACGTGGGTATGAGGCACCTGAGAAGAGTCGGAGGATCAATCGATGCTATGATTGGCCGCAGCAGATTTATAAAGATGCCCGAAAACTGCAAAGCTGCAGTAAAATACTGCGTAAAAACGGGAAATATACAGAGTTTGATCTGATGGTATTGGAGTGTATGCCGGAAATGCTGGAGCAGGTCGGTGAGGCGCAGAGGTTTTTTATGAGCGAGTCTTATGTTCGTATGGCGGAACGGGCTGAGCGGGAGCAGGTCTTTGGGCATGGGGGCTATAATGATCATACGGTACTGCTGGGCGCAGGTCAGAATATGATCACCGATTTTGAAAAGAGCTGTTATATGATCCCAATAGTGGATCTGGTAATGCTGCTGGAGAGGGCGCTGCGAAAAAATGATTGGAATGAACAGTTGGGGCTATTCATGTTGGAAAACTATGACAGGTGGTGTCCTTTGGACGATGAGGATAAACAGATGATTCAAGCTCTGTTGGTGTATCCGGTACGTTTTTGCAAGATTTGCAGTGAGGCATATCAAATGAAGCGCAGCTGGATGCCGATCTCCTATAAGAGAAAACTGGAGGAATGGAAAGGGCAGCAGGCAAAGCGAAAAGTTTTCATAAAGCAGTTGGAGCATGTATTGCGGTAAAAGACAGTTTATGTTATAATTAGAATGATATATTGTTTATTTGTGTCCTAAGGGACGTTGAATAGATCCTATCGATCGGACAAAACAGAGAGAACCGATGTGAGCATAAGGAGGAACATATGAAAAAGGAAACAAATTCGAAAAATAACGGATTTGAGTTGGACGATTTTTGGGGATTTGCCGATTCAAATGCGCAGAATAAAAAGAATAATGCCGAGGATGAAGCCTGGAGTTTTGACGACTTTTTTGCCGCAAAGGAAGAAAAAGAGGCGGCTCAGTTAGCGGAGCAGAAGGCTGCGCAGGAACGAGCAGCAGCGCGTGAGGCGATTCGCCGGCAGATCGAAGCGGAATTTGCTGCTAAAAAGCAGGCAGAGGAAGCGGAAGCTCTTAAACGAAAAGAAGAGGAACTTCGAAAAGCGCAGGCGGAAGCGGCTGCTCAAATCGAAGCAAAACGATTGGCCGATGCTGCGGAAGCGGAACGAGAACGAGTTCGTCAGCAGGCTGAAGAAAAGGCAAAATTAGCGCAGACTCGCAGAAAACCGATGCGTATGGAAAATACGGCGGAGGTACCGGATGCGGAGGAATTTTCGGATACAGGTAAAATGAGCTTGAATCGTTTGAAACCGGAAATTCATTTGACAGCGGTGGAACCTTTGATCAGCGATGAGCCCGGTAGCAGAACTTCGGAATATGATTCTGCTGAACTGGAATATGAAGATGAATACGAGTATGGAAACGAAGAAACTGATGCCGACGAGTACGAAGAGGGCGAGTACGATGAAGAGTACGAGTACGAAGACGGTGAGTATGACGAGGAATACGAGTATGAAGAGGGCGAGTATGACGAAGAATATGAGTACGAAGACGGTGAATACGACGATGAGTACGATTACGAAGCGGAAGAAGAACCTCTGCAGCCTGCGGGTGGATATGCTCCTGTAAAACAGGAAGCAGAACCGTATACAGCGGCCGGTCATGAGGGTCGCAAGCAATATGGCAGTGAGGAGGACTGGAAAGCATTAGCCGATGATGAGGAGGACGAGGAAAAAAGCAAGAAACCTTTAATTATTGGTATTATATCCGGTGTGCTTGTGCTGGTGCTTGTGGCAGTCATTGTGTGGGCCTTTAATCGTGGTGGAGATGAGAAAGAGGTTGTAGATGTGACCAGTTCTGTGGTTACACAACAAAGAACAGTGACAGGTGTGATTACCAGTATCGATTCCGTCAATCAGATCATTTTGGTGTACGATGCCAAGAGCGGGAAAGAAATCAGTTTGGATGCTAAAGAAGCAGTGCATCTGCTGGCTGGCTTGGTGGTGGGTGACATTGTCGATGTTGAATACGACGACGGCGAGAGCAAGGTCGTATCAAAGTTAACAAGATCTCAAACAGCTCTTTCTTTGAAAGATGTGAAAAATGCGGTGCCCAATGGCAGCATCATTGATATCAACGGGCATACTTACTATATTGATGATAAGCTGGTTTGTTTGTATCAAGGTCAGGCGTTTGATGTGAAAATGATCAGCAAAAATACCACCTATAATGCTGTGGTATTGGATGACCATATTTATACCATCGTGGTGACCTATGCTACAGGTACTCTGAAGCTTGAGAACCTGAGTGAATATGTGAATTCCACCATCGTTTTGACATCGTCAAGCAATGAGTCCATTGAAATGCTGATCACCGGCAACATGGAACCCATTGACATTCAGGAAGGTTCTGTGGAGATCCTGATCAAAAACGATCAGGAGACTCTGTATACCGGAAAGACCTTTATCAGTGCCGGTAAAGAGAATGTTATGAAACTTCCCAGCGTGAAGGCTCAAAAAGGTAAGGTGGTCTTCAGCAGTAATATCGATGAAGAAATGACGATCATGGTGAATGGTCAGGAATATAAAGGTACCGATGAAGTGGAACTGGCATATGGTGAGTATACCGGTATTTTCTCTGCTCCCGGCTATGAAGATGTTGAGATCAAATTTACGATTGGTCAGCCTTATCAGCAGGTGAGTGTGGAATTCAAAGAAAATACAACCTTGGTTACGATTTCTGCCAGCCTGTGGGGTGTATCTTTGTATGTGGATGGTGTTTATCAGGGTGAGCTGGAGGATAGCAGTATTAGTGTACGACTGGCTCCCGGTGCACATTCTGTAACCTGCACCAGAACCGGTTATTACGATCAGCATCAGTCAATTATGATTCTGGATGGTATGGATGACCAGATGCTGTACTTCAGCGGCTTCCAAGCTGTGGAAGAGGAGTCCAGTGATCCGGTGGAAGAATCCAGCGAGCCGGTAGAGGAATCCAGCACTCCGACAGAGGAATCCAGTGAGCCCGTGGAAGAATCCAGTGACCCGGTGGAAGAGTCCAGCGAACCTGTGGTGGAGGAATCCGATGAGCCGGTGGTGGAGGAATCTACGCAGGAATCTGACAGTACCGAAGAGTGAACCGAATAGCAATATAATGTGATTAAGTCATAGAATCCTTGAAGAGAAATTTTCAGGGATTCTTTTTTTGTAAAAATTCTGCTGTTGAAACTTTCTGGTCTTTTTCTGTGATTGCTGAATAAGATGTGAAAAAGGAGAGACGGCCTATGAAATATAAAATGAATATATGCCGGATCCGGCAGGTGAGTCTAATGGCAGCGATGATCCTGGTATTCTTGACCGGTTGCTTCGGAAAGGAGCCGCCCACCCGCACCTACGGAGATATGACGGATGTGGTCTATGAGATCGTATCCGGCTCCGATGTACCACATAAAGTCAATGAAAAAATTTTTAAAGAAAAGGAAAAGGGATTTGGTTTTACCTTTAGAGATGGGGAAGAGATGTATATTGCCTTTGGTTTTGGCAGGCAAAACACAGGTGGATTCAGTATCCAAATGGCGGCTGCTAAGGAAAATGATTCTGCGATCCTGATCGAAGCCAAATTGGTTGCTCCGGGACCGGAAGAGGTGGTGGCTACTTCACCGTCCTACCCCTATATGATATTAAAAATGGCTAATGTGGAAAAAGACGTTCAATTTCTGCTGCATTAATCTATGAAACGAATCTATTGCATGAAAGGGGAAGAAAAATGGCAGATTTAATTCGAGAAACATATAGCAGTGCCTCCCTGTGTCCGGCACAATTGCTGCAGGTATCGGTAAAGGGCGATGTGATCGTGCCGGACCGAAAGCCCGATGCTGATAAAATTCTGCAGACCAGTGTACGCTACTTACCGGAGGACGTGGTATTGGAAGGTCACCGCCTGCGGCTTATGGGAAAATTGGAATTTACTGTGCTCTATCTCAGTCAGGAGGAAGTGCCGCAGCTGTGCAGCCTGAACACAGCTTTGCCGGTGGAAGAAGAAATGAATCTGGAGGGGATCGCTGAAGAAGGGGAGCGGCTTCGGTATCAGGTCAGCTATCAACCGGAAAATGTGCGAAGTATCCTGCTCAATGGTCGCAAAATGAGCCTAAGCGCTCTGGTGGAAATGGAAGCCAAGGTGGTCAAATACCGGGATACTTCGATGGTAACCGGTGTAGCAGGAGAAGAAACTCTGGTATTACAGCAAAATCAAATACCCCTGCGACGCATTATCGGGGACAGAGAGGAAAAATTGATCGTGCGGGAAACTGCTGCAGTGCGGGATGGCAGTCCTAACATTGAAGAGATCCTGTGGTATGAAGCTACGATTCGCCGACGCAGCTGTCAGCTGTTGGAAGATCGCCTGCAGGTGAAGGGGGAGGTCATGGTCAGCGTATTGTATCAAACGGAAAGCGGCGTGCAGTTTTTAGATTACAGCACAGAATTTGCTGGGTTGATCGATGTACCGGAGGCCCGGGAGGGCATGGATACATCACTGCAGATGGACATTGTAAAGACCCTCCTCCAAGTGATGCCCGATGTGGACGGTGAACTGCGCCGGATCCAAATGGAAATAGTGGTGACTTGCCGGGCACGCGTCACCAAAGAAGAGGAACGCCGGCTCCTCAGTGATGCTTACGATACGATTCGAGATGTAGCATTGACAAAAGTATCAAGACCCTTGCAGCGAGGATTGTTCCAAAAACAGTTGAGAACAGAGGTAGCGCAGATGCTGGAAATTCCGGAAAGCCTGCCCATGGCACTGCAGGTGTTTTACACCACGGCGCAGCCGAAAATTGACGATGTGCTTCTGCAGGAAGGGCAGTTGCAGATCGAAGGAGTCCTCTATGTTACCGCCTTTTGTCTGACGGCGGATGATCGGAGTCCGGTAATCTCGTTCACGGAGCCCGTCCCCTTTAGTAAGACGGAAGCGGTTTCCGGCCTGCGGCCGGATCATAAGGCACAGGTGAGTGCTCATATGGAACGGATCAAGTCGGAACTTCAAAGTGAAAGACGCCTGGATATGATGGCGGAATTGGTACTGGATGTGGAAGTGCTGGAAGAGAAGATGCAGGAGTTGGTGACGGATCTTGCACTTTCGGAGGCGGAGGAAGCGGAGCTGCCTTCTATGGCATTATGCTTTGTACAGCCCGGTGAAGATGTATGGAATGTGGGTAAGCGATACCGGGTACGGCCGGAGGAAATGGAATTGTTGGGGGATCGAACAGTGCTCATTGTAAAATGACGGAAGTGGTTGAAATTTTTGCAAAAAGTTGTATAATGGAACTATCATAGACTGATAGGAGGTTATACGAATGAGCGATAGAAGTGTACGACAAAGAGCCTATGGTAAGATCAATCTGGCGCTGAATGTGGGCGATACCAGAGAAGATGGTTTTCACGATGTAACAATGATTATGCAGCATGTGAGCATTTGGGATGAGATCACGTTGGATATGCGGGATGATGCTTCCATTACGCTGGAGTGTAACCTGCCTTTTCTGGGTGCGAATGAAAAGAATATTGCCTATAGAGCGGGGCAGCTGATGCAGCAGACCTATGGTACGGGCGGCTTTCATATTCGTCTGTACAAGAAGATTCCGATTGCTGCGGGCATGGCCGGCGGCAGTGCGGATGCAGCAGCGGTGATCAAGGGTGTGAATCGGTTGTTTAATTTGGGGCTGAACATGGAAGAGATGATGAAGCTAGGTGCGCAGATCGGTTCCGATGTGCCTTTCTGCCTACTGGGTGGTACCTGTCTGGCTACAGGACGCGGTGAAAAACTGCAGCGGATCATGCCCATGAGGGAGACTCATGTGGCGCTGGTGAAACCCAATTTTGGTATTTCCACGCCCTGGTCATATGCGCAGTTCGATAAACAGGAAAATTTAAAACAGGCCGACATACCTGCTATGATCCAGGCCATTGGCAAGGGCGATCTGAAGGAGATCTGCTCGTTGATGGTGAATCAGCTGGAGCCGGCGGCAGTGGCGGAGTACCCGGTGATCGCCGAGATCGAAAAGGATCTGATTGAAATGGGAGCTACCGGTGCTATGATGACAGGCAGCGGACCTACGGTGTTTGGACTGTTTGAAAAATACGAAACGGCTCGAGAGGCGGTGCGCCGCTGCAAGGCGAAATACCCTTGGAAATACCAAGTGTCCTACTGCCGTATCGAGAGTTACAGGAGGTTTTAATCATGGCTTACAAATGTAAAAAAGTGACAACACCCATCAAAATCGATGGTGATTTGACAAAACCAGAGTGGCAGCGCTGCGAAAAGTCTCATCGCTTTGTGGATGCGGTGGGCGGTACGCCCGGAATTTATGATACCCGTGCAGCCCTGATGTGGGATGAAGAGGCGCTGTACGTTGGTTTCTGGTGCGAAGAACCCTTCCCGGCAGCTACTTTGACCGAGCGGGATTCTTTGCTTTGGGTGGAGAATGATTTGGAAGTGTTCATCGACGGCGGCGACAGCTATTATGAGCTGGAACTGAATGCTTTGAACGTAGTATATGAAGTGTTTTATGTATGGCAGGATGCGCTGCTGAAGAATCCGTTGTTCAACGAAGAGCGCTTTGATGTATTTAAGAATGATGCAAAAACCTTTGGCGGTAACTTTGACCGTCATGACGATTACTTCTGGAAGGGTATCAACCCCCGCGGTCTGCGCTGGACCTATCATAACTGGGACTTCCCCGGTTTGGAAACTGCCGTTAAGATCGATGGTAAGATCAACGATCCTTCGGTGATCAGCAAGGGCTGGACTGCTGAACTTAAATTCCCCTGGAAAGGTTTCCGTGACCTGTCCACAGGACATACGATCCCGCCTAAGGCCGGCGACATTTGGAAGTTGTTCTTAGGGCGCTATGAGGCCATGAGTCTGAACGGCAAACCCACTAACGTGGGCTGGTCCTGGGATCCGGTGGGCGTGGCCGATAACCACAATCCGGAGAAGTTTACGGAGATTCAATTGTCGGAAGAGTTGATCTGATCACATGATAAGTTAATAAACAAGAGAGTGTTCGAAAAATGATATGCTCCCGTCTATGCAGATAAGGAAAGAATAAGAATTGTCTGCATAGACGGGAGCATATCATTTTAGAGAGCAATTATTTTCAGTTACTTGGTGAAAGGAGGTTTATCCTCCGGCAGCAATAACGATACCTGGAAAATGCCGTTGTCGGTATTTAGTTCCATCATTCCGCCCTGAATCTGGACAAGGTGAGAAACAGAATGAAGACCGAGTCCATGACCGTGTGTTTTGGTGGTCAGGTATTCTCCGGTACTATCTTTTCTCAGGGTGCCGAAAAAGGGGTTGGAAACTTCAAAGTACACAGCCCCCATGTTATATTTTCCGCGGACGGTAATCTTCTTTTCTGCACTTTGGGTATTCTGACAGGCATCCAGTGCGTTTTCTAACAGATTGCCTAATATTACGGAAAGTGAACTTTCCGGCAGGTGGAGAGTTTCCGGCAACTGTACAAGAATATCCATTTTTATATTGGCATTTTGGGCTTGCTGGGCATAATAGTTTAAAAGTGTGTTGGTTACATAATGCTGACAGTAGACCAGAGATTGGGTACCTGGCAGAGATTTAATGTAGTTATCCAGATAGGCATCTAGTTCCTGTAGTTTTCCGTTACGTAAATACTCTCGAATTAAGAGTGCATGGTGATGCACATCGTGCTTGGCTTTCCTCACTTCGTTGATGCGCTGTTTTAGATTTTCGTGCTGGAGTCGGGACATTTGCAAAATCTGATTTTCTTGTGCCAATTTTTCGGCTTTTTTCTGCGCAAACAAAAGAAGAATTGCGATGTGATAGACGGCGAAAGCGCCGATATTGATAAGTAGTAAAAATAGCGCGTTATGAATACTCAGTGCTGTTGTCAAATCATTCATACCTGTGAAATACAAGTGATAGTACCATGTCAGATAAAACGTAGCCGGAACGATCCAAAGATAATTCCAACAGGTGGTTTGGATGGGGGTGGTGCTGGTGAAATATTTACGGATGTAGAAACCTACAGGAATAGTGATGAACAGGTGCAGGATCAGCATACAAATGCAGAGACTCCAGCGATATGGTTCAGTAGCAATATCTCCGAAAATGATGCCTTCCAAACACTTTGAGAAAACTGCCACCAGATTTCCTACATTGGAAAGGGTCAGCAGAACAAAAAGCACTGTGCCGACCTTATATTTTATAACGAGAAATAGAAATCCGGCATAGATAGCTGTGCTAACAACTGAGATAGTACCGGAGTCTAAAGAAGAAAAAGCAGCCACAAAGCCGATACCGATTTGCAGAGCGCACATAAATACAACCATTATGTTTGTGATTGCAAAGGAGAAGTGCATATGTCTGCGAAAGGCGTAGAGCGCCAAACACAGAAATGGCAGAAAGTTTAACAAGGAGTACAAAGCGACTTCTAAAAGTCGAAAAACGGATATCATGATATTTCTACCTCCGAACGGAGCTGCTGAAAACGAAATTTAATATATGCCGACTGCACATCTTTGCTTTTGCGTCTGGAAATGGGAAGGGTGATACCCGTAGACAACGTGAGGGAGTCTTCATCAATGTGTAGCACTTCGTAGAAATTAACTAATATACCTTTGCTGGGGCAACATATATAACCATAAGGAGTTAGTATTTCTTCCAACTGACTATGATTAATGCGCAGTCGATGGGTTCGACCATCCTTTAAGTAGATGGTAATTACATGATTGAAATACTCTGTATATAAAATCTGCCGCAGAATAATACTGTGGCCATCCGGCAGAGTGATGCACTGACCCATTTGGATCAACTCTAAATTTAGCCGTTGCAGCATATTAGAGATGGAACCAGGAGTGGCGGGCTTGACCAAATAGTATTGAGCATTGACCTGATAGCTTTCAGCTGCAAACTCGTTGCTATGAGAACAAAATACCAATTTTACATTGGAATCGGTAAGACGAATTTGCTTTGCAACATCTACACCGGTGATGCCGCCCATGAAAATATCCAACACGACAATATCGTAACGACCGGCTTCCCAATGATCTAAGAAAGATTGGCCACTGCGAAAGGAATCGATTTCATGAGGTGCATGAGGAATGATTCGCTGCAGTTCTGCGCCCAGCAGGTTTCGTAAATTCTGGATTTGAATGATTTCATCATCGACCAATGCGATTTTCATAGGCTCCTCCTTTTCAGACTTCTTTTCCAAAATAACTTATACCACAATATCTACCAAAAGGCAATAGAAAACCGTTTGAGTCATAAAATTACCGTTTGCGTTACAAGTATTGCACTGGAAAAAGAGTGGTGTTAGTATGTTTATAGAATTCAGAAAGTATTAAAAATGCTATTTTGTCGAAAGGAGAAATCGCAAATGACGGATAAAGAATTGCGCAGACTCAGCCGTGCTGACTTGTTGGAATTGCTGTTGGTCCAAAGAAAAGAAAACGAACAATTGCGTTGCATTTTGGATCAAACTCAGGCTCAGTTGGCTGACCGTACAATTCGGCTTGATAATATCGGCTCTATTGCGGAGGCGTCTCTGCAGCTAAGTGGCATTTTTGAGGCAGCGCAAGATTCCTGTAAGTATTACATAGATAATATTAAACTGATGAATGAGCAGCAAACGACGGTATGCCAGCAAATGGAGAACGAAACAAAGGAAAAATGTGACCGTATGGTGGCTGAGGCTGAACGAAAGGCACAGGCCTGTTGGGAAAACTGCTCAGCGAAGATTAAGCAACTGGTGGATTCATTCAATGGCCTGCAGCAGGTAATGGATATATATTTTGCTTTTAATAATAAGTCTAATGAGGCAAATACGCAGATTGGCGGAAAAATGTATTGATTATGAAGAAAGAAGAATTAACACTGCCGACTTCTCAACAACTAGAGGAAGAGCTAGGCCGTGTGAAATATCGTAAACGTTACCGAAGGGTGTTGCGCAGCACCATTTATACACTGACTACGGTGGCAGCAATAGCAGTACTTGTGGCGACCCTTTTGTTGCCAGTGCTGCAGATTTACGGTAGTTCTATGACACCGACGCTTTCGGATAGAGATATCGTGCTGACATGGAAAACTTCTAAGTTCGAGTCAGGTGATGTAATTGCCTTTTACTACAACAATAAGATCCTAGTCAAACGCGTGATTGCGCAGGCAGGCGATTGGGTGGACATTTCCCCGGAAGGTGATGTTTACGTGAACGGAGAACTGCTGGATGAACCTTATTTAACTGAAAAGGCTTTGGGCGACTGTAATATCGAGTTACCTTATCAGGTACCGGAATCTCGTGTTTTTGTCATGGGAGATCACCGAAGTATTTCGGTGGATTCCAGAAATACAGCAGTTGGCTGTGTGGCGGAAGAACAGATCGTCGGCAAATTAATATTTCGGGTTTGGCCGTTTGACTATTTTGGTGAAATCAAATAAACGTAACGCAAAATAAAAGAAAGGAGGGACGCGCTTGGAACAACAATTTACCAATGAAGTTTTACTGAAACTGAAAAAGAAAAGACACAGAAAAATCTGGCGGCGGATTCTAAGTGCGATGATGTGTGTTGTCGTTTTTTGGACCACATACGCGCTGATCCTTCCTGCTATTACCAAGGAAACACCTACTTTCTGTGGTATCGAAGAACATATCCACGATGAAAAATGCTACGATGATGTTTATTTGTGCCAGTTCCATGATCACACAGATAACTGTTACGCACCTGCAGACTTGACCTGTACCCTGCCCACGGATCAAGCCCACACCCATGAGGAAGCCTGCATCGCTGCAGAGGAAACCATCTTGATCTGCGGTCTGGAAGAGACGGAAGGTCACAGCCATGATGACGCCTGTGCCCCTACCACTATCCGGGAACTGACGTGTACTCTGGATGAAACCGCTTCCCACACCCATACAGAAACCTGCTACACCGTGACCACCACTTACGGCTGTGGTTTAGAAGTTGTAGAAGCACATACTCACGTGGAAAACTGCAGTGAACTTCAGATCACTTATAGCTGTGGTCAGGAAGAAATTCTCTCCCACATCCACGAAGATGGCTGTTACGGCGAACCTACTCTGATTTGCATCGAGCAGGTGGATCCCAACCATGAGCACACGGAAGAGTGCCATGGGCAGGAGCTGATCTGCCAGGTGGAAGAGCATATTCACTCTCTAGCCTGCTACGCGGATCCTTCCGCGGATCTGGAATCCTACGAAATCTGGGAGGCAACCCTGCCTGAACTGTCCGGCAACTACGCCGAAGATGTGATTGCCATCGCCGCAAGTCAGAAGGGCTACAGCGAGAGCAGTCGCAACTATATCGTAGACGAGTATGGCAATACCAAGGGTTACACCCGCTACGGTGCTTGGTATGGCGATTCCTACGGAGATTGGTGCGCCATGTTCACATCCTTCTGTATCCGTTATGCCGGGTTGGAAGAATATCCCATTCATGCCTACTGCCCCACTTGGATTGACGAACTGACCGAACAGGATCTTTTCCGGATCCCTTCTGAGTACATCCCAAAATCCGGTGATCTGATCTTTTTCGACTGGGATGATGACGGTAGCTGTGACCATGTGGGCTTAGTAAAAGAAGTGGCGGATGTCGATGTGATCACCATCGAAGGTAACGCCGACGATCAGGTTGCAGAAAAGAAATACGAACTTTTAGACAATATCATAGTCGGTTACGGCATACTGGAATCGCCTCAGGCGGAAGAGCCTGTGGAAGAGCAGTTCACCCCCGTTGATGCTGACGCATGGGCCGATTTGATTTCCTCCGCTGAGCCGATTGCAGGAGCATTGGATGAGCCGAAAGAGCAGGAACAAAGCGAAGTTGTTATGTTCAGCCACTCCGTTCCAGCTGCAAGCACCTTCAGCCTCCGCAGAACCGCAGACGCCTCCACTTATCAGGCTACCCTAAGAGCATCTACCCTGGATTTGAAACCTTACATAAGCGCAGTTTCCATGTACGATGAACAGCGAAATCCCCTTCCCAGTGGCTCTATTGTTACTGAGGGTGACCTGATCGAATTCAAAATTGAATACACCATCACAGGTCAGCAGTTGGGCGTTATGAACGGCGAAACCGTATCGGTCATATCCAATACCCTGACCTATGACCTGCCTGAGATTTTCGAAATCATCCAGAGTGACGAAGGCAACATTTATAACTCCGTGGGTCAGATAGTCGGTACCTTCCTGATCGACAACGAAACCGGCATCATCACTCTGAACTTCTCGGATTCTTATGTAAAGCAGAATGCCCAGGGCATTCAAATTCACGGTTATGTATCCTTCTGCTCCACGGTCACCAAGATTACCGAATCTGATCAGGAAGAGCAGGATTACGAATTTAAAGATGGTATTGTATTGGGTGTCGTCATTGAAGAAAAAATCGAAGCTGAGGGCGACTTGAAGATTGAAAAGTCTAAAGTCAGTGTTGACGGCGAAGACATCGTATACGAACTGACAGTCACTAGTGCCGAAGGTACAAACGGTTCTATCACCATCATGGACCAAATGACCGCAGGCCTTACTTTTAAGGAAAGCGTGGGTATCTGGAAGGATAACTGTATCGTAAACAACGCCAGTTTCGATGTGGCAAGCAACAAACGCTCCTTCAGTCTGACCCTGCCTGAGATGGCTGCCGGCGAGATCTATACGGTCCGGTACAAATGTACCGCCGATATGGACCTTTTGGGTGCGGATATGACGGTTCGTAACACTGCCACCGTCACCGGTAAGGACAGCCAGAACAACGAGCTTAAGGACAAGGTCACGGTGGATCACACCTTTAATGTGCTGAGGAAAACCGGTCAGCTGAACGAAGATGGCTCTATCTCATGGACCATCGTGGTCAACCAGGCGCAGGGAGATATTTCCGGCTGGACCTTGGAGGATATCATCCGGACTAGCAATACTCAGACCGCTTACAACGGTCCTGTTACCATCAAAGACAGCAGCGGAAAGACCGTGGCAAGCAATGTGGCTCTTCCCTATATCTTCCCCGATGGCTCTACGGATACCTATACTGTCACCTATACAACTACCCATGATTTTGGTGATGGCCACACAATTTACAACTCGGCGATCCTGAAGAATAAGGACAAGAATACTGAAGTCCACTCCTTTACCGGTGTTAATGTAGGCAGTCCCTTCAACAAGACCGGCGAGGCAGGCCAAGTTATTCAGGATGAAGACGGCAACTATCTGTTGCCAATCACCTGGACTGTTACCATTGATACCACAAAGGCCCCCATTCCCGGCGGAATGTACTTCGACGATCTGATGGAAGGTGATGTATTTGATGAAATGTACATGACTTACGATCAGATCATGGCAGCATGGAATACCATCAATGCAGAAATCCAGCGCGTATCCGGCGAAGAAATCGCTTATTTTAACGCTTGGGAATACAGGAGCAGCTACGGATCTTCCAACAATTATTGCAGCGGAATCGATTTGGTGAATAATCCTGATGAATACAGTTCCAAACTGTTTGATCGCTTTTCTGTCGGCTTGTCCGATGTAGGAATCCCTAAAGGTCATGTGTTGACCTTCAGCTATCAAGCCTACGGTGTGTTCCCGAATAACATTGTTTCCACCACAACTTTCAGAAACCGATTCAGTTTAGCTGGCCAGTATATGGTAGAAGGCCGTGTGGACTTTACCAAGGGCACACTCAAAGCTACTAAGTACGGCATCAATTACTACAACCCCGATACCCAGGGCGACCAGTACGTGTTCTGGAATGGAACGGAAGGCACCAACCAGCTGAATTACGGACAGCTGCGGGACGGCTATCTGGCATGGTCCATCAAGCTGAGTGCACCTCCCAGTTATGCCGGTCATGACACCATTACGATTTACGAAGATCTTCCCGAGGGTGTAACGGTGAAGGATTTGAAGCTGTTCTTCCAGGACAAAGTTCCTACCACGCAGTTGAGGCTGACGGACATGGAGCCTGGTCAAATCTATACATGGGATTTCACACTGTACCCTGCTGATCAGTATGGTCAATATAAACCTCAGGGCGCAGAAGCGGTTTCCATTGTCATCAAGGTGACCGAAACCGGAGATTTGGAGATGATAATTCCCGGTAAAGTCATTGAGACAATGTCCGAGTATGCGTCAATACACAGCCTGGAAGAACACTTCGGCTACCTTACTATCGTCACTCAGATCAATGATGACTTTGAATGGACGCCCACGGAAGAAGGCTCTTCCATTTACATCGACACCTTCAAAAACCAGTTCACCATTAAAACCGAAAAGGATGTGGTGATCGACATCGGTTCTCAGTCTCAGGAGATCAAAAAGGATGAGAGCAGTGGCAATATCCGTAAGGAAGCTTCTACGGATGCCAATAACATCATCGCCTACTCCGTTGTGCTCAATGCCTATGGCAAGGACCTGATCGAAAACTCCGAGCAGCTGGCCATTCACGATGAACTGACCTACACTTCCACAGTGGAGAAGCCACTGCGCCTGCGATTGGTTCCCGGTTCTGTAAAGCTTTACGAGATCCGGCTCACATCCGATGGCCGTTATGAAAAGCTGGGCGAGGTCACAGCCAACTACAAGTATGCTGAAACCTCCTCTGTAGAGAATGGCACAACCTCATGGGTTCATACCATCGACTTGAATGTGCCCGATGGCAAGGCCCTTCTGCTGGAATACTCCTATAAGGCCAACGGCGTTAAGAATATCATCCATAACGTTGGTAATACCTGTTCCATTACAGGTGTTGGCGAGGGCAGTTTGGAAGGCGATAGCCAGATTGAAATCGAAGTGAAGGAAGCCACGGCACAGGCGGACACCAAGGGTGTCATGATCTACAAGGTAGATGCCAACAGCGACGGCATTTTCCTGAAAGAGGCTAAGTTCAACATCTACATCTGGAACAAGGAACAGAACAAGTACATCATCGTTCATCATCCCGATAACGGCGGGACAGAATTCGTCACCGACGCCAACGGTATGATCGTTCTGGATGGATCCACCATGGCGGAAGATCAGTTCGCTTACAATACCGCCTACTACATCGTAGAGGTGAAATCTCCTGATGGATACTACATCAGTCCCGAACCCTACTACTTCTACATCGTCAATGACGATACTCAGAAATATCCCAGCTGTATTCCCACAGGCTTCAACGGCCACGCACTTACTAGCGGTGACATTATCTACCGTGAAAATGTAAGCGCTACCACGGAAATCAGTATTGAGAAATACTGGAAAGACTACGGCGGAGACTATGTGACAGTTAAAGGAGAGAAGGTTTCAAGTGTTACCGTTGAGCTCTGGCAGATGCTGGAGGGGGTAACCGACAGTGCAAAGCTGTATGGAAGTTACACCATAACACCGGATGAGAAAGGAAACTGGAATCTTACGATAACCGGTTTGCCGAAGTCCACCCAAAATTCGGATGGTACCCAAGGTATCAACTACCTTTACTACGTGAAAGAAGTTAAGGTTAGCGGCTACGAAATGGAATCGGCCGAAAACAATGCCGGTATCAATTTCGGTATTATTAAACTGGTCAACCGTGAGCAGGAAGGCTATACGCTTCCTGAAACCGGCGGAACTGGGACACAAATGTATACAATGGCAGGCTTGATACTGACAGCGTTCAGTATAGTTTTCCTTTTGTATAGTTCAAAAAAACGAGGAAGGAGGAATTACAATTCTTCCTGACGCGAAGTAAGCATGTACGTATATAAAACAAAAAACATGACATTTATGAAAGGAGTTTCACTATGAAACGCATGAACAAAATTTTTGCTCTGGCTCTGTCACTGATCATGATCCTGGGCCTGGCCACTTCCGTATCTGCAGCTAATACTGCTGTTAACGGTCCCTTTACTGTAACCATTAATAACGCTACCGGGCATGAATATAAGATCTATCAGATCTTTACCGGCGATCTGGCTACCGATGCTGCTGGCGAAGAAATCCTGTCCAACATCAAGTACGGTACTGACTACGGTACCGAAGGCGAAGTTGTTCCCCAGTCCGTTCTGGATGCTGTTAATGCAGATCCGACTACCATCGAGCCCACCGGCGCAGGAACTGACATGACAACCAATGGTGACGTAGCTACTGCTACCGTTGCACAGGCCGGTTACTACATGATCGTTGACGTAACTACTGATCCTCTGCCCGGTCAGGATACCCGCTCTGCTGTTATGTTCCAGGTTGTGGGTAACACCAATATCACCTCTAAACATACCGGTACTACCATCGTGAAGAAAACCCAGGATATCAACGACTCCACCGGCGAGCAGCCCAAAGATGGCGACTCTGTTTGGATCGACTCCGCTGACTACGACATCGACGATACCGTTCCCTTTAAGTCCACCGCAAACTTCGAAGGTATGGCTAACTACGATACCTACGGGGTAGTCATCACCGATATTATGGCCGAGGGTCTGGAATACAATGAGGACATGGTCATTACCGTCAACGGCCAGCCCTGCACCACCGGCTACACCATCGAAGTTACTGAAGACTACGCAAGCGCTGATGACTACAACGGCGGCACCAAGATCGTTGTTACCTTCGAAAACATCAAGGGTATCAACGGTACTGTCAACGATGCTGAGATCGTTCTGAACTACACCGCAACTCTGGACACCGACGCTAAGTTCGGCGCACCCGGTAACCCCAATAAAATCAAGGCTACTACTTATCCCGATGGTGAAGGCGGAGAAGATACTCCTTGGGACGTGAACATTGTCTTTACCTACAAACTGGAATCCAACAAGTATGCTGACGAAGTTAAAGAAGGCAATGAGCTGACCGGCGCAGGCTTTACCCTGTTCAAGTGGATCAAGAATGATTCCGAAGCAGGCGGCGCATGGACTCAGATCGGCGATGAAGTAAAAGGCGAAGAAATGACCAAATTCGAGTGGAAGGGTATCGACGATGGTAAATATAAACTGGAGGAAACCACCACTCCCGCAGGTTACAACACCATCGACCCCATCGAGTTTGAGGTTGCTGCTGAGCATGTTATTGTCGCTGACAATCCCACTCTGACTAACCTGACCGGCGAAACTGAAACCGGCAAGATTGAGTTTGCTGCTGATGCAAGCGAGGGTCTTGTTTCTACTGACGTTGTGAATAACTCCGGTACTGTTCTGCCCGAGACCGGTGGCATCGGTACTAGACTGTTCTACGGCATTGGCGGCGTGTTGGTTGTTGGAGCAATCATTCTGCTGATCACCAAAAAGCGTATGGGAAGCGCTGAATAATTGACAATCATAAGGCAATAGGGGAGGGGCTTTGGCCCCTCCCGCCGAAATCTTATAGCATCAAGGAGAATCCTATGAAGAAACATGGTACCACGATCATACTGCTGTTTGTATTGATCATAGGCTTGTCCTTGCTGCTGTATCCCACGCTGGCCGATTGGTGGAATTCTATACACCAATCTCGGGCTGTGGCTTCCTATGTGGAGCAGGTGGCCAATATTGACGACGATGAATATGCCCACATTTGGGAGGAAGCCTGGGAGTACAATCGATCCATGAACGGCCGCAGTAATAATTATCTGCTGTCAGAGGAGCAGCAAGAAGTGTATGATCAGATTCTGGATATCGGCGGCTTGGGTATCATGGGGTATATTGAAGTGCCGGCCATCGGTGTCACCCTACCCATTTACCACGGAACCGATGAAGCGGTGCTGCAGGTGGCTCTGGGACATTTGGAATGGACGAGTTTACCCGTTGGCGGTGAAAGTTCCCACTGCGTTGTTTCTGGCCATCGTGGCTTGCCCAGCGCAAAGCTCTTTACCAATCTGGATAAACTGGTGGTTGGTGATGTGTTTATGTTTCGTGTGCTGGATGAGATTCTCACCTATGAAGTGGATCAGATCCTGATTGTAGAACCTCATGAGACGGAAGCACTCCAGATTGAACAAGGAAAAGACCTTTGCACCTTGATTACCTGTACACCCTATGGTGTGAATTCGCATCGACTGCTGGTGCGAGGACACCGGGTAGAAAATCAAGAAGAAGCGGTGGTGGTGCGTGTTACGGCCGATGCTGCTCAAATTGAACCCGCCATTGTTGCGCCTGTTTTGGCGATTCCTATGCTATTACTATTATTGATTGTTATTTTGATCCCTAAACCTAGAAAAAGGAGGTATGACTAATGAACAAAAGAATCGTTGCCTTAACAGTATGCCTTCTTTTGTTATTGAATCTGACTGTAAATTTACAGGCCATGACTCAGTCGGAACTGGATCCGACTCAAAATGGTAGTCTAACCTTTTTAATGGAAGTGGACGGTGAAAAGCTAAATACCGGTACGTTGCATATTTCAAGAGTGGGGGAACTGACAGAAGAAGATGGTAACTATTTCTTTACCCTGCTCGATGGCACAAAGATTATGGAAGATTCTCAAATCACGCAGGAATTAGCTGAGGAGATGAGGGAACTGGCAGATGAACGCCACTTGGAGGCGCTGACCGCGGAGATTTGTAATGGTACTGCAGTGTTTCAAGATCTGCCTCAAGGCCTGTATGTGGTTTGGCAGTTGGAAAACGATGCCTGCGATGGCTATGCGGCCATTAGTCCTTTTTTGATCTCGGTACCTCGATATGCAAACGGAGAGTATACGCTGGATGTGGTAGCGAAGCCGAAAGTTCCCTTTGAGCCGGAGCCTCCGTCGCCGCCCACGGTACCGCCACCACCTCCGCCACCCTCGCTGCCCCAAACCGGTCAGCTGAAGTGGCCTGTGCCTGTGATGGCTGTCAGCGGTGCAGTGCTATTCATAAGTGGCTGTATTTTATGTTCAAGCCGAAAGAGATGCGACCATGAAAAGTAAGGTTGGTATTGTTTGTATTTTTCTGGGCATAGTACTTCTTTTAGGTGCGTTACTTCTGGCTATAAGCAATATACGGCAGGAGACGGCAGCCCAAAATGCTGTGGCTAAGATCATACCTCAGTTGATTCAGCAGATTCAAGAGAAAACAACGACTGAGTCCAATGATTCGGAGGATGAGGATGTTTCAGAGTTGGAGCTGCAGGTGCCTGTGAAGCTGCTGACAGAAGAGGAGAAAAAAATGACCGAAGTGGAGATCGACGGATATAATTATATTGGTTATTTGTCGATTCCTACCTTGGAGTTGGATCTGCCGATTATGAGTGATTGGAGTTATGAGCAGTTAAACATTGCCCCTTGTCGGTATCACGGCAGCATTCGTGGTGAAGATCTGGTGTTGATGGCTCACAACTTTACCAATCATTTTGGCCGAATTTCTCAACTGGAAATTGGCGATTCGGTAACTTTTACTGACATGGATGCCGGTATCACTCAATATGAAGTGGTTGGTTTGGATATTTTGGAGCCGGAAGCGGTGGATGTTGTAACCGCCGGTGAATTTGACTTAATTTTCTTTACCTGTACATACGGTGGAAGCAGCCGCGTGGTCGTGTATTGTAATCAAGTGTAGTATTGTTAGCATTAAAAAAAGGTCTCTGTATCAAACAGGGACCTTTTTGTTGTATGTTATTGTTCGGCCACTTCATCGGGAAGCAGATCGTTGACGGATGCCAAATTTTCGCGGGAACCGTCTAATGCAAGTGACAGAGCATGGTAAGCTTGTTCCAACGCAGTTGCTTGCTCTTGAATCAATTCGATAGCCTGCTTAAAGGCGGCATCAGTATCTTTGAACTTATCCAGTGTACCTTCACAAGCATTTTCTAACTGATGATAGATATTGCGAGCTCGTTTAGCGGCGTTGCGCTCAACGGCCTCTGCACGGCGATAGGCCTGAAGTTCCGCGGTGATGAGTGTGGAATTGTTCACAGGAGCTGCGACCTCCGGAGTGGGTGCAGGCTCGGAGACAACTACCGGTTCAGGTGTTACTATCGGTTCGGGTACGGGTGCAGATGCAGGTGTTTCTATAGGTGTTTCAGCAGGTGTTTCGGTAGATACAGACGCAAGATCAGGCATTGCCATCAGCAACAGGTTCAGCTGCTGCTGCAGAGAACGGTTTTCTTCTCGCAGCGAGGTAACCGTTGCTTCATAATCCAACAGTTCACTGCGATGCTGTGCTAAGGTTCTTTCAATGTATCCGGTTACATCACCTTTATGGAATCCGCCCAAAGCGGAGCGAAAACCGTACGAAGAATCAGCCATTGCGATATTCCTCCATTCTTATCATTAGACATATTATAGCACAGATTTCTTTCAAAAAGCAACATGAAAAGGAGGTAAATTAGAGGAAAACGGTAAAACGATTTTTACTCAAGAATACGAACTTCAACCAGCTGATCTACTTCTAACCGATCTGGGGTTACCAAGCAATCATAGGCCAGCATCTGCACCCCCTTGGCTACCGCTTCCCTAAGTGCCTGACCAAAAGCCGGATGGGTAGCATCGTTGGGTTCCATCCATTTGCTTCCTTTCATTTCTAACAGGAAGAGAATATATGCTTCATAACCATCTTCTAAGCATTTGACCAGCTCGCCTATGTGCTTGACACCTCTGGTGGTGGGGGCGTCGGGGAAACGGGCCACGCCATCCTGCAGCAGGGTGACGCCTTTCACCTCCAAAAAGGCTTTGCGGCCGGAGAAAGATTCGATATAAAAATCGAACCGGGAATCGCCGTAGCGGGCCTCTGCTTTTACATAGGAAACATCTTCGAACAATCCGCCTTTTCGAAGCCATTCACCTACGGCCTGATTGGGTGCCTGACTGTCGATGTTGACCACTTCATCGCCGCGTAGTACGCCAACCAGATCAAATTGGGTTTTACGGGCGGGGTTGTCGGATTCCTCTAAAAATACAGTGGCTCCGGGCAGTAAAAGTTCACGCAGACGCCCTGTGTTTTTAACATGGCAGATTACTTCTTCGCCATCCAATAAAACATGGGCGATGAAGCGGTTGGGGCGGTGAATGAACTCGGCTGTTCGAATATTTGAATAACGCATGGCGTAATATCCCTTCTATATTAAATCAAGTAGTTATCAATATTCTAACCGAAAACCGGAAATATTTCCACTCCCTTGTATAAACTCCTTTCAACGGGGTAATCATCACTGTATCAAAAGAAATAAACCACAAAGGAGTTTTATATGAATACAAAACAAATCGCTGCTTGGGTGAAAGAAGATAAAAATCGCATCCTGCTGATGGCACTAATAATAGGTAGTTTGTTGACCATTCTCATCGCCACACTTTTTACCATAGCGGGCAAGGAAGAAAAGCTGCTCACCGAAAACTTTTTTCGTTTTCACGTACTGGCCAACAGTGACAGTGAGGAGGATCAGGCATTAAAACTCAAGGTACGAGATGCAGTGATCGATTATCTGGAGCCGGGTCTTAGGGAATCGAATTCTAAAGAAGCCACCAGAGCGTATATTTTAAAACATCTTCCGGAAATCACCGACGTGGCCGGCCGCACTCTGCGGGCGGCGGGCAGCAGCTATGAGCTTCAAGTGGTGGTGGGCGAGTCCGAATTTCCCACGAAGAGCTATGGCTCCGTCACATTGCCGGCGGGCCGGTACGAATCGTTGTGTATTCAAATTGGTGAGGCTGAAGGGCGCAACTGGTGGTGTGTAATGTTTCCGACCCTGTGTTTTGTGGAGGAAACGGAGCCGGAGGCGATGGAAGAGGATCTTTCGAAGCACTTACCGGAGTCACAGAATGAACTGATCCATCAACCGCGGAGTTTTAAATTTAAGCTGGTGGAGTGGTATCATAAACTGTTCGGATAAAGGGGCAGTCTCTTGTAATTGGACAAAAAATGTGTTATAAATAATGTATCTTGAAAGAAGCAGCATAGCACTGGCCGAAAGGGTATTGGGCGTGAAAGTGCTTCGAATTGGAGGATACAATGAAAGACGGATTTATTAAAGTGGCGGCTGCAACTCCTCAGCTGAGAGTGGCTGACCCGGCATATAATTGTGAAAAAATGAGAGAACTCGTTGGCGCTGCCAGCGGTAAGGGCGTGCAGATCCTGGTATTTCCGGAGCTGGCCATTACCGGCAGCACCTGCGGCGATCTGTTCTGGCAGGAGACTCTTCTGAACACGGCAGAGAAGGAGCTGGCAAAGCTGGCTAAGAGTGTGGGAGACATGTTGGTGGTTGTGGGTGCGCCTGTGCGCCATCGCCACTCTTTATATAACTGTGCAGTATTCTTGAATCAGGGTCATATTATTGGTGCCGTGCCCAAGAGTGAGCTGGAGGGAGATCGTCATTTTAAACCGGCGGAGGATATTTTCCAGCCGGTGGTGATCGGCGAGGATGAAGTATATCTGAGCACTGATTTGTTATTTGAATGTAATCAGATGCCGGAGCTTTTGGTGGCAGCAGAGATCGGTGAAGATTTATGGGCGGCTTGTCCGCCTTCCACCTGGCACGCAGCAGCCGGTGCGACGCTGATCGTAAACCCGGCGGCAACCGCAGAGATCGTAGGTCGTGAGGACTATCGACGTCAGCTGGTGACCGGACAAACTGCTAAGCTTTACTGTGGTTATGTATATGCGGGTGCCGGTGAGGGTGAGTCCACCACTGACTATGTGTTTGCAGGACACCGACTGATCGGCGAGAACGGCAGCATTTTGGCGGAGAGCAGTTTGTATGAGGATGGACTGCTGATCAGTGAGATCGATATGCAGTGCATCGTTTCCGAACGCCGCAGAAATGCTCATTTTCCCGCTGCGGAGGATGAGGACTACGAGTACATCTATTTTGATGTGAGAAAACAGGAAAACACCCTGACTCGCCGGATCCCTCAAAACCCCTTCGTGCCTGCCAACATGCAGGAGTGCAAGCGCCGCTGCCAGGCCATTTTTAACATGCAGATCGCAGGTCTTAAAAAGCGTATCGAGCATACCCGCTGCAAAACTCTGGTGATCGGTATTTCCGGTGGTCTGGATTCCACTTTAGCACTGTTGGTAGCAGCAGGCGCCATGGATCGTTTGGGCCGCGATCGTAAAGATATCATAGGTGTGACTATGCCCTGTTTTGGTACGACCAAGAGAACCAAGGGAAATGCTGAGATGCTTTGCCAGTACCTGGGGGTAACTTTGGAATGTGTGGACATTATGGCGGCGGTGAATCAGCATTTTGCGGACATAGGACATGATCCCGAGGTGACGGATGTGACCTATGAAAACAGTCAGGCTCGTGAGCGGACCCAGATCCTGATGGATATCGCCAACGAAAAGGGCGGTATGGTGGTTGGAACCGGCGACCTGTCGGAGCTGGCTCTGGGCTGGGCTACTTATAACGGTGACCATATGTCCATGTACGGTGTGAATGCCGACGTACCCAAGACCATGATCCGCTACATGATCGCGTCCTATGCGGGTGAACTGAACAGTGCAGAGCTGCGTGCGGTGCTGCGCGATATTTTGGCAACTCCCGTAAGCCCGGAACTGCTTCCGGCCAAGGATGGTGAGATCTCCCAGAAGACAGAGGAAATCGTTGGTCCCTATGAGATCCACGATTTTGTGCTTTACTATGCTCTGCGCTACGGCTTTGCTCCCAGCAAGATCTATCGACTGGCTAAGGCAGCTTTGGGTGAAAATTATGAAGATGAAGT
Organism: Bianqueaceae bacterium; assembly: GCA_045631245.1. Classification (GTDB taxonomy): domain Bacteria; phylum Bacillota; class Clostridia; order Lachnospirales; family Bianqueaceae; genus CALWPV01. The sequence goes on from JAZQUJ010000112.1 coordinate 26,865, forward strand.
GCTTTTGCGCTGGCTGCGTAACTTCTATTGGCGCTTCTTCCAACAACAGTTCAAACGTTCCTGTCTGCCCGACGGTCCCAAGGTGGGCAGAGTAGGCGTATCCCCCAGAGGCGATCTGCAGATGCCCAGCGATGCAGTGGCCAGTGCCTGGCTGGATGAAGTGAAAGCCCTGTAAATACGGTACTAGATGATGCTCCTTCCGCATACATTGTAAAAACAATGTGTCGGGGGGAGCATTTTTGAAAAGTTATATAGAAGAACGCGCCATTCAAATCGGGCTGTTTGTGGTGGAAAACGGTGCCACTGTGCGGCAGACGGCTCGCAAATTCGGCATCAGTAAAAGCACGGTCCATAAAGACATCACCACGCGGCTCATCCACGTACAGCCAGAACTGGCGAGGCAGGCTCAGGCAGTGCTTCAAATCAACAAAGCGGAGCGCCACATCCGCGGAGGTTTGGCCACAAAAGAGAAATACAGCCGCACGGTCTATTGACAATTAAACAGGCCTATTTTATAATGAAAGTTACTGATTTTATGCCGTGAATACGGCAATTTAAAGACAAGCGCCGCGTGGCGGCGAAGAAAGGGACGTACATGTTATTTTCAACGAGTATTGGAATCGATCTCGGCACCTCCACAGTGCTGGTATATGTCAAAGGCAAAGGAATCATTTTGCGGGAGCCTTCGGTGGTGGCCATTCGAAAAGAAGACCAGGCCCAGATCGAGGCAGTGGGACAAAAGGCCTATGAAATGGTGGGCCGTACCCCGAAAAATCTGCACACCATTCGTCCTCTGCAGGGCGGTGTGATATCCGATTATCAATACACGGAAAAAATGCTGAAATATTTTGTGCAGCGCACCATTGGAAAGCGGCTGATCAAGCCCATGGTGGCAGTGTGTATTCCCTGTAAAGTAACGGAAGTGGAGCGTAAGGCCTTTACCGATGCCTGCTATCAGGTGGGTGCCCGCAGTGTACATATGATCGAAGAACCCATCGCGGCTGCTATGGGTGCGGGTCTGGATATCAGCAAGCCCAGTGGCTGTATGGTCATCGACATCGGCGGCGGCACCACCGATATCGCTGTGATCTCTCTGGGAGGTATTGTGGTAAGTACCTCAGTAAAGGTAGCCGGAGATGACTTCGATGAAGCGATTATTCGCTATGTGAAACGTAAATATAACCTGCTCATTGGGGAGCGTACTGCTGAGGAGATCAAGATCCAGGTTGGTACTGTCAGTGAGAATGAAGAGGAAGTAGAGATGGAGATCAAGGGCCGTCATATGGTGACAGGCCTGCCGGTCAGCGTCATGGTAACCAACTACGACGTGCGTGAGGCGCTGCAAGAGTCAGTATACACCATTGTGGAAGCGGTGCATAATGTATTGGAACAGACACCACCGGAGCTGGCTGCCGATATTTATGAACATGGAATTGTGATGACGGGCGGCGGAAGTTTGATCCGCGGATTAGATGAAATTATAGCGGAATCCACACGGATCGCTACTTTTGTAGCGGATAATGCGATCTCTTGCGTGGCCATTGGTACCGGTCGCTATGTGGAACAGCTGAGCGAGAAACGAAGATAAGAGGTTTGAATGGAATATCAACCAATGCATCAGCATTTGCATCAACAGATGTTGGATGAAATGGAACGAATTGTTGGGTACGTGAACGAATGTATCTTTGAAAATGAAGATACCGGCTATAAAGTGCTGGAAGTGGAGTCTGATGATGGCCTGCAGCTTATGACGGTGGTGGGTATCATGCCCGATCTGCAGGTGGGAGAACGAATCGAAGCTCATGGCCGATGGAAAGAGCACAATACCTACGGTGAACAGTTTGAGGTGAGTTCCTTCAGCCGCTCTCTGCCGCAGGATCAGGATGCCATGGAGCGGTATTTGGGTTCCGGAGCCATCAAAGGAATCGGTGCAGCACTGGCACATCGTATTGTGGAAAAATTCGGCGATAATACCTTTCATATTATAGAGGCGGAGCCGGAGCGTTTGGCGGAAGTCAAGGGCATCAGCAGCGCCAAGGCCTGCGAGATCGGTGAACAGTTTGCGGCTCAAAGCGCCGCGCGGGAAGCCATGGTCTTCCTGCAGGGTTTTGGTCTGACCCCTAATATGTCCATGCGCATCTACAAGGAATTCGGCCTGAAAACCGTGTCGGTGCTTTCGCAGAATCCGTATATTCTGGCGGAGCGGGTGCAGGGTATCGGTTTTCGAAGAGCCGATGAGATCGCACGGCAGATGGGTATCCCGGAGGAGGCACCCGGACGGATCCGTGGTGCCATTCGTTTTGCGCTGCAAAATGCCGCTGGCGAGGGACATACCTACCTGCCTTTGGATCAGCTGGAAGATGAGGTGTTCAACCTGATCGGCATCAGTGGGATCATGGTGGACAACGCTTTGACGGAATCGGTAATGGAAGGCCAGCTGGTGCACAAGCGCGAACTGGAAGAAGAGCGCGTTTATTTAAAGAGTTTTTATACGGCGGAGGCGGGCGTGGCCCGAAGACTGACGGAACTTTTGCAGCAGCCCCAGCCGATTGCCGAGGAACAATATAAGCTGCGGATGCAGCGGATCGAAAAAGATCAAAAAATTGAACTTTCCGATGAACAGCGGGAAGCGGTACTGGCGGCATTAAGTGAAGGCGTTTTGATCATCACCGGCGGTCCCGGTACAGGAAAGACTACAATTATTAATGTACTGCTGGAGCTTTTGGAACAGGATCATAAAAAGTTCATGTTGGCGGCGCCCACGGGGCGTGCGGCCAAACGTATGACGGAAGCCACCGGACGGGAAGCGAAAACCATCCATCGGTTGTTGGAGATCCAATTTGGTATTGCTGACAGCGGTAAACAGATCTTTCAACGAGATGAGGAGCATCCGTTGGAAACCGATGTGGTGATCTTGGATGAGGTGTCCATGATCGATGTGACATTGATGAATCATTTACTGAAGGCGATTGCGCCGGGAACCCGTTTGATTTTGGCAGGGGATAAAGACCAGCTGCCTTCGGTGGGTGCGGGCAATGTACTGAAAGATATGATCCAAAGTGAAGCGATCGCGGTGAAAAAGCTGACAAAGATCTATCGACAGGCTGCTATGAGCGACATTGTGGTGGGAGCTCACATGATTAACCAGGGCCAGTATCCGGTATTTAATCAGAAGGATACCGACCTTTTCTTTATGAAGCGGAAGGTGAAAGAAGATGTGATCCGCACCATGGTGGAAGTGATTCTGCAGCGAATGCCGAAGTTTGCGGGCTGTTCCCCAGTGGATGACATTCAAGTGCTGACCCCTATGAAACGCGGACTTTTGGGTGTGGAAAATTTGAATCCAAGACTGCAGGAGGCATTGAATCCGAAGTCTTCGAAAAAAGCGGAAATGGAATTTCGGGATATGGTCTTTCGCGAAGGCGATAAAGTCATGCAGATCAAAAATAACTACAGTATGACCTGGAAGGTGCTGAATCGTTATGGCTATCCCTTGGAAGAGGGCGAAGGCGTGTTCAACGGCGATGTGGGTCGGATCAAGCAGATCAACACCAAGACCCGAATCGTTACGGTGTTATTTGACGATAAACGTCAGGTGGAATATGATTATGCCGCGCTGGAAGAGTTGGAATTGGCCTATGCTATTACCATTCATAAGTCACAGGGAACGGAGAGCCCGATCATTGTATTGCCGCTGCACAGCGGACCGGAAATCCTGTTCAGCCGAAATCTGCTGTATACGGCAGTGACCCGTGCAAAACGCTATGTGGTGGTGATCGGCGATGAGGCTATGGTACGCCGTATGGTGGATAATGATAGGCAGATGATTCGATATTCTTCACTGGAGGCACGACTTCGGGAAATTGCCAAGATGTTTGAGGGCATTTGAGAGAGGAAGTATTTTATTTTGAAGAAATTTTTGCATAGCTGCGGGCAGTACCTGCTGGATGCGGTATTTCCAAGACGCTGTGTATTGTGTGGAAAACTGATTGAATCTTCGAAGCAGATGGGGCTTTGCGACCTTTGCTTATGGCAGGATTATCAAAGCGATGAGCCGTTGAATGAAGAAGGAAGTGGGCGCTGCAGCCTGAAGTATGAAGATCGGCTGCAGCAAGCCCTGTATCGAATGAAATATAACGGATGCAGATCCTATGGACTTTTCTTTGCTGCCTGGATGGCGGAAGAGGGGAAGGAATGGGCGGAGCGAATGGGCTTCGACCGGATGACCGCAGTTCCGCTGGCGAAGAAACGAATGAAAAGCCGTGGATACAATCAGGCAGAGGTGATCGCTAGGGAGCTTTCCCGGCTGTGCCGGGTGCCCTATGAGGAGCTTTTGAAGCGTCAACGGGAAACCAGATTGCAGAAAGGGTTAGGAGAGCAACTGCGGGAAAAGAATATGGCGGGAGCTTTCGAGGTATTGCCGTTCGAGGGCGAACTAAAGCGGATCTGCGTAGTGGACGATATATATACTACGGGCAGTACGCTGAGAGAGTGCATCCGTGTGCTGCAGGAAAGATGGCCGGAGGCAAAGGTGTATTATTGGACGCTGGCAAGGCGAAATATTGAAAGATTATAAGATTTTAGATCAATTTTTGGTGAGTTTTTCAGCAAAAAAATGACAAGAACGCTTGACATTCTGATGGGGGTATGATAAACTCATTAGGCTAACTGGTCTAGGTTCTTTTTTTTTGCGTGGATTTCCGCGCGGAGGGCCCCTGACCTTGCAAAGCAAAGAAACAAACCAATGGAGGTGGAAGTCGTGCGAACCAGAGTAACATTAGAGTGCACAGAGTGTAAACAGCGGAATTACAACACGTCGAAAGACAAAAAGAAACACCCCGATAGGATGGAAACTAAGAAGTATT
>JAZQUJ010000113.1:0-22257 GCA_045631245.1 Bianqueaceae bacterium
GTACCCACACCGATCTCAGTCTGCACTTCCATTTCATCGCTAAATTTCTTCATATTCGGCATACCCATACCGGCACCGAAACCTAATTCACGTGCTTCCGGAGAAGCCGTAGACCAACCAGCGGTCATAGCCTTATCTAAATCCGGAATACCGGGGCCGGAATCCGCCATGATCACTTCGATCTGCTGTTCATCCACATTACAGGTGATCTCCCCGCCATTAGCATGAATCACCATATTGATTTCGCCTTCATACATAGCGATAGAAATTTTACGAATTACTTTTGCACTTACGCCCAGTTGCTTCAAAACGGCTTTAAACTCGGTAGAACCTCGTCCCGCCATTTCGGGAACCGATGCATCCACTTGATATTTAAAAGTCATTTTCGATCTCCTCTCCGGGTAGTCCGGCCTGATACAACAGCGCACTGGAAACATACAGTGAATGTTTCGTACCCATCAACAGAATTCCGGCCCGATCTGCCTGTTCAATCAGCTCCTCCGAGGGTTCCTTTCCGCGAACAAAGACGATCACAGGGATATCCACCATTTGACAGGTGCGGATCACCTGTGGATTCACAGTTCCGGTGAGCAGTACATCGTTACCCTGAGCAAAAGCCAGCACATCGCTCATCAAATCGCAGCTATATCCAAAGTCCACATCCGGTTCTTCATCAACTTCGTTATACACTTTTGCTTCGAGTATCTTTTGAATTTCAGTGGCATTCATATTTCAATCGCCTCCTTAAGATTTCTCACGTGAATATTACTTTCATTATACCAAACTCACTTCATTTTTGCACTGGATTTTTTTACACTTTGCCTAAAATATTTTCCACCACTTTGCAGTTGATTCTCCTTTCAAATCATGCTATCATTGTACTAATTACTTATTTTCTGGAGGCATATCATGTCATTTTTCAAAAAACATCCCCACTTTTGTATTTTAACGGTTGCGACCATTGCGGCCATCGTTGCAAAAGTTCCTTTTCTTTATGTTCTGCTGGGCTATTTGGCCTACGCCGTTTTCATGTATTTTGCCAACCTGCCCAAGTGCATGGGCTGGACAGGCTACACCTTCCAGTTCATTTTCAAAAAGCCGAACATGGCCTGGCCCATGTACCGCTATGCCATGAAGCACAAGGCCAAATGCTCCTCTCCCCTGATCGCCTACGGTCTTCATCTGTTGGAAGAGTGCCAGTATGACGACGCCCTGAAAACCTTTCAGTACGTTGTCACCCTGCCTCGCATCAACCTGACCATGCTGAAATTCGCCCGTCAGGATCTGGCCATTGCCTACTGGAAATGCGGCGACCTGGCCACCGGCATCTCCACCCTGGAACAGATGCTGATCGACTACGATTTCTTCAACACTGAATTCTACACCACTCTGGGTTACTTCTATATTGAAGCCGGCGATTTCGAAAAGGCTGCCGAAATGTCCCAGCAGGCCCTTATGGAAGATGAATCCTGCGGTCCCGCTTACGACAATCTGGCTCAGATCGAATTCCGCCAGGGCAACTACGAAGAAGCCGAAGAGCTCTTCCTGCGCGCCCTCGACCTGCGCGACACCATGGCCGACAGCAAATATTACCTGGGCTTGATCCGCGAAATGCAGGGCGACCTTGAGAGCGCCCGCACCTTCTTCAGCGCCGCCCACAACTCCCGCATCACCGGTTTGAACACGGTTACCCGCGAACAGGTAGATGCCAAGTACGAAGAATATAGAAATCTGTAAACGCTATGCATATCGAACTTTTATCCAATGAACGTGCCAGCCGCTTTGCGGCTAAAGAGCTGGAATCCTACTTACTGCGCATGGGCTGCCCGGCGATGAACTTTCGCCTTGACGTAGCCGACCTTACGGCTTACGGTCTGCCGGCCGTCGCCGATGCGACCCTGGATGATCAGTATTACATTGAAGTATCCGAATCGACCCAGATCATTTTAGGCAACAATCCCCGTGCCCTGCTTCTGGGCGTATATCGTTACCTAACCCTGATCGGTTGCCGCTTCCTGCGTCCCGGCAAGCAATATGAGATCGTGCCCACCTATACCGATGTACACAATTTCTATGCCAAGAAAGCTCACACCGCCGATCTTAGGCACCGTGGTGCCTGCCTGGAAGGTGCCGACTCCATCGACAACATTTTAGACTTTCTGGACTGGTCCCCGAAGATCGGTTTTAACAGCTTCTTCTTCCAGTTCAAATACCCCCACACCTTTTTGGAGCGTTGGTACCATCAGTCCAACAATCCGCTGCTGGCTCCGGTCAAGTGGACCATGGAGGATTCGAAACGAGTATTTCCGTATTTTAACGAGGCCATGCTGGACCGCGGACTACTGCAGCACCGAGTGGGTCATGGCTGGACCAGCGAAGTGCTGGGCTGCTCTGCCACCGGTTGGGACTCCGAGGAAATCGAGTTTTCCGATGAGACCCGCCAGCTGATTGCCGAGGTTGACGGTAAGCGAGAGCTGTTTTACGGTGTGCCTACCAATACCAATCTATGTCTCAGTAATCCGAAGGCCAGAGAGGCCTTTGCTGACAGGATCGTTGCCTATGTGCAGGAAAATCCGGAGACCGATTATCTGCACATTTGGTTGGCGGATGCCACGAACAATTCCTGCGAGTGTGAGAATTGCCGTAAGCTGCGTCCCTCCGATCATTACGTGACCCTACTGAACCGCCTTGACGAGCGGCTGACCGAGATCGGTTCTTCCACTCGTTTGGTAATGCTGCTTTATGTGGATCTGCTGTGGGCTCCTGTGCAAAATAAAATCAAGAATACCGATCGTTTTGTGCTGATGTTCGCCCCCATCACCCGTACCTTTGAAAAATCCTACTCCCAGCACGGCCCTCTGCAGCCGGCGCCGGAGTTTGAACTGAACCATTTGCAATTTCCCCATGACATCGAAACCAACCTGTCTTTCTTAAAGGATTGGCAGAAGATGGCCGCCTGCGACAGTTTTGTTTACGACTATCCGTTGGGCCGGGCTCACTACGGGGATCCTTCTTATGTGGGAATCTCCCGCATCATCTGTGAGGATCTAAAGTTCCACCGTGAAATGGGCGTGAACGGAATTGACAGCTGTCAGGAACTGCGGGCCGCCTTCCCCAATGCACTGCCCAACTATGTGATGGGCCGCACGGCTATGGATCTTAACCCCAGCTTCGATGAGATCGCCGCGGAATATTACGAGGCTTGTTACGGCCCCGACGGTTTAAAGCTTCTGCCTCTGATGGAAGAGATTTCTTCTTTGATCAGTTCTGATTACATAATCCACACCAATTACATAAACCACGGTATTCCCCGTGTGCATCCGAAGCTCAGTGCCAAAGCTGCACAGGTTCCCTCTGTTTTGGAACAGATTGAAGCCATCATCGCGGACCGCGCTCCCTGCCAATATGCCGTTCAGGAACATATGTGGCGTGAGCTTTCCTTCTTTGTAGAGTACACCCGCATCTACGCTGAAATTTATGAACTGGCCACCGGCGATCAGCCCGATGCCACCTGGGATAAATTTGAAAATGAATATCGCCCCCTGATCGAGAAACACGAGATGGTGGATCAGGGCGGACTGGATGTGTTCCGCGTGACGAATATTCTGGGAAATGCGTTTAGGAAAGATCGTCCTTGATAAATATGAAAACAAAAATTCCGATGCTACCGTGGTATGCATCGGAATTTTTTATGTTTTTTTATCCACAATTTGTGCAGCGATATTCGCCGCTGGCCAGCATCTTCTCGCCCAGACCATCGTCAAACTTCCAGCCCACAGGCAATCGGATCTGACCATGCAAAGCCTCATCAGCCGATACCTTCAAAACAATTCCACCATCGCTGCGCTCCCAGCGCACCTGTACCTTGCCATCGGGTGCCGCATAGGAAGCCTCCGCAAAGGACAGCTGACTTACGAAACAAGGCGCAACCAAAACCTCGGCCACATCCTCACAATGGGGATTGGGACGAATACCGGCCACCTTTTGAATGAACCAACTGCTGATATCACCAAAGAAATGATGGTTCAGCGAATTCACCTGACCACCCTCAGGTTGGAAAAACTCCCACATGGAGGTGGCACCGCGCCGAATCCAATCGCCATAGGACGGATAATCTGGGCGAGTGATCATTTTGAAAGCCAGATCCGCCTCGCCAAAGTCTGCCAGCACATGAAAGATGATGCGCAGTCCCACAATGCCGCAGTCAAAATGATCATCGAAACGGGCGATCTGCTCCCGCAGGCGGGCAAAGGCCGCGGTCTTCTCGCCGGGCTCAAAAATATCAAAATACAGGCCAACTGCCTGGGAGGTTTGGCAATCACCAGCCACCGTCATGGTGGCAAAATCGATCAAATACTTACGGAAGGCACCGCGCAGCTCCCAGTACAGATCCAGAGCAAACTGCTCTTCCAGATGCCAGCCCAGTTGCTCGAACAGCACGGCAGACTTACGCAGCAGATCCATACAGGTGGCGGTATCGGTCACCATCAGGGGTGCTTTATAGTCACCGGAGCCTCGTCCCGGCGGACACCAGTCACCCAGACCAATGGCCACCAAACCGCGTTTATCACGGCGATGGGCAATATACTGCAAATAACGGAAGATGGAGGTCGCATGCTCCCGGGCACAATCCAGATCGTCTCGCAAACGATACAGCAAGTAAGGAATCTCGATTAGAACCTGATCCCATACAGGACCATTGCCCCACTCAAAGCCCCAGCCTCCGGTGGGTACGATGCCCGGCAGTGCACCATTTGGTGCCTGAGCCGCTGCCAGATTCCGCATCCATTCTCGCAAAGAGTCTTCCACCGTCAGATTCAACAGAAAATGCTCTGCAGAAAGGGCGGCATCGCCGGTCCAGCCGTTCTTCTCCCGATGAGGACAATCGGTGGGAAACCAGAAGAAGTTTGCCAAATCAGAGCGGCGGGTCATCAGCTGCAGCTGATTGGCTGTTTCATCAGAGCAGGCAAAGCTGCCCACTTCTTTAAAGTCGCCGTGCATTACCTGATAGGTCAACAGCTCCGGCACCGCCTGCTCCTCGGTAATCCCTTTTACATACACATACTGAAAGCCGTAAAACGCAAAGGCAGGAGTATACTCTTCCACAGCCAAACCACGGCAGATATAACGATTACACTGCACATGAACAGCGCGAGGATCACCGCGGCCTCCAAAATTGATATTGTTCTGATCTAAAATACCATCGTGGAACCATTCGCAGTGAGAGGTATAAATCTCCTGTCCCGGCTCGGCACCGGCAATCTTCAGGCGGCATACACCGGCGGTGTTCACGCCAAAATCATACAAATAGCCGTCGGAATAGGAGGTAATGGAAACAGGAGTCAGCTCCTGAGAAGTCACAATAGGAGACGCTGTGCACAGGCGCTGCTTGCCCCTCGGCATCTCCGCAGGCAGGGCTGCCGCCCAGTCGCTGTCATCAAAGCCGGGGCTGTACCAGCCATCCATTTCCAGACGGGCATCGTAGTATTCTCCGCAGCGCAGTTCATCGAAGATCAGCGGTGAGGCATGAGTCTTGAAGGAGTCGTCGCTCTCGATAGCGGTCACCTCGCCACAGGCCGTAGTCAGATCGAGACGCATCGCCATTCTTGGCGCTCCGCGCCATTTGGCCTTTTCAAAGTCCCAAATGTAGCCGCCGAAGCAGTTCTGCATGCCGTTGCCCAGCTGCACGCCGATCACGTTTTCGCCGGGCTGCAGGTATTCGGCTACGGAGTACAGGTCGTAGTAAACCAAGTCATCGGGATTGCTGATATAGGGCGCGAGAATGCACTTGGTGATCTCGTGGCCATTGACGAACAGGCGGTAAAAGCCCAGGCCGGTGATCAGAAGTTCGGCGGACAGGGGCGCCTCGTTCAGCTGAAAACTGCGGCGCAGATAGGGTGCGGGTACCTCATGGCCAAAATCGGCGTAGTCATAGGTGGCACAGATAAAATTAGATGGAAACTTCATAGGAAAACCTCCTTACGCTGCAAGCCGCTACTGACCGGCCGCAGACTGGATTAAAATATGCCCATTGCTTTCAATGCCACAAGGGCAAAAAAGATCCACAGAAAAATATTTAGTACTAAAAAGATTTTTGAACTGCCATTCAGATAGCTGCTGGCACTCATCAAGGGAATATCCGGCTCACTTCTTCGCTGCTTCAGCTGAAAGCCATCGATCACCGGATGCCAGCCGGATTCATCGATATACACGTCCACCATGGGCGAAGCCAAATACCGTTGGGGCGGAAAGTGATAAGGATCGCTGATGACGTTCCGCACAAATCCTGTGTTTGGATCCGTCACCTGCACCTCCAGGTAATACCAAGAGATGATCCGAACCCTTTTTCCGCTGTCCCTGCGCGTTTGTTTCAGTTTAATATCCAGGATCCGTCCCTGCAAGGGCTGCACCGTTTTCATGATTTCTCGATGACGCAGACGCTGTATCAATGCTCTGCGTACATTTCTGCCTGTGAAAAAGGCGACGGCCAACCCCGCAATATAGTGGGGAATCAAGCCTACTATAAAACCATCTGCTATGAATGTTCGAATCAAGAAGCCATACCAAACGCCTACAAAAATTACGATGGGTACGACTTTAAAGCCGATCTCTTCATTCGCTGTGTAAAGCTTTCTTTTTAAGATCACAGTTAATAATACTCCTTGATGCGGTGGAACCATATGCTGGCCGGGTCGCCCGTTTCCTTCAAATGACGGCCGAGAATATCCATATATTTCTTTTTCACATCGGCATAGGCCGGATCGTAGGCCACATTATGCAGCTGATAGGGATCCTTTTTCAGATCGTACAGTTCTCCCTTTTCGCTTTCGTTGAAGGTCAGCTGGAAGTCATGATCGCGGACCATGCGCTGACGAGCAATGTAAAAATGATTATGATATTCGCCGAATACTTCGGTACGGCCGTTGCTCTCCTGTTCGCCCCTCATCAAAGGCAGAATGCTCTCACCATCCACTGGCTTTGGAGGCTCAGCGCCGGCAATGTCCAAAATAGTGGGCATCAGTTCCTGCAGGGTCACGAAGCTGTCGTTATCCTTGGTACCGGCACCCTTCACCACCATGGGAATGTGGTATATCTCTTCAAAGGTGAAGGCACCCTTTTCGATCAGCTTATGGGCACCCAAGCAGTCACCGTGGTCGGCGCTGTAAATGATGATGGTGTCATCGTACAGGCCCTCTGCTTTCAGTTTGTCCACGATCATACCCACCATGTCATCGATCATGGTACAGTGACCCAGATAACGGGCGATGATCTCCTGGAAACCTTCCCAACCATAGCCTCCCAGCCCCCACATCTTCTCCGACAGATAGTAGCCATAGGGCTTATCCTCAAAGGTATCGCAGTAGCTGGGATGCTCGGGAATGCTCTTCGGATCATACATGGAATAATAGGGCTCCGGCACGATGCTGGGGCTGTGGGGTCCCCAGAAGTTGGACCAGATGAAGAAGGGCTTATCCTGATCCTTGGCCATATCAATAATGCGGTTGGTCTCCTGTGCCACAAAGTATTCGATGGTACTCTCGATGGGGCCCTCGTGCTTACAGAACATTTCCTGGATCTGCAGCGCCGGGTTGTCGCCTAGGAAACCATGGGATACATCAACGCCCTCCATGCCGTTTTCTTTCAAATATTCTTCATAATAATTGGGTTTGTTATCCGGCGGCTGATTAAAGATCAGATGCGGGAACACCTGACTACCTGGGAAGGCATACCCCATAAAGGGCTTACCTTCGTGGAACCCACACTCCTCCGGTGTCTTATTGGGAGACACATGCCACTTGCCGGCATAGCCGCAGAAGTACCCAGCATCCCGCATGCACTCGCCCAGCAGAGGGGTGCCCTCTGCGATATCGGTAAAGTTATCGATCACCCCGTGCTTATGGGGATACAAACCGGTCATCACGCTGGCCCGGGCCGGCGCGCAAATAGCCGATGTGGTATAAGCGTTATTGAACTTCATGCCCTCAGCGGCCAACTGATCGATGTTCGGCGTTTTCACAATATCACACAGACCCTCGCCATAGGCGGCCACTGTATCGCGCCGCTGCTGGTCCGACAGGATCAAAATCACATTTTTACGTTTTGCCATGATTCGCTTCCTTTCTTTTATCTCACAGGCCCGCGCCATCAAAATCCGGCCGCAGTGCCATGGTCGAAGAACTTCGTTTTTGACTATATCCATCCAGGCCGCATACCAGCGCCCGTTCCACCACTTTGTTATACTCAAAAGTGGTCACCCGGCGGCCCAGTTCCTTGAACCGTTCCGGCTCACTGAGCACCCGCCCAAAGGGTGTGTACTGACTCATCAAACTGATACGAATACTGTCCTTTGGGAACGCCTCCCCCAGCCACTCCATCAGCTTCATGCTATCTTTATAGGCACCCGGCAGCACCAAATGCCGTACCAACAGGCCCTTTACCATCTGCCCGGTCTCATCAAACTGCACCGGTCCCACCTGCCGAAACATTTCTTCCAAAGCCTCAACAGCCCTTTCAAAATAATCGGCGCAGCCGGAATACTTTGACGAGATCGCTCTGTCGAAGTATTTCAGATCCGGCAAATAGATATCAACGAGGCCGCTGAGCTGTCGAAGAGCCTGCGGCTCTTCATAACCCCCGCAATTGTAAACCACAGGGATCTGCAGCTGCGGCTTTACTGCTTCCAGCGCCGCCTTGATCTGAACCAGATAGGGCGTGGGCGTTACCAGATCGATGCAAGCGGCCCCTTGATCCTGCAGTTCCAACATAATCTGCCCTAACCGCTCTATACTGATGTTTGTTCCCTGCTGTTCCCAGCTGATCTCAAAGTTCTGACAAAACACACAGCGCAGATTACAGCCGGTGAAGAAAATCGCGCCGGCCCCGGAGCGCCGGCCTTCGTCTGCACCACCGCTGCCCAGCAGACAGGGTTCCTCTCCCTGATGAAGCATGGCCTTGGCCGCTCGAAGTTCTGCCTTCGCTCCGCAATAGCCGCTATCTTCATATCGATTCACACCGCAGTTTCGCGGGCAGAGCCTGCAGTTGGTTAGATCTTGCATATTCACTTTTACTTTCCTCCTGCAGTCTTTTTTCTTTTTAACATCATACTCTTTTTCAGCGTAAAAATCAATTGGTTTCACTGCTATAATCTGCCTCTGGCGTATTTTTGTTTCTTATGATAAAATGGGACCATCTTAGTATTTAAGGAGTTTCTATGGCATATTTGATCACTTTTTTAGAAGGTCTGATCACCTTCATTTCCCCGTGTCTGCTGCCCATGCTGCCGATCTACCTTTCCTATTTTGCCGGTGAACAAAAAAAGCGCCCCCTTCTTGGTGCGCTGTGCTTCATTGCTGGTTTCACCTGTGTATTTCTGCTGCTTGGTCTGTTTGCCGGCAGCATCGGTTCATTACTCATGCGGTATCAAACCTTGGTCAACATCGTCACCGGTTTGATCGTTGTGGTCTTTGGACTTCATTTTCTGGGCTTGTTTCAGCTGCCCCTTTTCAAAGGCATGTCAGCACTTTCCCGCCCCGCGGGTCTGCTTTCTTCCTTTCTGTTTGGCATGGTGTTTTCGGTGGCCTGGACTCCCTGCGTGGGAGCCTTTCTTGGATCGGCGCTGATGCTGGCTTCGCAGCAGGGTTCGGCGCTGCAAGGGGCACTGTTGCTGCTTTGCTACTCGCTGGGTCTCGGCATTCCCTTTTTGATCAGTGCACTGCTAATTCAAAAGCTGACCACGGCCTTTAACTGGATCAAGCGGCATTACCGGGTGGTTCAGCTGGTGTCCGGCGGCTTTCTGTTGTTGGTGGGTATCGCCATGATGAGCGGTTGGCTGAACCGGCTGCTTGGATTGTTGGCTTAATTTTATGGGAGCTCTGCTCCCGGAACGGAGGTTATTATGAATTCGAAACTGAAATGGATCTTGATTTTATGTGGTTTGGTGATTTTGATTGGCGGCGCCTATGTGGCTTATGATCGTTTGGCTCCGTTAGTGGAGGACATGCGTACAGGTGAAGTGAGTTCTCCTGCCGACACGAAAGATGACGACGAAGCCGCTGAAGCTTCCTCCACTGCCTTTATGGTTCCCCGTGTGGCCCTGTACGACGCCGAGGGTAACAGCGTGTCGCTTCCGGACCTGATCGATAAGCCCACCATTTTGAATTTCTGGGCCAGCACCTGCAACCCCTGTACTTCCGAGATGCCGCACTTTCAGGCAGTTTATGAAGAACTGGGCGATGAGTATAACTTTATCTTCATCAACTATTTGGGCTTCTATGGCGAAACCGAAGAAAGTGCGCAGAAGTTTTTGGAGGCGAATGGCTACACCTTTACCACTTACTTTGACCTCAATCAATCAGCCGCCTATGCCTTTGGCGTTTCTTCGATTCCGACGACGGCCTTCATTTCTGCTGATGGAGAGTTTTTAGGTGGTATCCTTGGGGCCATGAATGAGGATGCCCTGCGGGCTTGTATTGAAGATTACTTTGGATGAGCTGATCCCAGCACCGTATCGCCACGGTGTTGGGATTTTTGTTGTTTAAAAGTGGCGGACTACATGGTTTGCTCTTTTAAGGCAGCCTATCATGGTCGCATTTAAGTGGTGGACTACATGGTTTATAGTACGAGAATAGAGGACCAGAAAGTCAAACTGTCGAATGTCTACATGGTTACCCCTCCGAGAATACGCTACCGTGTAGTCAAAATGGAAATGTCTACATGGTGGTGTAGACAGGAGAAAGGGACCATGCAGTAATGTCTTTATGGTCACTGCTTGGTGAAGGGGCAACCATGAAGAATGTAACTATGGTGCTATGTTATGACAAAGTAAACCATGTAGTATTTCACAAAACTGACTTTCTGGTCTTCTTATCTGAACCACTTCATCATGGAGACATTTGCCCAATGACTTCGTGGCAGGTCCTCACCACCGCACACGCCATGTACTCACCTGACCACTACTTTCTGATATCGTTCCAATACAACTCGCATAACACCTAACTAAAACCAAAAAAACAAAATATGACGGCGAGCCACGAATCCTCTTCAGCATACGGATTCACGGCTCGCCGCCATTCTTATTTTTTATGCAATCTCATAGGTCTGCTTTGCAAAGTCAACGGTAACTGTAGTGCCGTCGGCAAAGGTAGTACGCTGCACGCTGCCATCTTCGGTCAAAAGCTCGCAGCTGATCATTTCACATTTACCTACTTTTTCATGCAGGTCAGCTACCACCTTACAGCGGGCCACGTGGTCGGCCAATGTCATAGCACCAACTCCGGCGAAAGCACCATCGATGTTAGGGTATGCAGCATCACGGCGCAGGTAGGGAGCACCACCGTTCAGCAGGGCATACAGCATGTAGTCCTCGTTCTCGGTGGCCTTGTCCATCATCCAGGGCTCGATCACACAGTCATGATATACCAGGTTGAACAGAGGCATGGGAATACCATGTTTGGCAGAACCGGGCTCATTCATCATGAAATCATAGGGAGCATAGTGACAGAATACCAGGCTGGGAATCGCCCAGTCATTCACTTCCTCAGAACTGGGCAAAATACCCTTAGAAAGCAGGAAGTGGAAGCAGGCATTACGCTGTCTGTAGCAATCTTCACGGGTCATACGGTGCCACGGATGATCACACTCATCCCCCTCGTTACAGGTAAATACATCCAAATATGCGCCGTCCAATTTGATACCGGCCTCTTCGATGGCTTTAAAGTTTCTCTTCACATAATAAGGTGCCTGGGTGCCGCACAGATAAGACTGAGGACCACCGGCCCAGTGCTGATGCTCGGGGATTCCGCCGCCGGGCAAACGGCAGGCAAAATTCTCATCGAAGCTGGGAGAAGCTTTATAATAATCACGGTACTGATCGTGAATACCAAACATGAAACCGCATTCGTGGCAGGTATCCACCAGCTCACGCATACCTTCCCAACCACCGGCCTCGGCCACCGCGGGCTGATTGCCATAATCAGGATGCATGTTATCGTAACCGGGCTGTGTCCAGCCGTCCAGATGCAGGTAAACCTTGTGAGCGCCGGCCGCCTTGAACTCTTTCATCTCGGCAGTACGCACTGCAAAGGGAGTCAGGTGGTCATTCTTGTCCGGCGCTGCCGGATCGAAGAAATCGGAATTGGGCTGCACCTTGGTCTTGATGCCCATGTGCACGAAGCTGCTGCCCACCAGATCATTGATGGTGGGGTTCTGAATGGCTTTTTCACTGAGGGTGCGCAGCAGGCCTTTCTCGCGGGAGTAGGCACGGTATGCCTTGCACACGTCGTTCTGGTCGCCGGTCAGGAAGCGATACTGCAGCACGCGGCGATAGTCCATGCGACCCAGGCTGGGTTCCCAGCGAATGTTCATGTGGGTGTAGGGACCATTTTCAGGATGGTCCACATCGTAACCGGCGTTATGGGGCGTCTCGGCGATGGCCAGGTAAGCATTTCCATCCCGAACCTGAGCGAACCAGGGCATGTACGCACCGGCGGTGCCCAGCTGACCATTGAAAGATGTCTTTGCAGTAGCTACAGGCCAGTTATTGGGAATCAGCACGCCCTGCTGCCAGTTCAACAGTGTATACCAGCTGGCTTTAGGCTCCTCAAAGGCCATGGGGCCCGGCCAATACACAGCCTGCACGGTGCGCAGGCTCTCGCCCAGCGGAATCCACTCGCAGCGTACATATCCGGTGGACTCCTCCACCCATACGATGGTTTCAAATTCCAGGCCTTCGGCCGCACCGGCAAAGCCGGAAAAATGACTGATGATACCGCTGCCCACACCGGTGGTCCAGGGCTCGTGGGTGATTACGCGAGCATCGGCAAAATCCACCTGGTCCAGCTGAACAGGCTCACCGGTTTCAGCCGCCTGAGCCTTCTGCTCCGCGGTGGCGGCAAAGGTGATGTGCGGGCGGAAGCCTTCTGCCCAATCCCATGTTACGCCGTTATGTTCAATGGCAATCTGCAAGCTCGCCTCGTCAAATATAAGTTTCACAGAGTTTTGAATGATCTCCATGTGTTACCTCCTGATATATGATATAAAATATTTTTTACACTATGTTTAGAGTTCCAGCACTTCTGCTGCCCGCTGCCAAAGCGTTTCCTCTTCAAAGGAAATCGCCCTTTCCTTAGCGTATTGATTGACAAGTTCAATGCACTGCAGCGTGTAGTATTGGCCGGTGCAAAGACTTTTTGTTACCGCCCGGGCCCAAACATGTCCGCGGTCCATGAACCCGCTTTCATGAAATTCACGAATCACAGCCTCCACATCGTAATCCACGCGTATCAGCTGCGGCACCCATTTTCCCTCTGTCAGTTCGAGTAGTATAAAGGATGCACCGGTTTGCCCCTTGCTTGGTAGACCCACGCAGCCGCCATTGGCAATGGTTTTTCCATCTTTTTCACAGATGAAGGTTTCATGCGTATGGGCACACAACATCAAATCCGTTTCCATCAGTGCCAGTTCTTCATCGAACTCTTCTCGGCCCGGCAGCAGCATCAGCCGGCTTCGAAAATGGCCTCCATGGCAGATCTCAAAGGGCGGTACGTCCTCGATCTCCACCTTCATGGTGATGGGCAGACTTCGGAACCACTCGATGTCGTCCTGAGTGAGATTTTCATAGGTGTACAAAACTGAACCGCTTTGGGAGTTATTTTTCCAGACGCTCTTTCCATCAGCGTGGTCGATCATGTATTCCTCACGATTGCCGCGGATGAACCAGCAACGATACCGCCTTGCCGCTTCCCGCATCAGCTCCAGAGTCTTCTGGGGATAGGCACAATCGGACACATAATCTCCCAGAAATACAATACCATCTACTTCGATCTGTTCGAGTTTGGCCAGGCATGCCTCCAGCGCGATATGGTTGCTGTGGATATCGCCAAACGCTGCAATTCTCATCTTTGTCCTCCTAAGTACTGAGCATTTAGAAATATTATACTGGATAAGTCCATAATGCGTCAAGGGGCAGGATCACTCCTGCCCCTTGATTGTGTTTTTGTGTTATTTCAAATTCAGTTTTCGTTGATGTTTCCGATCCTTTCAAAATTCAAAATTTTTCCGTTCTGATAAGTTACGAAACCGATATCGCCTACCTGAGCCATGTTGGCTCCTTTGCTGGCTTCTATTTTTAGCCGGATCATTTTATTGTCCTTCCCTATCTGATAAAATGTAAACAGCATATCATCCACCATGACATGGGCCAAATGACTTACCTGTAAAGAATTTCGGTTACTCATATTCATAGGGGTATTCGATAGTTTTCGAGCCTTAGCATTCAGGTTTTGATCCTGATATTCAAATGCTGCCACCTGCACCTTAGCTCTGCGAACAGGATGAAGGATTCTCTTCAACAGCTTTGTCAACAAAAATACCAGCACTGCCATACCCGCAAGTATCAACATAAAAACGATAAAACCGCCAAAATCAAACATTTCTCTTTCCTCCTATTTTATTTTGGCTACATTATAACATGATTTTGTAATGTTTGCAACCCTATCTCCAATTTTCACCTTACATTTTAATGTAAAAGCCTCTGCGTCTAATTCACGCAGAGGCTTTTATAAGCTTTAATTAAATTATACCCATCAGCTCCAGACCGATCTTCA
The DNA here is from genome assembly GCA_045631245.1 of Bianqueaceae bacterium. Classification (GTDB taxonomy): domain Bacteria; phylum Bacillota; class Clostridia; order Lachnospirales; family Bianqueaceae; genus CALWPV01. The sequence goes on from JAZQUJ010000113.1 coordinate 14,604, forward strand.
CAAACAGCAGCACAAGCACCACAAACATGATCTTGCGCACATTGCCACTGCCACCCTTGATGGCATAACGAGCGCCGCAGTAATTGCCCAGCATACAGCAGGCGATCGCAGGAATGGCCACCGCAAACCAGATCTTACCGTTGATCAGGTAAATAATCGTGGACATCACGTTAGAGGCCAGATTCGAAATCTTAGCGCAGCCGGAAGATGTGAGCAGGTCTAACCCGAACACGCCGGTAAAGATCAGAATGAAAAATGTACCGGTACCAGGGCCGATCAGACCGTCATACAAACCAATGGTCAAGCCGCTGCCAAGCGCCAGCACCGTCTCCTTAGTCGCCGGCAACTGCTTACGCTCGGTCTCACTCTGTCCAAACTCCTTGCGGCGGATCATAAACACCGCCACCAGCGGCAACGCTACCAGCACCACAATTCTTAGAATTTGTTCCGGAATCAGCAGCGCCAAATTGGTGCCAATGAAAGAACCGATCAGCGAGCCAATGGCCGCCAAGGCGGCAATTTTGACCACGACTCTTCCACTTTTAAAATATTTCACCGACGAAAGGGCGGTGCCCATACAAGCCACAAGCTTGTTGGTGCCCAGCGCCAGATAGGTGGGCATACCACCCAGCAAGTAAGCAGGAATGGAAATGATACCTCCACCTCCGGCCACGGAATCCACGAATCCTGCGATAAACACCAGCGGACAGGCTATGAGACAGATCCTGAGTACTTCGTTCATGAGAATCGCCTCCATCAATTTGCAGCTTTGCTGCTAATTATTTCATCAATATAGTTCACACAGTCCTCCCAATTACCCTGAGGGAAAGCGGAAATATCGAGACCATGCTGGTTCAGCAGACAGTCAGTTACCAGGAACACTGGGATGCCGATCTGGGCGGCGGCGGTGTCCTCGCGGGCGTCGTTGCCAATCATGATGACTTCGTCGGCGGTGAGACCCTGCTTATCCAAAATCTCCTGATAATAGGCGGGATTGGGTTTGCAGAAATGGCTGTTCTCGTAGGTGGTGATCAACTCGAAGTCGTTTCGATCAAGGCCGGCCCACTTTACGCGGTTGTACTGGGCCGCAGCAGGGAACAGCGGATTGGTGGCGATGATCAGGCGCAGACCTTTTGCCTTCAGGTTGTCGATGATAGGACGCACCTGAGGATTGGTGGTAACGGAGGCGCGGGTCACCTCGAAACCTTTGTCGTAGAACTCGTCGAACTCTTTCTGATGTTCCAGAATTTCCTCGCCCACCAGTGCAGCGAAGGTTTTCCAAAATACCTGCTCGTTGGTTACAGAGCCATCGTTTTTCACCATGGCGCCGGTGCCTTTCCACAGGGCTTCCAGTACGGGTTGGGGATCCATGCCGAAGGAGACTACGGTTTTGCCCAGACCGCCCATATAGGTTTTGATAAACAGGTCGATATCCATGGGCAACAGAGTGCCGTCCATATCGAATAAAATTGCTTTGATCATTGTCTTGCTTCTCCTTTTTTAGTCTAGCAGCCCTTCTCTTTCATATAGTTCCGGGCGGCGGTAGGGTATATAGGGCCCGCCGTCGGCACGAAAGTCGGCCAATCGTTGGCCACTGATGGTGCAATATAATATATCTTCTTTTTCTTCTGTAAGTTCTTTGATAATGTCGCCTTCGGGACCACAAACGATGGAATAACCGCCCATATAAAGACTGCCTTCATGGCCGTAGCGGTTGACGGCGGCCAGGTAACAGCTGTTTTCCTGAGCGCGCTGGGGCATGTTTAAATGCCATACGCCCATGTCCTGTATGCGCCATGCGGAGAGACACAGAATGAGTTCAGCGCCCTTCATTTGCAGGATACGGGCCACCTCGGGAAAGCCGGCATCGAAGCAGATCATGATGCCAATCTTACCCAGCTTGGTGTTGTACACCGGCAGTTCCTGTCCGGGCTGAAAATACATTCTTTCCGTTTCGAACAGATGGCATTTGCTGTATACGCCGAGGATCTGACCTTCATCGCCGATGAATACAGCACTGTTGAAGGGGCGAACCTCCGGATCGTCCTCCAAGTTGAGGGCTAATGGTGCGACGATATGGACCTTCAGTTCCTTGGCAAGCTGTCGCAAACCGGCCACGGTGGGGCCATCGATGTTCTCCGCCAGTTGTGTGATCTGCGGACCAATGATATCCAGATTGTAGCCGGTAGTGTACATTTCCGGCAAACAGATCAATTCAGCGCCGTTCTCGGCCGCTTCACGGATCATGGTTTCAGCTTTTTGGCGGTTGGCTTTTGGATCGCCGAGTATGCTTTCAAACTGGATTAGAGCCAGGCTGATGGTCGATTTCATTTAATTTCCTTTCTTTACGCAGTGGACGACTGTGTTGCCACCGCGCGATGAACGCTATCTGTATTATTATACCTGTTTGACAGGGATTTGCAAGAAAAAAAGTTCGCTCTAAGCGAACTTTTGAAATGCTTTGATCTTCGGCACTCAACGTTTAGATAGTTGATACAGGTCAATTTTGTGAAGAGCATCCAGCTCATCGAATACCCCATTTACATCTCGGGTGATGATGAGACCGTTACCTTCCGCGATTCCGTTTTCAGCATAGATACGGCTTTTATAACTCCAGTTGCGATCATAACCGGGATCTCCAAGCATACCAAGATGTTCCCAGTAGAGTATGCGACCTCCGGACAATTGAATGGTGAAGTCAGGATGGATGACCTGTCCGTTCAGCACTAATTCTTTTTCATACTCATATTCGATACCATGGTAATACAGCAGATCAGCAAGTAAAGCTTCCGACTTTGATCTGACCAAATCGCCTTTAAGCGTAGGCTGTCTTCTGTTTTGCGCGTAAGGTATATTAAAAGAGCTTTTTGTTTTCTGTATTGATGTTGTTAAATGCTTTATTTCTTTTTCAGGATCGATTTTTAATACATTCAAGCAGTACTGCAAAAGTTTCAGTTGCTTTTTGACATTTCGCAGTTCCTGCTCTCGATATCGCATAGTAGTTATTGTTTTGCTGTATTCTTCTTCCTGTTCTTTTGGAATACGTTTCGCCTTGCACTTTCCGTTTTCATAGTGAAACCAGTACTTGACCTCTTCACCGGTTCGCTGCCGCCGTCTACCGATCCATCCCGGTGCATGTGGCAGCTCTGCTTCAATAGCTTTCTCCAATCCTTTCAGTTCCCAGTACAGTTTCAACATGATACGTTTTATGTCCCATTTAGTTGATTGCATATGATTCCTCCTTTTTACTATGTACACATATGCAATTAAACTAATCATATCAGATTTTCCAACATAATTCATCCTCTATTTTTTGAACTTTTTATTAACTATCACAGGCAGGTCCGTCCCTTTGTTTATGCGGCTTTAGGGTTCTTAGCTTCTCCTTTAAGGACCATGTAGTCAAATTTGAAATTACTACATGGTCACCCACATCATATCTTATACCCCAAAACTCATTTTTACAGAATACTACATGGTTCATACTTCTATAACACTGTACCATAGTTTCATTCTTCATGGTCTCATCCACATTGAACACAGACCATAAAGACATTACTACATGATTAGCTGTTCCCACCCTCACAACCATGTGCACATTTCCATTTTGACTACATGATCAGGCATTTTCAAAGGGGCAACCCTGTAGACATTTAGCATTCTGACTCTCTGGCAAGCTCATCTCATACTATAGACCATGTAGTCATTCCCCAAATGTCTACATGGTCACCTTTCCCCCCCATCAATACCACACACTCAACAACTCACCCATCCAAGTATTCTCCTCCCAAAATCCATTGACATATCCACAAATTTCCTGTAAGGTAGAAGAAAAAACTACGGAGTTACATCAACCTATGCATACACAACACTTAAACGGCACCTGGAGCCTCTACTACGCTCCGGAGACCGCCGGGCAGCCCGACGCCTTCGCGCCGGAGCTGCTCAATACCTGTTCAAAAATTCCCGCGCAGGTCCCCGGCAATGTGGAGATCGACCTAGAAGCAGCCGGCATCACCCCGGACCCCTTCTATGCTGATAATCTACATGTCTATGCGCCCTATGAATATTATCAGTGGGTGTATAAAACCACCTTTACCTTAGACGAAATTATGGCAAATGAGGCACTCACCAAAGACGGTACTCTGCCTAATCACCGCCTCTTTCTCTGCTTCGGCGGTATCGACACCATTGCCGATATTTATCTGAACGGCACACACCTCGGCCGTACCGAAAACATGCTCATTGATCATGAATTCGATGTGACCGACCTGTTGCGAAATACTACCGCCAACCATCTCATCGTCCACATCCATTCCACCATGAACTTTGCCCGCAGCAAAGAATATAACATGGGAATGCGCGGCACAGCCCACCGCAACGAAATCTGTTGGATCCGCAAAGCCCCTCATACCCATGGTTGGGACATTGCGCCTCGTTTAGTATCTGCCGGTCTGTGGCGCGGTGTACACTTGCAAAGTCGCCCTGTCACCCGCCTCACGGAAACCTACTATGCCTGCTCATCGTTGTATCATAGTCCCGATGTGACCAAGGGCGACATCGTTACCCTGCAGTATGGCTGCCGTTTCATCACCGACCACGACACACTGGAAGGATTCCAGATCAGAATCCATGGCAAATGTGGCGATCATGAATTTACCGACCTACAACCTGCCCACTTTGTCAGCATGAACTACACCACCAAGATTGAAAATGCCAAGCTCTGGTGGCCCTACGGCTATGGCGAGCCTAATCTATACGAAGTAGAAATGCAGTTGCTGCATAACGGCCAAGTGATCGACAGCCGCACCGAGCACATCGGTCTTCGAACGATCCGGTTGGACCGCTCCTTTGGAACGCTAACCGGACCCACGACTCCCCTGTCGACCTCTGCCGCCCCCGGTGCCACTGCCGACACCGCTGCTATTGGCGTAGGGACTACACCGCCCGATCAGCAGTTCCGCATTATTGTCAACAACGAACCCTTCTTCGCCAAAGGCACCAACTGGGTTCCTCTGGATGCCCTTCACAGCCGCGATGCACAGCGTTTGCAAAGAGCCCATGCCCTACTCGTAGACAGCGGCTGCAACATGATCCGCTGCTGGGGCGGCAATGTATATGAAGATCATCCCTTCTATGATCTGTGCGATCAAAGCGGTATTCTCATTTGGCAGGATTTTGCCATGGGCAACACCAACTATCCGCAGACCCATGAATTTGAGGCTATTATAGAGGAAGAAATCGGAAGCTTCGTGAAAAAAGTCCGCAATCACCCCAGCATCGCCCTGTGGTGCAGCGACAACGAGATCGACTATAAAAACCTGGGCTTCGAGCTCCCCGGTCGCGATGGTTGCTACAACCGCGTAGCCTACGAAATGCTCCCCCGCCTGGTTCAAGCCCACGATCCCTATCGCGTGCTCATCAAATCCTCCCCGGAAATTCCGGAAGGTTTCCACATGTACAATGTGCCCGAACAGCACATCTGGGGCTCCCGAGCTTGGTACCGCGATGACTTTTATCGTAAGCATACCGCTAAATTCATCAGCGAATACGGCTTCCATGGCTGCCCCGCTCCCTCCGGCCTGCGCCGTTACATTCCCGAAGAATTCCTGTGGCCGCTGGATAACGACATCTGGGCCGTGCACAGCACCGAAGACATCCGCATCGAACGTTCCAACGGACGCAACGAAATGATGCGCAACCATCTTCGCATCATGTATGGTCAAGTCCCCGAGGATCTGGAAACCTTCGCCAAACTCTCCCAGATCTATCAGGCCGAAGCCCTGAAGACCATGATGGAAAACTGCCGTAGCCGCAGCGACTTCCATGGTCTCATCTGGTGGAACATGTTGGATTGCTGGCCCCAGATCTCCGATGCAGTGGTGGACTACTATTTCAATCGTAAACCCGCCTACTTCTACATGCGCCGCTGCCAGCAGCCCCTGCTGGCCTTCGTAGGCGAATTGAAGCACTGGAGTCATCCCGTCTACATCTCGAACCATAGCCGAAAGGCAGCCCGCGTGAACCTTTCCGTCTCCGACGGTGACACCGGTGAAACCCTGCTGACTGGCACTTACGAGATCCCGGCAGGTCAGACTCTGCCCATCGGCGAAGTCAAGGCTCTGGTCAGTGATCAGCGTCTGCTGCTGCTTCGTTATGACTGTGACGGACGTGCCTATGGCAACCACTTCATCACTGGTACCCCCGCCTACGATCCCGCCGACATGCTGCGTTGGTTCGAAGCCATCCGCCGCCTGCCCGAGCCCTTCGATTTTGAACTGTGAGGTTTCGACCATGCTATACAAACAACTGTTAGAAGTATATGAACTCCTCGACACCGCCAGCGCCAACGGCCCGGCTGTGCGGGACTATCTGCTGTCCATCGATCCCGAGGCCCAAGTGGAGACCTATCCGCTCTACGGAAATGCCGGCGGTGTACCTGGCAAGACTGACATGGTACGCATCTGGATCCCCGGCACAGCCGGAAAAATGAGCGGCGGCTCAGCCCCGACCATAGGCCTTTTAGGTCGACTGGGCGGCATTGGAGCCCGCCCTGAACAGATCGGCTTTGTGTCCGATGGTGACGGAGCCCTCTGCGCTTTGGCCTTAGCGGCCAAGCTGCTGGACATGAAAAACAAAGGCGATCGCCTGGAGGGTGATGTTTTCATTTCCACCCATGTATGCCCCAATTCGCCTACCATGCCCCACAAACCTGTTCCCTTCATGGGTTCCCACATCACCATGCAGCAGTCGAATGTGGAGGAAGTAACTCCCGAACTGGATGCCATCTTGTCGGTGGATACCACCAAGGGCAACCGAGTGATCAATCATCGCGGCTTTGCCATTTCCAACACCGTAATGCAGGGCTATATTTTGTCCGTGGCAGATGATCTACTGAACATTATGGAGATCACCACCGGTGAGCTGCCCTATGTTTTCCCTCTGGCGACTCAAGACATCACTCCCTATGGCAATGGAGTAAGCCATTTGAACAGCATTCTGCAGCCCAGCTGCGCCACTAAAGCTCCGGTGGTGGGCGTGGCCATCACGACTCAGACTGCGGTGCCCGGCTGCGCCACCAACGCCAGTCATTTGGATGACATTGAAAATGCCGCCCGCTTCATGCTGCAGGTGGCCATCGACTTTGGCCGCGGAAACTGCCGCTTTTATAATGAAGAGGAATGGCAGCTGCTGCAGGCTCGTTATGGAAGTTTAGAGCATTTACAGGGTTTCGGCACCCTGCCGCCCGCAGACGAAGAAGGTTAACCCCAGTTTTACATATAGATAAGGAGATTTTACATTGCTTACTTTACTTGCTAAACTTTTCATCAAAGATCATAAAAACTATAAGGCTCCCAAGGTGCGTCAGGCCTACGGCATGCTCTGCGGACTGCTGGGCATCCTGCTGAATCTGGTGCTCTTCGCCGGTAAATATCTGGCAGGTACCCTCACCGGTTCCATCGCCATCACTGCCGATGCCTTCAACAACCTGTCCGATGCCGGCTCTTCCTTGATCACCCTCATTGGATTCAAAATGGCCGGTCAAAAGCCCGACCTGGATCACCCCTTCGGCCACGGCCGTATCGAATACATCAGCGGCCTCATCGTAGCCGCCCTGATCCTGCTCATGGGTGTGGAACTGGCCCAGACCTCT
>JAZQUJ010000114.1:0-10418 GCA_045631245.1 Bianqueaceae bacterium
CGACATGGCTACGATCCGACTTCATTACCGGTATGACCGGTCATCAGCAGAACCCCACCACCGGTTACAACCTGAAGGGTGACCCCTGCACCAAGATCGATCTGGAGACTCTGTGCCGCGCCGTTGGCATTCGCCGCGTACGCGTGGTGGATCCTTACGATCTGGCTGAGACCGAGAAGGCCATCAAGGAAGAGCTGGCCGCTCCCGAGGCTTCTGTTATTATCAGCCGTCGCCCCTGCGCTCTGCTGAAGTATGTAAAACATAATAAACCCGTTACCGTTGACAGCGACAAGTGCCGCTCCTGCAAACTTTGCATGAAGATCGGCTGTCCCGCCATCAGCATGAAGGACGGTAAAGCTACCATCGACAATACCCTGTGCACCGGCTGCGGCGTTTGCACCCAGCTTTGCAAATTTGGTGCCATGAACAGCGCAAAGGAGGACTAAGACCATGCAGACTCAAAATATTATGATCGTTGGTGTGGGTGGTCAGGGAAGCCTGTTGGCTTCTAAACTTCTGGGCCGTCTGCTCCTTACCAAAGGCTACGATATTAAAGTTTCCGAAGTGCATGGCATGAGCCAGCGCGGCGGCAGCGTAGTGACCTATGTTCGTTTCGGCGAAAAAGTATACTCTCCTGTGATCGACAAGGGTGAAGCTGATTACATTGTTTCCTTCGAGCTGCTGGAAGCTGCTCGCTGGACCGAGTATCTGCGTCCCGAGGGCCGCATCGTGACCAACACCCAGCAGGTAAATCCCATGCCCGTTATTATTGGTGCTGCTCAGTATCCTGAAGATCTGACCGCCAAGATGCAGGCCGAAGGCATTAATGTAGATGCCATCGACGCTTTGAAACTGGCTGAAGAGGCTGGTTCCTCCAAGGCGGTAAACATCGTGCTGATGGGTCACCTGTCCCGTAACTTCGACTTCACCTTAGACGAGTGGATGGACGCCATTGAAAAGTCCGTTCCTGCTAAGTTCCTTGAGCTTAACAAAAAAGCCTTCCTGCTGGGCAGAGAGGCTTAAGATAAGGTCTAAATAAAACGTTTGAAGCCCCGGATTCCTTTCTCGGAACTACAGTGGTATGTTCCTTGAAAGGAGTCCGGGGCTTATTGTTTTGTTTAGCCTTATCTCAAGTCGCTGTATATAACTTTGTATTGACTTCTTACTTTGCCATTAAAGCTTCGATTTCTTCCACGGTACGGGGAATCGCCACCGACAGGTCGATGCAGCCGTCTTCGGTGATCAAAATGTCGTTCTCGATTCTCACGCCGATGCCCTCTTCCTCAATATACAGACCGGGCTCTACGGTGATCACCACACCGGGCTTCAGCTCTGCCAACGCCTGGCTGAAAATGTCATGGGTATCCAGACCAAGGCTGTGGCTTACGCCATGATAATAGTAATCACGTACACCCTTGCCATCTTTACGCAGACCCAGATCATCCAAGCGGGTCTCATAATAGTCGATAACCATCTGATTCAGGTCGCGCATGGTAAGTCCCGGCTTTGCATTGGCAATTACAATACGCTGTGCCTCCAGCACCGCATTGTAGATCTCCTTCTGACGCTCGGTAAACTTACCGTTTACCGGGAAGGTGCGGGAAATATCGGAAGCATAGTGGCCAACAGAGCAGCCCAGATCGATCAGCACCATCTCGCCATCGTTTACCACCTGATTATTTTCGGAATAATGCAGGGTAGCTGCACGGCCGGCACCGGCCACGATGCTGGCAAAGGCATGTTCGCGGATACCCTGTTTCATCAGAGCAAAGTCAAAAGCACCCTCCAATTCACACTCGTTCACACCGGGATAGGCATGCTTCATCATAGCTTCCACCGCAACGCGAGTACCCTCCTGAGCTTGGCGCATCAGCTCCAACTCCTCCTCAGACTTATAAGCACGAAGAGCCGCCATATCACCGTAGATCTCATCGATCATAACTGCAGGGTAACGCTGCTGAAGCTTCGCAGCCAGTACATGAGCAGGGGTATCTGCCTGATCCTTCTGATACCGCCACAGATCTAGATACACATGGGTCTTGCCCAGTCCACGATTGCCGGAAATAAAACTATTCAAATGTCCGTCAAAATCCTCAATGGAGCACACATTCGCAACGCCGGAAATGGCAGTGGCCTCATCCTGTTTCATGCGGCCGCCCACCCACTTGGCCAAAACCTCATCGTAGGGTTCAATGTACAGAGCCTCACTCACTTCGCCGGTGTAGCTCTTCTTCAACACCAAAATCATATTCTCGCGGTCAATGCCGGTCAAATAATAAAAGTTACGATCCACCGCAAAGGCATAGGCCTCATCCAGCGACTTCATCGGCGCCGAACCGGAATAAATGCACACCATGCAGGGACCCTGCTTATTTTCCATCAGCTTTTCTCTTCGCTGCTTCAAAATCTCACTCATCACAAATCCTCCCTATTCATAGCCGCAGCAAGCGGCTGATCTTGTCATTCACTTCCTATATATTATCACAAATTCACCCCCAAAACAATCCCCTTGACATCCCCTCCCTTTTGCGGTATCCTATTTTCCGTCAGTTCGAAACCATCCTGACATGCGGCGCCCAGCGCTGCTAAATCAAAACTAAGGGAGAATTACAATGAAACACAGAAAAACCAAAACGCGCTTTCTGGCGCAGGCCGGCCTTATCGCCGCCATCTACGCAGTTACCACCTATCTCTGCGCCCTCTGGGGCATCGCCTACGGTCAGGTACAGTTCCGTTTTTCGGAAGCCCTCACCATCCTACCCCTCTTCACCCCGGCTGCCATCCCCGGTCTCACCGTTGGCTGCTTTCTCGCAAATCTAAGCAGTCCCTTCGGAATGGTGGATGTTCTTTGCGGCACCGCCGCAACCCTGCTAGCGGCCATCGCCGTTCGGCTTACAAGGCAAGTTCGATTTAAAAATATACCTTGGCTGGCGCCCCTCTTTCCGGTGCTGTCAAATGCCATCATTATTGGCCTGGAGATCAGCTTCTTCCTGCCGGAGGGTCTAAGCTGGGCCGGTTTTGCCGCTTCCGCTCTTTCCGTTGGACTGGGCGAGCTGGTGGTATGCTACGGTTTGGGTCTGCCCCTGAGCATTGCGATGGGAAAGATGCCAATGTTTAGAAAATAATACCTGATAAAAGGGAAACCGCTTCGGTTTCCTTTTTTATTGCGCACCACTGATAAAAATCGAGTTTCTACCCGTGAATTTTCCAATTTGCCACTGATGCCACTGACAATTTTTTTCTCAATAGTAGTGCCCATGTCTTCATACCGAAAAAAATCACTACCATGCATCTGATTTTCGGATTAAAAAAGAGTGTACAAAACCAATTTATAAAAACTGGTTTGTACACTCTCTTTTTTACTCAAACAATCCAAAATCCGCCAGCGAATACCACACCCGGCCATTCAGCCCGTAAGCAGTTTTCGCATGGAGCATCGACGAAAGCACCGCCTCGTTGGTGGCCTCCGCCACCGCCCGAAAAGCCAGATCCAGCAGATCCTCCCGCACCGACTTCACGTCCATGAAGGGCTCATCCCCCCGGATCACGTTGGCTGTAGAAAAAGCCAGCATGATCTCACCGCTGCCGTGGCCAATAAAGGATCCCGTCCGGGCCAGACCGGCACCCGCGCGGCGGGCGATCCGCTCCAGCTGTCTGGACGTTACCGGAAGATCCGTCGCGATCACCGTCATAATCGAACCCTTGTCCACCTGCGCCGGGACGAAGGTTCCACCCTTGGTTTCGTCGTCTGCGTCTACCTCTGACCGGCCCTCTGGTTGCCATCCTGCCGCCAGCATTTCGATCACTTCCTCACCCACAGGGCGTCCGTTCACTACGAAATCCTTCGTGCTGCCAAAGTTAGACTGCACCAGAACACCAATGGTATACTGCTTGCCGCCAATTTCGATCACACGGGAAGCCGAACCAATGCCGCCCTTAAAACCATAACACAGGGTGCTGGTACCTGCGCCCACGCAGCCTTCCTCAAACTCAATCGAAGCCGACTCCACCGCAGCCTTCACATGCGCAGCGGTGACCACCCGATTCCCAATGTCGTTCAGGGAGCTGTCGTTACACTCGCCCACCACCGCATTCACCGAGCGGCAGGGGGTTCCATCGGCGGCGCACTTCTCCAAGGTATAGCCCACCAGCGCATCATGCACCAGGCCCACATTCAGAGTATTGGTCAGGGCAATGGGAGTTTCCAAAGTACCAAGTTCCTGGATCTGCACCGTGCCCAGGGTCTTTCCGAAGCCATTGTGCACGTAAGCGGCGGCCACCAGCTTATCTTTAAACACATTGCTGCTGCGATCCGTCACGCCCTCGCTGGGCAGGATCACCGTCACGCCGGTGTGATTGTTCCCCTCGTGGATCGTGCAATGACCCACGCGCACCCCCTCCACATCGGTGATCAAGTTATGTTGTCCCCTGGGCAATCTGCCGCAGGGTATATTATAAGTTTCGATTCCCATGTTCATCCTCCGATCCGGATATTACTAACACCATCTTATCATATATGCCGTCCGGATTCAATTTTGATTATTTATAAATTTTGCATTGACAGCCCCACTAAGTGGGGTTATAATCAAATCAAAAGAACCCCACTTAGTGGGGTAGCTAGAAAGATACCATATCACTGAAAGGAGGACTTCACTTATGAACACAAAACTTTCATCCAGCGAATGGGACATTTACGAATGCCTGTGGGAATCCGCCCCGCAAACCCTGGCCCAAATTCGCAGACGCTATGCCGAGCGCACCGGTCACTCCATGTCAGCCGCCGAAACCATTATCGGCCGCATGGAGAAAAAGGGCCTGTTCCACGTTGAAAAAGGCGAACGTGCCAAATTGTACTCTCCCCTTTTCACCCGCGAAGAAGCCGTAGACAACGAGACCCGTACCTTTCTCGACCGCATGTACAACGGTAATCCGCTGTCTTTGGTAAGCGCCATGATGGAAAAGGGCAACCTGACCGAAGGCGACATCGATTCCCTTCGGGCACTCCTGCAAAAGGGAAAGGAAGAAAGCCATGACTAACTGGATCATTACCTCAAGCGCGCTCATCCTGATCATGATCGCAGCCCGCAGATTTCTTAAGGGTCACATCAGTCCCCTGCTGCAATACGCCCTGTGGCTGATCGTACTGGCCCGCCTCATTATTCCATTGAATCCCTTTGAAAGCTCCATCAGCGTTCTCAACGCTATTCCTCAAAATCTCACGGCAGCAGAAACCGTTCCAATCGACCATACAGAAAACACAGAAGCCGAAACAACGATAACACTGTCCATCACAGCCACCGAAGCCGTCATCTCCGATGCACCGGAAACTGCAGCTCCGGTTACAGCCCAAAGCGTTCTGCCCTCCCTTTCCTTCGTGCTTGGCACGTTTTGGCTGACGGGTATGGCCGGCATCCTGATCTACGCTGCCATTCGCAATGCCCGTTTGGCCCGCTTTTTGAAGCGCACGCGCCTTCCCTTCAGCGATGGCATCTATCTTGCTGCGGCTCTGCCCTCCTCCTGTCTGTTCGGCGTGCTGAAGCCCAGTATTTATATTACCGAAGCGGTGGCCTATAATCCGCAGGCTCTGGAGCATGTGCTGGCCCACGAGCAGGCGCATCGCCGCCACGGCGACCACATTTGGAATCTGCTGCGTATCGGCGTTCTGGCTCTGCATTGGTACAATCCTCTGGTTTGGTGGGCCTGCGCCCTGTCTAAACGAGATGCCGAAATGGCTGCGGATGCCGCTGCCATTGCATCTTTGACTCCCGGCGAACGTTTCAACTACGGAGAGACCCTGCTGAACATGCTGGACTGCGCTGCTTCCCGTGATACCTGGTTCTCCTGCAGCACCACCATGATCACCACCAAGCGCGCCCTGCGCGAACGGATCGAGGCTATTGTGAAAAACGCCCGTACTGCAGTTTCCATGGCAGTCATTGTACTGTTGATGGCCATCACCGTCGTTGGCTGTACCTTCACCGGAGCTTCATCTGATGCAAGTTCCAATCAGCATAAACTCGATATTAATAACTTCATTCCCATCGGCCGTGAAAAAATCGATGCCATCGCCCACTGGGCTGAAGTCGATCACGGATACACCCACACCGATGTTTCCGAAACTCTCGGTGAATGGATCAGCAATTCCGATATTATGAACGATATGGACGTGACCGACTATTATATGTTGGAACTCAGCGAAGGCTCTTTATTAGGTGTAATCTTTTACACACCTGACGGGTCCTTTCAGCAAGACGTTCCAATACTCCAGTTTTTGCGCGAGATTGCTGCCTCTTCAAATAACATCCCTACCTTCCTCGGTGGTGGAACCGGTATGTATCACTTTGCCATTGATGCGCAAATCACCGACAAATACAGTCAATATTCAGAAGACTATCCTTACCGATATCTGATTGAAACCAATCCATGGATCCTGGATCCGTCCTATGCACAGCCAATTCTGGATTACAAGCCATCAGAACACTATTCAACTAAGACTATAATGGACTTTTATGTCAATTGTGCTGCTGAAAGTTTTGGCATAACCTCTGAAGATGCCTCGGAGCAACTGTTGCAGTGGATCCACGACAACGGTTTTGAACGTGATGATTTAATCGATACCTATCAGATGATCAAACTCAGTGATGGCGGCTATGTGGGTATCATTGTTTATGACCCTTCCGCATCTTCCTCCATTATTCGGTTTCTCTACCATGAAAATCTGAAAGCGTGCGGCCTTCAAGGCTACTCCTCTCACTCTGTCTCCACTTCTCAGTTTATGGAATTTCTCTTCATCCTCTATCCCTCCGATATGGAACCGGAGGACGCGTCCATAGTTTGTGCCGGCACTGTTACAGAAAGCATTTTTTGGGCCAACAAGCAGGGTCTCTACGATTAAAGCCAATTCGATTTTCTCCTCCCCCTTGACAACATGATATTGTGATGCTATTATGGAGTTAGATGTATGATTATGTTCATTTTTACTTACCTACATTTTATAACTATCACCACACAGTATTAGGAGGAACCATACTATGAAAAATCGATTGACTTCCGGCGAATGGGAAATCTACGAGTGCCTGTGGGAGACCGCTCCCCTGACTCTGGCCCAGATCCGCCGCCGCCATGTGGAACGTACCGGCCAGTCCACTTCCACTGCCGAAACCGTTCTGAGCCGCATGGCTAAAAAAGGCCTGGTTCGTGTTGAACAGGGCAAAAAAGCAAAGTTATTCTACCCTCTTTTCCCCCGCGAAGAAGCTGTTATGGAAGAGACCCATTCCTTTGTGGAAAAAATGTATCACGGCAGCCCCCTGTCCCTGGTAAACGCCATGGTAAACAGCGGTCAGCTCAGTGATAAGGACATCAACGATTTGTACCAGCTTCTTGAAAAAGAATTGGACAAACGGAATGATTAACATTTATGAATTACTGGAATGGTGCCTTACCTCCAGTGTCCTGATCCTGCTGATCATGATCATTCGATTGATCACGAAAAAACACATCAGCCCGGTACTGCGATATGGTCTATGGCTTGTGGTCCTGATTCGACTGCTGCTGCCCTTCAATCCCTTGGAGAGCATCTTCAGCATCATGAATCCAGCGGAACATCTCATTGATTCTTCCGATGTGATCCGTCCGATCATCGATCTGACCCGCCATTCTGAGTCTGGTTTTTATTACGACAGCAATTACATCCTGCACTATCAGTCCTCAGTCACCTCCTGGCGCTATTTGATCTATGGCCTATGGTGCTACGGCATGTTCATCGTAGCCGATAACATGATCTTCAACAACTGGAAGCTCTGGCGCAAACTCAAGCTCGAGCGCAAGCCCCTTCTCGATCACACCGACCCCACACGGCCTCGGCTCTACGGTCTGGAAGGGCTTGCCTCTCCCTGTCTCTTTGGCCTGCGTCACCCCTCCATTTACTTAAACGGAGCCGCCCTGTCCGATCCTGTGGTTCTGGAACATGCCCTGGCTCACGAACGAGCCCATTACCGCCACGGTGATCACATTTGGAGCATCCTGCGTCTGCTGGCCCTGATCCTTCATTGGTACAACCCGCTTGTTTGGATCGCCTGCTCGCTCTCCAAGTTAGATGGCGAAGCTGCCGCCGATGATCTGGCTGTCCGTACCCTAGGTGAAGACCAGCGTCTCGCCTACGGTCAAACATTGCTTCAGCTTGTATCTTCCCGCGCCCGCACCTTTTCCATCTTATCCATCAGCACCACCATGGTCACCGGCATGATCTCCTCCAAACGCGCCCTGCGCAAACGGATCCTGTCCATTGCACGGATGCCGCGTACCACGAGACTTTCGGCCGTGATCGTCAGCCTGCTGATGCTGGCAAGCATTCTGTGTACCTTCACCGGTGCAGAGGCTTCCACCTGGTTTGATACGGATACACCCTTTCCTCAGGCCTACGTTTCTTCCGGAACTAAACCGATCCAAAATCCACTGCCCCTCTGTGATACTCTAAGAGCAAACTTACGTGCTTCCTGCTCTGAGTATGATTCGGTGGATTTAACTGATCAGTTTCTTGAAATGCTTGACTACGACAAGATCTTCTTTAATGATGTCTGTGTCTATCAATATGAGGATGGTTCCATCATTGGTGCTTTCGATATTCGAAATACCGATGCGGGCGACCTTGGCTTTCCTATTAAAGGAGCATTGGAGACTTATGCTGAAGCGCAGGGTTTAAGACTTCGTTCAAACCTCAGTCCCTTTGAATATCACTTCTTCATACACCCCAATGAGCGGACTGAGCTTACTTCCATATTAGATAAAATCTCTCAATACAAACTATAGACTATAAATAAAACAGGACTAATGAGTTGACAAAACCCTCAGTTTGGCTCTCCATTTCGGAAATCCAAACCGAGGGTTTTTATTATATTTTCGAACTATAAAACACTCAAGCCTTCAAATACTTCTCAAACCAATCACCGATCTCAGTCAAACGTGAGATTCGATTTTTCGGCTTACCGCTGCGGGACAGTTCATGGGTCTCGCCGTGGAACAGGGCGATGCGGCTGGGAACCCCATTCTGCTGTAAGGCATTGAACATCTGAATGGCGCCGCTCATCCAGCAGCGATAGTCTTCGTCGGACTGAATGAACAGGGTCGGCGTTTTCGCCTTGGGCGCATATTTCAGCGGGGAAATCTCCCACACCTTATCGAAGTCGTTCCAAGGATCACCACCGGCCTGGGGCAGGTCGTAGGTGATGCCGATGTCGGTGCAGAGCAGCTTGGTGAAGTAGTTGGAGATGCTGCGCTGACTGGCAGCTGCCGCATAGCGGTCGGTCTGGCCGATCATCCAGTTGCACATGTAGCCGCCGTAGGAACCACCGCAGATACCGATGTGCTTTTCATCCAGCTCCGGATACCGGCGGATCATTTCGTCGGTGAAGTCCATGAAATCATCGTAGTCAATAGTGCCCAGCAGACCATTGATCTTGGCAAAGTCATCGCCACGGCCATCGCTACCACGGGGATTCGTAAAGAACACGAAATAGCCCATGTTGGCAAAGCACTGCATCTCGTGGTGGAAGATGCTGCCGAAGGCCACCTTGGGGCCGCCGTGCATCTCCAAAATACCCGGATACTTCTTGCCCGGCTCAAAGTTCAAAGGCTTCAGCACGTAGCCCTCCAGCGTCACGCCCGCCCGATTTTCAAAGGTAAAATACTCCGGCGTGATCACGTTGTGGCTCTGCATATAGGGCTGGTTCAGCTCTGTCAGCCGCTCTTCTTTTCCATCTTTCAGGCGATAGATCTCCACCAGGTCATTGCCCCGCATGGCGGTGAAAATGATGTCGTCTCCTGCCATGTCAAAGGCATTGATGGAGCCCGGAGCATCAATCACTTTCTCAATGTTTCCATCGTGATCCATACGCACCAGATGCACATTGCCCCATACGGTCTGGGTGAAATACAGATAGCCGTTCACGTATTTCATGCCGTTGCCGCCGCCCATGTTGGCATCGGTACCGATGCTGCCGTGGGGAGAGGCATCCGGGAAGGGCAGTTTTTTGCTGGTGTTAGTAGTCAGATCGTAAATATAGTAATCTGCATTGTCGCCGCGTTTATCATCGGCTAGGCCGGTATAGAAGATCTCGTGATCGCCCATGAAATAGAAGCTGCCCACCGACAGGTCGTCCTGCGGGATCAGGGTCTTGGTCTCACCGGTGGCAATGTCATACAAATACATTCCGCTGGTGCGGCTCTGCACATCGGTGTACTCGCTGCCGCCGTATACGATCTTGGTCTTGTCCGGCGAAAGCTGCATGCCCTGCACGTTCATATACTGAGGAGTGAGGGTCTTATCTTCGCCATTCTGGTGCAGCACCAGAGCGTTTCTCTTTTTGTTGATGACCTTACGGCCGTTGAACCAGAAGGGAAACTCGTCGAATACGAAGAAG
>JAZQUJ010000115.1:0-3235 GCA_045631245.1 Bianqueaceae bacterium
ACATGTTCTTAACAAAGTGAGCCTGCCAAGCAACTTCTACGATGAAACGGATAGCCATTCTGGTGTCTTTGTTAGCGCCACAGAAAGCGTCAACAACGAACAGTCTCTTGTTGGACAGCTGCTCCAGAGCAATCTTCTTGATTACATCCCAAGTCTCAACGCTCATGGGGTGATTGTCATTCTTGTATTCGTCGGAAGTCCACCAAACGGTGTCTTTGGAGTTCTCGTCCATAACGATATATTTGTCCTTAGGAGAACGTCCAGTGTAGATACCGGTCATTACATTAACAGTATCCAGTTCAGTAACCTGGCCCTTTTCAAAGCCTTCCAGACCGGGCTTGGTCTCTTCTTCGAACAGTACTTCAAAAGAAGGATTGTGTACGATTTCGGTAGTACCGAAAATACCGTACTTAGTCAGATCGATATTTGCCATCTGAGAAAAACCTCTTTCCTTAAAATTTTATTTTTATTGATTAACACTGGTTTCCCATGTTAATTTTTAGCGTAACCTTATTATACAGTATAACTGCAGCTTTCGTCAATATCTTATCGAAAAGATTTCATTTATATTTGATACAATCGGCCATATTTCTGTATGAATCAGCTTTTTTCTCTCCGGAATACAACATCATGACTAACGCTCTCTCCCACTTCATGAATGCAAAGTTCAAGCTCATCAGTCTGACATAAGAATTTAGCCAAATCTTTACTGTCTTCAATGGAATCCGGTAAATAAGCTCCGCAGTGAGGACGATACGTATCCGCATGATAGTCACCGCCGCAGGTCAAAATGATTCCCGCATTATGAGCTACTTCTGTCACACGATCCAGAAAAGTCCCTTCATATAAAGGATGACAACTCGCCTCTATTCCATCTAAAAAACGAACATCCAGTAATCCATCGCGACCACGGAATGGATGTGCCTGTACCAAAGCTCCGCCGGCTTCCTTTACCAAGCGGTACAATTCTTCCTGTGTATATTCAAACATTCCAGGATGCTTTCTCACAAACTCTTCATCAACGCCGTACACAAGCAAATGGGCCAGATTATGTTTCTCCATTGTAACTTCAATTCCAAAAAACACCTTGCACCCAATTTCCTTGGCACATTTTTCAGCATAGCGAAATTCTTCCAAGTATCTTTCGGCAAAAGCAGCATAGTCACCATCCGGAATATAGACCTTCTGGTAATGATTTGATAATACGATTCCATCCAGACCGGCATCTTTGGCAGCCTTCAGCACCTCAGGCGCCGGGATTTGACAACACCGGCTAATGCCGGAAGAATGACCATGTAAATCAATCAGCATTCTTATTTCTCCAATCTTTTAAATTACATAGTAAAGCAGGCGGTCATACTGGCCGCCTGCCATAAATTTAAATATAGTTTTACGCGAAGATAGGCTTCAAAGCTTCTGCCAAAGCAGCCTTTTGAGCCTCTGCTTCTGCCAGATCTTTACCCAAAGTAGTGAAGTAAGTCTTGATCTTGGGTTCAGTACCGGAAGGACGTACAATTACAGTAGCGCCACCTTCCAAACCATATACCAATACATTAGCAGAAGGCAGACCGGTCTCTTCTGTCTTGGTGTAATCAGTAATCTTAGTCACTTTGTACTCACCAATAGCAGCCGGAGGATTCTGACGCAGATCAGCCATAATGCCGGCCATCTTATCCATACCGCTCAGTCCGGGGAATTCAAAGGAGTCAACCTTGTTCAGATAACGACCATATTTAGCATAAATAGCTTCCAGACGTTCTTTTACAGAAGAACCGATACTTCTATAATAAGCAGCCATTTCACAGATCAGCATAGAACCGATGATCGCATCTTTATCGCGAACATAGGGACCTGCCAAATAACCATAAGACTCTTCAAAGCCAAGGATAAAGCGTTCTACTTCACCATCAGCTTCCAGCTGAGCGATCTGATCGCCAATCCACTTAAAGCCGGTGAGTACATTGCGCATTTCAACGCCATAATTAGCGGCAACAGCATCAGCCAAAGGAGTGGAAACCAAAGATTTAACAGCTACAGGATTCTTGGGCATGGTTCCCTTTTCAATGCGACCTTCGCAGATATAGTCAAGAAGCAGTACACCAACTTCATTACCGGAAACCAGCTCATAGGAACCATCCGGACACTTCATAGCAATACCAACACGATCAGCATCGGGGTCGGTAGCCAGCATCAAATCAGCACCACTCTTTTCAGCCAATTCCAAACCAAGACGCAGAGCCTCAAAGATTTCAGGATTGGGATAAGGACAGGTGGGGAAGTTTCCATCCGGATACTTCTGCTCAGGAACGATGGTAATATCATCGATACCGATGTCGGTCAGTACACGCATAACGGGAACCAAACCGGAACCGTTCAGCGGAGAATAAACCAGCTTCAAACCAGCAGTCTTGCACAGACCGGGACGAATGGAACAGGCTTTGATAGCATCATACAGAGCTTCTTTACAGTCATCGCCAACATACTCGATCAAACCGGCAGCAACGCCCTCTTCAAAGCCGATCAGCTTAGCACCTTCCAGAATATCAGTATTCTGAATTTCAGCATATACAACTGCAGCAGCTTCGTCGGTCATCTGACATCCATCGGGACCATAGGCCTTATAACCGTTATATTTAGCAGGATTGTGAGATGCGGTAACCATAACACCGGCATTTGCCTCATAATAACGGGTTGCAAAGGACAAAGCAGGAACCGGCATTAGCGCATCATAAATGCGAACCTTAATACCATTGGCAGCCAAAACGCGTGCGGTCTCTTTTGCAAATACATCAGAATTAATACGGCTATCGTAGGAAACAGCTACCAGCTGATTTCCACCCTGAGTTTTTACCCAGTTAGCCAAGCCCTGAGTGGCCTGACGTACAACATAAATGTTCATACGGTTAGAACCTGCACCCAGCACACCACGCAGACCTGCAGTACCAAACTGAAGAGCAACTGCGAAACGATCTTTAATCTCTTCATCCTGACCTTCGATCTTCTGCAGTTCTGCAGTTAAGGCCGGATCTTCCAGGTCGGCTGCTAACCAACGCTTGTAATCGTCCATGTACATATCAAATCACCTTTTCCTTCTTATAGAATGAAAGTTTGTAAACTTTTAACAAATCAATTATATTCCATTTAATTTGGATTGTCAATGATGTATTATCCACGCGCCGGCATCGGACGTTTTTTAGCAGTATATTCAGCCACTTCAATTTTGATTACAGAAACC
>JAZQUJ010000116.1:0-8818 GCA_045631245.1 Bianqueaceae bacterium
ATGGCTACGATCCGACTTCCTTGTCAACGCCTTTTTTGTCTTTTTTTTACTTTGTCTCTTGTAGTCTATTCCGCACAATGCATGCACCCAAGCTTTGTGCATCTTGCACTAAACGCGATCTAGTAAACGGTCTTTCACTACTTTTTCAGCTCGATCCACCAGCGACTCCACCGGCTCGCGTTCCAAAAAGATCACGTCTTTTTCTCGTCGCATCCAAGTTAGTTGGCGCTTGGCAAAATGCCGTGTATCCCTCTTAAGGACATACACCGCCTCTTCCTGTGATATCTCACCATCCAAATATGCCAAGATTTCCTTATACCCTAGGCCCTTCATCGAAACCATTTCTCTATGGTATCCGGCATCACGTAGTCTTTGCACCTCTTCCACGAGCCCCTGCTCCAGCATAATGTCAACACGGCGGTCGATCCGTTCATACAAAACAGTCCGATCCAAATCCAGTACCAGAAAACACAGATCATACACCGCTTCCTTTTCCTTCAGCCGTGCATTTAACTCGCTCATACGATTTCCCGTCTGCTCATAATACTCCAACGCCCGAATCACTCTTTTACGATTATTCATATGGATCGTCTCACAACTAGCCGGATCCACCTGCTGCAAATATGCATACAGATCCTCATCACTGCGTTGCTCCAGATGCTCTCGCACTTCGCTCTTCGTCTCCTCTTCAAACTCCGCTCCGTACGCCAGCGCATGAATATAGAAGCCTGTGCCCCCCGCCAAAATAGGGAGCTTTCCCCGAGACACGATCTCATCAATTTTTTCCGCCGCCAGGCGGCAAAATTCCATTACATTCCATTCTTCATAGGGTTCCAAGATATCGATCAAATGATGAGGTACCCCCTGCATCTCCTCGACCGTTACCTTCGCAGTGCCGATATCCATACCGCGGTACACCTGCATGGAATCAGCAGATATAATCTCACCGTTCAAACGTTTCGCCAGCTCCACCGATAGGGCAGTTTTTCCTGATGCCGTTGGTCCGGCAATAATGAGTAAAGGTTGCTTTTTCATACGCGTTTAAACTTTCTTTCTACTTCATATTGAGTCATCGATATAATAGTGGGACGCCCATGGGGACAGTTGTAGGGATTTTCCGATGCAAACAACTGATCCACTAACGCCTGTGCTTCTTTTTCGGTCACATTCATATTGCCTTTAACTGCCGCTTTACAGGACATCATGGCAATTTTCTCGATGAGAAGATCCCGAGCCGTATCAATATTACCCTCCTGCAGCATATCCAGCATTTTGGTAAAATCCTCTGCCGGAAGAGCCCCATTGAAAATGTAAGGAACCGCACGTACAATCACCGCATCCTCACCAAACACTTCCACTTCGAAACCGGTCTTTTCAAATATAGACTGATATTGATCCAGTTCCGCCACCGCTTTTGGACTCACCGTATACACGGCGGGCTCCATCAATATCTGTGAATCCATTTTACCATCGCGCAGGATCTGCCGGAAACGATCATATAACACACGTTCATGGGCAGCATGCTGATCTATAATATAGAAGACATCCTCTTCTTCCGCCAGCCAGTACGTGCGGAAAATTTGTCCCACCAGACGCAGATTGTGCTTTTTAGGCGGTGCTACATAAGCAGTCGCTTCCTCTTCTAAAATCACAGGCAACTGCGGCTCAACCACTTCCTCATGTACCTTGATCTGCTCACCGGTATAAACAGGACGCTCTTCCGGCTCTTCCACAATAAAGGGAACACTCGGATCCGGCTTAGATAGCGGCCATACAGGCTTTTCAGACTGCACCGGAGCCATTTCAATCGGCTTATCGATCGACTCCGCCAGTTTTGCCAAATCAGCCGCACTCATAGTCATCCGCTTAGGCGGATCATTTTTTTGCCACGGGCTTGGCTTAGCAGCTGGTTTATAAAAATCGAAGCCCATTTTAGTCACTTCCGGCTGCAGCGCGCCTGACTTCGCCTCTTTCTGTGTATCCACTTGTCCTGTTTTATTCGTCACAGATTGTTCTGCTTTCACCGCAGGCACAGTTTTCTCTTCCTTATAAAAGCTGCCCACGCGACTAATCAGATTCGTGCCCCGCAGACAATCCAGTACCACCTCATACAGAGCACGCCGTGTGGCATCCTCCTGCATGAAGCGCACCTCCATTTTGGTGGGATGTACGTTCACATCCAGCGCATCCGGATCCATATCTAAATGCAGCACCACTGCCGGAAACTGCCCCGGCACGATAAAATCTTTATAAGCTTCATCCAGTGCCTTTTCCAGTAAGACGCTGCGAATATAACGTCCATTGATAAAAAAGTTTTGATAGGTTCGGTTTGCTCTAGTCATCTGCGGACGACTGATAAAGCCCCGCACGCGAATCTTTTTATTAGCCGCCTCCGGATCGCCTTCCTCCCCCAGAGCGATCTCGCCCTGCAGTGGCAGCATCTTATCCAGCAACTCACGTCCATAAACTGCATAAATACAATTTTTTAAATCGTTTTTGCCCGGCGTAAACAGCGTGGGCTCTTTTTTACCATTTAAATATCGGAAGGAGATCTCCGGATGGCCCAACGCCATCTTCTGCATTAAATCGGTAATCGCTGCCCCCTCCGCCGTAGGCTTTTTCAAAAACTTTTTCCGGGCCGGTGTATTGAAAAACAGGTTCTCCACCAGCATAGTCGTGCCTGTGGGACAGGCCACCTCTTCCCATACCTTTTCCACGCCGCCTTCGATCACATAACGAATACCCGTCAGCGCTTTGGCCGGCTTGGTCAGCATCTCCACTCGAGCTACAGCAGCAATACTGGCTAAAGCCTCACCACGAAAGCCCAAGGTTAGACTCTCCAAAAGGTCTTCCACCTTTCGGATCTTGCTGGTACTATGCCGCAAAAAAGCCGTGCGGATCTGCTCTGCTTCAATGCCGCAACCATTATCGGTAATGCGAATATAGCCAATACCGCCCTCTTTAATTTCCACTGTGATCTGTGTAGCACCCGCATCCACCGCGTTTTCTGCCAGTTCCTTCACAATGGAAGCCGGCCTCTCCACTACTTCGCCCGCTGCGATTTTATTGATCGTAGCCTGATCCAAAAGCCGAATCTGTGGCATAGTTTCCCTCCTTATTCATTCGTACGTGTAGTCTTGAGAATTTTTACAGACTGCGCACTTTTTCCTGCCAATCGTAAATCAGCTGCATCGCTTCCAAAGGCGTCAATCGATTCACATCGATTTCCTGCAATTCCTGCATCACCGCCATTTGAGACGACGAAACTGTAGCCGTGGCCAAATTTGCGGCCTCGCCGCTTTCCGCGCCAGGCGCGAAAAGGGACATTTGCTCCTCATTATCCGCATCGTCCGGATCAGAAGCAGAAGACTTAGCCACAATGTTGGAAGCTCGCTTGGCGATATCATGATCCAGCAGCTCATCCAGAATTTCATGGGCGCGGTCCAGTACCCAATGGGGCAGACCGGCCAACTTAGCTACTTCGATACCATAACTTTGATCACCGCTGCCGGGATTGATCTTATGCAAAAAGATCACATCGTCGCCGCTTTCCTTAATAGCAACACAATAATTCTTCACACCGGAGAGTTGTCCCTCCAGTTGGGTCAATTCATGATAATGGGTAGCAAACAGAGTCTTGGCACCCACGATTTTTTTATCGCTGATATACTCCACCACAGCCCAGGCAATACTGAGGCCATCAAAGGTAGAAGTACCACGGCCGATCTCGTCCAAAATCAATAAACTATGTTCGGTGGCATGGCGCAAAATGTTGGATACTTCGCTCATTTCTACCATAAAGGTCGACTGTCCACGAGCTAGATCGTCGGAAGCACCCACACGGGTAAATATCCGGTCCGCAATGGAAATATGGGCCATATCCGCCGGCACGAAAGAACCGATCTGAGCCATCAATACGATCACTGCCACCTGACGCATGTAGGTGGACTTACCGGCCATGTTGGGACCGGTGATGATGGCAATGCGGTCGCGTCCCTGACTTAAGAAGGTATCGTTGGGAATAAAAGTATTTTCCGGAATCATCTGTTCCACCACAGGATGGCGACCATTTTCGATGCGGATCTCCTTGCCGGGCGGTAAAATCTCCGGCTTCACATAGTGATTGCGATAGGCTGCCTCTCCCAATGAACGCAGGGCATCCAGTTCAGCTACAGCGTCGGCCGTTCTCTGTACACGCACCATGGCACTACCCACCTGATCGCGAATCTGACAGAAGATCTCGTATTCCAGAGCTTCTCCCTTTTCCTTTGCGCCCAGCAGGGTATCTTCGATTTCTTTTAATTCTTCGGTAATATATCGTTCACCGTTGGTCAGGGTCTGTTTGCGGATAAAACGATCCGGTGCCATATGGGACTGACCTTTGCTGACCTCGATGTAATAACCAAATACTCGGTTGTAACCCACCTTCAGATTCTTAATTCCGGTGGCTTCTTTTTCTTTTGCTTCCAGTTCTGCCAGCCAGCTCTTACCGTCAACGGCTGCATTTCTGAATTTATCTACCTGTTCATTATAGCCGGATTTAATAATGCCACCTTCTCGAATGCTCACCGGAGGCTCTTCATCGATGGCCTCCTCCAGAAGCTGGCAAATATCTTCCAGCGGATCCAGATCCTCATAGAGTTTGGTAAAGCCTTCTGCGGTCAAGTCAGCCAGCATCATTCGGATGCCGGGCAAAGATCTAAGTGAATTCTTCAGCGCCAACAGATCCCGGGCATTGGCAGTACCGTAACTGATACGGCCCATCAAACGTTCCATGTCATAAATTTCGCCCAGTGTCTCCTTCAATTCGGCACTGATCATCGGGTCGTCAGCAAAGCACTCCACGCAGGCAAGGCGATTATCAATAGCAGTCTTGTGGATCAACGGTTGTTCCAGCCATTTGCGCAAACGTCTTCCGCCCATGGCGGTCTGGGTGTGATCGAGTACCCACAAAAGGCTCCCCTTGCGGCTCTTGTCGCGAATGGTTTCTGTCAGTTCCAGATTGCGTCGGGTAGCCATATCCAGAATCATGTACTCCTGCACCGAGTAGGTACGCACCTGATTGATGTGGGTCAGTTCACGCTTTTGGGTATCGGTCAGGTATTCCAGCAGCGCACCGGCAGCGGTAACCCCCATGTCCATGCCATCTAAACCAAGGCCCTCCAAATGAAGCACCTTGAACTGACGCAGCAGTAGTTCCTTGCTGCGCTGATATTGATAATGATAGGGCGCATAGGTGTTCACATACAGATCCATGCGTTCCTTCATGCGGTCCAGATCCAGACTCTGCATGTTTTGAATTTCTTCATTGACCAGAATTTCAGAGGGACGGAACTTGGCAACCTCATCCCATAGTTTTTCTTCCTCAGCGAACTCCGTTACCAAAAACTCACCGGTGGTGATGTCCGCCACAGCAAGGCCGATGCTGTCGGCAATACGGTTCACCGACATAATATAGTTATTGCTTTCGCCAATGTTATCGGCATTCATGGTAGTACCGGGCGTAACGATACGGGTGATCTCGCGCTTCACCAGGCCCTTGGCCAGGCGCGGATCCTCCATCTGCTCACAGATAGCAACCTTGTAGCCCTTTTGCACCAGACGCTGAATATAATTTTCGGCAGAATGGTAGGGTACACCGCACATGGGTGCCCTCTCCTCCTGGCCACAGCTGCGGCCGGTGAGGGTCAGCTCCAGTTCCCGGGAGGTAGTCACCGCATCCTCGAAAAACATCTCATAAAAATCGCCTAAGCGAAAGAATAACAAACAGTCCGGAATCGTCTTCTTGACTTCCAGATACTGTTCCATCATAGGGGTCAGTTTACTCACAATTGCCTCCAACGATTATAATCTATCCTACCGCGCAAGTTGCAGCGTTGATGCAACTTGCCGATTTAAAGCTTCGCTTTAAATCGTACCCTCCAACATTGTTCCTGACATGTAGAACGCGGTAGCTTCTGTAATCTTCACTTCAACAACGTGGCCCAGCAGACTTTGATTCGCCACGAAATGCACCAGAATATTATGCTCGGTGCGGCCGCTCAGCATACGTGAATCATTCTTGCTTACTTCCTCTGCCAACACCTTCACAGTACGGCCCACCCACTTCTGGTTATTTTCATAGCCGATGCGGTTCATCACTTCCAGTAGTTCATCAAAATTCTGTTTTGCCTCTTCCGGATCCACTTGTTCCATGGTGGCGGCAGGGGTACCCTCGCGTTTCGAATAGATAAATGTAAAACCGCCGTCAAAGCGAACAGCCTCGGCTACCTTCAAAGTCTCCAGAAAATCTTCTCTGGTTTCACCGGGGAAACCTACAATAATATCGGTGGTAATGGACACCTCCGGCACAGCCTCTTTAAGCCGGCGCACAATGTCCAAATATTTTTCCTGATCATAATGGCGATTCATCACCTGCAGCAAACGGCTGCTGCCGGACTGCAGCGGCAGATGAAAATGCGGACATACTTTATCAAGTTTTGCCATGGCATCGATCAGCTCCTGGGACAGATCCTTCGGATGCGAAGTCATAAAGCGGATCCGCTCCAGCCCTTCGATCTCGTTCACCTGCTCCAACAGCTGCGCAAAGCTGATGGGATTCTCCAAATTCTTACCATAGGAATTCACATTTTGACCCAGCAGCTGGATTTCCTTAACACCATCTGCCACCAAACTGCGGATCTCTGCCAGAATATTCTCCGGCTTACGGCTGCGTTCACGGCCACGCACGTAGGGCACAATACAATACGTACAGAAATTATTGCAGCCATACATGATATTCACCGAAGCCTTAAAGCTGTGCTTACGAATGGAGGGCAGGTCCTCCACAATCTCCTGATGCTCCTGCCAAATATCAATGATGCGTCCCTGACTGTCCAGCATTGCCTGCAGCAGCTCTGCAAATTTATAAATATTATGGGTACCAAAAATCAGATCCACCTGCGGATAGGATTTTTTCAGTTTATCCAGTACCACCTTCTCCTGCATCATGCAGCCGCAGAGAGCGATCTTCATATTGGGATTCTTCTTTTTAAAGCTCTTCAGGTAGCCCAATCGACCATATACCTTCTGCTCCGCATTCTCACGCACGCAGCAGGTATTATAGATCACCAGATCCGCGGCCTCTTCGGTCTCGCTGGCCTTGCAACCGATTTCATCCAAAATACCCACCAACTTTTCCGAATCACGGGCATTCATCTGGCAGCCCATGGTCACCACAAAATAGCTCTTAGGCACATCACTGCGGCCCTTCAGCTGCTCAATAATCGCACGCTGACGCTCCGCCTCCTCGCGTCCTTCTTCTATATACTCAGGTCGTAAATTATGTCGTCCCATCATCATTCTCCTCTAGCAAATCCGGTTCACCGGTCATAATAGTTCAAAAAACTGTCGCACCCACTCAGCAGCCCTCTCCGGCTTTTGAGTGCTCAACCACACTTTTAATTCATTTTCTTCCACATAAATATCGGCATCTTTATATGCCTTTTTATAACTTCGCAGTACGCTACCTGCCGTACTTTCTATGCCGGCGATCGCCGGAAGTGCCTGCACGAAACTGCCTTGACCACTCAGCACACATTCGCAGGACTTAGCCTTTCGCCTTTCACTGCTGGGTACATCATAGGCCAGAGATTTGTGAACGATCTCTCCTCTTTCCGGCAAAAAGTAATAATCCTTTGCATTCGGCAAATAGTAATAGACCGGTTCACAGCACCAGGGAAGCAGAATCCTGCTGCAGCGATTTCCTGCATCAAATATAAATTCCGCTTTAGGGTAGTCTGGATCTTTTCGCTTTTTACGATTCAGTGCCATTCGTGCATGATGGCTCAGCGAAAAAGAACGATCCCACATCACTAGAAGTTCACCGTCTTCATAGCGCACTTCTTCGATCTGTGCCGTTTTAAGATCTGACATAAACTGTTCGATCTTCAGCAGCGGCAGCAGGTATACAATGTCTTCGTAATTATGAAGCAGCAGCACTTTTTCCAGTCGTTCATCGTCGGTGCGTGCGTACTCGTAAAAGACTTCGATCAGCTGTCCTCCATCAAAGGGATCACGTCGATCGATCCCTAAAAAGGCTTCCAGCGTTTTCAGCTTCATGTTAGGCCATCCAAAGAATGATTGATGAATGCGATACCGCCGCATCAGGTCCACCGAGCGGTAGTTTTCCCACAAACTACGGTCGGTTTCTCTCCAAGTCCGCAGTCGTTTCGCTCTTTCTTCAATAAAAGGAAGGTCAAACATATCACCATTATAGGTAACAAAAATCTTGAAGTTTTGCAGCTGATCCAAGGCTTTTTCCAAAACCTGAACCTCGTCGGCAAGGCTGCCGGCTAAATATTGTTTAGCCACAAAGTGGCCTTCTTCCAAATACACCAGGCCGATCAGATAAATGCTATCATAAAGACGCGAAAAGCCAGTGGTCTCGATGTCAACGAAAACCACTTGCTCCGGATCGCCTAAAAGTCGCCAAGCGTCCAACTGATCCTGTTCCTGTTGGGCCGTTTGATTTAAAATAGTTTCAATGGTCCGCATAGCCGACTCCTTCCCCGTGTATTTGAGTCAAAATAAATAAGAAAATCAAAGGGCCGTTGTATACGCAACAGCCCTTTTAATTCTATAGGAAATTGCGTCAACACGCAATTCTGCGAAGAACCGCAGGTTCTTCTTAAAGTTGCCCTAGGCAAACTTTTTTATTCCTCAGTAACCTCAGCCTCTTCAGCAGCTACTTCGGGCTCCAGCTCTCTCATGCTCAAGCTGATGCGCTTAGCTTCCTCGTTGAAGTCGATAACCTTAGCTTCAACTTCCTGACCGATGG
>JAZQUJ010000117.1:0-10144 GCA_045631245.1 Bianqueaceae bacterium
AGTGAATATAATTGATTTGATTGCATAAAATCAAAGAAGAGTATTGGAATGGTAGATTGCTTAATGGAGGTATATAATGGCTGGTAAGAAACCGTTAACGGAGAATCTGATAACAAATGAGGAAGAAAAACAGGAACGGGACAATGTAAAGAGAATTTGGCGTAAGGGTTTTTTCTCCGGAATGTTGTTTTGTGCTATGCTTATGGCGGTTATTTGTTGTTTTGGACAGCCTGCTGCCTTGACAATATGGAAAAACGGCGGTTTGACACCCGCGCAGGCGAAATCTTTGGTAAATAAGGTCGATGCGCTAATGTGTAAACTGGATGAACATTACTTAGAAAGCTTGAATGATCAAGAGCTTTTGGATGGAGCTTTTCATGGTTTGGTTTCCGCTGTGGGGGATAAATATACGCGATATTACGACGAAGAAGAATATCAAGAATATCAAGAATCCAGTTCCGGGCAATATGTTGGAATTGGTGTAACTGTACGTTTGTCACAAGATGGCGGTGCGGAAATCACAAGTGTTGAGGAGACAGGACCGGCCTATGAGGCTGGACTCCAGGTAGGGGATCTGATTATTGGTGCCAACGGACAGGATGTGAGATCCCTTGAATTGGAAGGAATTGTGAGTTTAATAAAAGGTGAAGAAGGAACGAAGGTTGTTATTACCTATGTGGATGCATTAACCGACACCGAGGATAGTGTGGAGGTAATCAGACGTACTATTGAGTCACATACGGTGGAAAGTGAGTGGTTGGAGACTGGGATCGGGTATATTCAGATCAAAAGTTTTGATGGAGTGACCACCGAACAATTTAAAACAGCATTAGAAGAATTGAAATCAGAGGATTTGCAGGGATTGATCGTGGATCTGCGTGACAATCCGGGCGGGCGTATGGATGTAGTACAAAAAGTAACGAATGAATTAGTGCCTGCCGGCATTATCACATATACAGAAGATAAAAACGGTGAACGAGAAATATATGAATCATCTAATGATCCGTATTTGGATCTGCCGCTGGTATTGCTCGTGAATGAAAATTCGGCCAGTGCATCAGAAATCATGGCAGGTGCGATCCAAGATATGGAAGTTGGTGTTTTGGTTGGAACAACAACTTATGGAAAAGGTATCGTTCAGGTGACATCGGCCTTTGAAGATGATACTGCCATTAAAATTACCATGGCTAAGTATTATACTCCAAATGGAAACTATATTCATCAAATCGGTATAAAGCCTGATATTGAGATTGATTTGCCGGTGGGAACGGAATTTGCTCAGCTTACATCGAAAGAGGAGGACATTCAGCTGCAAACAGCGTTAGAGGCACTCAAAACACAAATGGGACATTAAATGGGAAACATGGGTGGAAAATGCAGCAAATCGATCAACTGGGTGTGCTCATTGGAATTAGCCTCAAAACTATGGGGGTCACCGTGATCAGTCCGATATTTTGGCTGACAATTTGGTTCACTTATCGATACTATTTACAATACGAATGGGATAAAGCCAGTGCAGGATATTTAGCACTGGCTTCTTCATTGGAAGGATTGGTGGCTGGATTTTTTGCCATCTATCTTACCACTGTTTTTGGATTATCGATTCAGCCGGGAATTGCATTGTATCTTATGGGGCCCATGGCTATGCTGCTTTCTTTACTGCGTCCACGTTATTTATGTTTATCCTATGGTGCCGGTGTCATGTTGGTGCTTTGCACCCTGTTCGGTATATCCGCGGATGGGGTTGGGATTTGTGGACTTGTAGGGGTTTTGCATTTAGCGGAGGGGCTGTTAGTGTTGTTTGTAGGCGGACAGCATACGGTGGCGCTCTATGGTCGTAGTAAAGGAAGAGTAATAACGGAGAGCGGAATCTGTCGATTTTGGCCGGTACCGGTGGGGATTCTGGTAGCTTTGCAGGGAGTAGAGGGGAATTGGTTGAATATGCCGCAGTGGTGGCCACTTTTAGAAATGAAAAATGATATGTCTTACAGAGCTTTGGGCTTGATACCCCTAGCGGTTTCTTTGGGATATTCGGACTTGTCCGGAGCGCAGAATGATGTAAAGAAAAGAAGGATCTGCAAGGGAGGATTAATTATTCTGTATGCGATCATACTGTTGGGATTATGTATAATCGCGGTCAAATCATATGTAGGCGAGTGGATCGCAGTTTTTTGGATGGTACTGGGACATGAAGCGATTATTGTTTCAGCAGATTTGTTCACAAAAAATTAGCTTGAATCCAGTAAAGGCTGAGTGTATAATAGAACAAAGTGAGGATCGACAGAGTTGATCGGAAAAGTTTTTGATACGATTAAGGAGTACGATTTTGACAGAACGTGTACGAGAAATTGTAAATAGACTTAAAGAAGAGTATCCGGATGTCAGATGTGAGCTGGATTTTGAAACACCGCTGCAGCTACTGATTGCAACGGTTCTTTCAGCACAAACTACTGACAAACAAGTGAATAAGGTTACGGCAAAACTATTTGCAGATTGTCCGAATCTGGAGGCATTGCTGCAGTTATCTAAGGACGAAATTAAAGAGTATATTCGCACCCTTGGTTTTTATAATTCCAAGGCGGATCATCTGTATTTATTGTTTAGGCAGTTGGCAAATGATTTTCATGGTGAAGTACCGCGAACGATGGATGAGCTCACGACTCTGTCCGGAGTAGGCCGTAAAACGGCCAATGTGGTGATGTCAAATGCATTTGGAGCGCCGGCGATAGCGGTGGATACTCATGTGTTTAGAGTTTCCAATCGAATTGGTCTGGCCCATGCAGAGAATGTAGAAAAAACAGAGCAACAGCTGATGGAAGCGATCGATCGTGATCTTTGGACGCTTTGTCATCATTTGTTGATCTTCCATGGAAGAAGATGCTGCAGTGCCAGAAAACCTAATTGTGAAAATTGTGTGATTCGCGCATATTGTGAGTCTGTCACATCAAAATAAAAGGAGAATGAACTCATGAAGGATTTTATGAAATACTTAGAAAAATCACCGGTTTCTTTTTATGCGGTGAAAAATTTGAAGAATATGTTCAATGAGGCTGGTTTTGAACAATTGCCGCTTCATGATGCCTGGAAGGTAAAAGAGAGAGGCAAATATTATGTGACCCTTTGGGATTCAGCGTGCATTGCTTTTACGATTCCGGAAGATATGAGCAAAGTACAGGCGCCTTTATATCGTATGATTGGTGCTCATACGGATCAGCCTTGTTTTCGTATTAAACCCGGTAGTCAGATCAATCAAAACGGATACTGCAAGTTGAATGTGGAAGTTTATGGTGGTCCTATTTTCAGTACCTGGTTGGATCGTCCTCTTTCGTTAGCGGGTCGTGTGACCTTAAAGAGTGATAATGTGTTTAGTCCTCGTACTGAGCTGATCGATTTGGAAAAACCTGTACTGCTCATTCCCAATTTGGCGATCCATATGAATCGTGGTGTAAATGATGGTCTGGCATTAAATGCTCAAGTGGATATGCTGCCGGTGGGGGCTTTGGTTTCCGGGCTGGCGGAAGAACAGGAACAGATGGTCGTGAAAGCTGTGGCTGAAAAGCTGAATGTTGCGTCTGAGGAGATATTAGATTTTGATCTGTTTACTTATGTGACTGAAAAGCCGGAACTGGTTGGCTTTAAGGAGGAGTTTTTGTCCGCTCCCCGTTTGGATGATCTGGTAATGGTACATACTGCTGCTAAGGCTTTGGTGGAGTCCAAGGGCGGCAATGGTATCAATATGTTGTGTGCCTTTGACCACGAAGAATGCGGAAGCCGTACACCTCAGGGTGCAGGTACCGGAACAATCACCTTTATTTTGGAAAAATTGAGTATGGCATTGGGAAGAAGTCGTCAGCAGTTCATCGATGATATCATGCAATCTTTCATGATTTCCGGTGATGTGGCTCATGCGACTCATCCGAATCATCCCGAGCGTCATGATCCTGTTTTGAAGACACAGCTTGGTGGTGGCCCTGTAATCAAACTTTCTGCAAATCAAAGTTACGTTACTCAAAGCTGTGATTATAGCGTATATGAAATGATCTGTAAAAAGGCAGGTGTGCCGGTACAGAAATTTACGAATAAGTCTGATTCTCGTGGAGGTTCGACTTTGGGACCGGTGGTGGCAGCGCATGTACCTTGTCATATTATGGATATGGGTGTGCCGATTTTGGCGATGCATTCGTCAAGAGAATTGATGGCCGCGGTAGATTACGAATATACAAAACGCTCCTTTGTAGAGTATTATAATATTTAAGGAAAGAGGAATATGTACCTATGGATGAATTGTTTCTGGAACAAATGGTAAAACGAGGAAATGCCCAGAAGGATATGCGC
This sequence comes from Bianqueaceae bacterium, assembly GCA_045631245.1. Lineage (GTDB taxonomy): Bacteria > Bacillota > Clostridia > Lachnospirales > Bianqueaceae > CALWPV01. Next base: position 4,336 of record JAZQUJ010000117.1, read on the forward strand.
CGTCGAATTTTTATTGTGTTGTGTGGTATTGCGGTTTTGGGAATTCCCTCCTTGTTTGGATTCTACATTACCTATTTGGTGACTCCGGTGCTGATTGTGGCGATTGCGTTGATCGTATGGACCTTGTGGCGTCAAACCGCAAAGGAATATGAATACATATATACCGATGGTAGTTTGGATATTGATGTAATCTATGGACAGACTTCTCGACGTCATTTGGTGACCTTCGAATGCAGACAGTGCCGCATGATCGTTCCGGCTCTGATTGAAAAATATAAGCATGAGATCTTTGAAAAGACATACGGAAAAACCATTTATGCCTGCAAAGCTGAGCCAAATGAAGATACTTATGTAATTTTGGCCAAGGTGGGCGATATTGATTACAGAGTTTTCTTTGATCCCAATGAGAAACTGCTCAATGCCATTCATACTTATTCTCCCAAAAATTCTATCGTAGCTCCGAAAAAAAATGAATCTGAAAATTAAAGTCACTGGAAAAGCTCGCATCATTTTGATGCGAGCTTTTCCAGTGATAAAGAATAAAATGTGTTAAAATGAAAAATCAAAACTGCAATCTAAGGTCAGGACCAAAAAGTTTTAGTAACTGATAGTTGCCTGAGATGCGAGAAAACATACGATCGGAGTAGACCTTGGAAATCTGACTCAAATTCAGATTGGTAGAAATAATGGTGGCTTTCTGCAGCAGAATTCTTTGATTTACACAATAGAAAAGATCAGAAACAGAAAGTGCCGTACTGAATTCGGTTCCTAAATCATCGATAATCAAAAGGTCAATATTCTGGATCAGATCCTGAATAGAGGCGTCATCGGAAAGAGGACGGCTTTTGTCGCGGAAGCGAAAGGCCTCAAAGGCACTGCATAATTCATAGGCTGTCATATATAATACCGTATAACCACGGTCCAACAGCGCTTTGGCAATGCTGTTACAGAAAAAGGTTTTTCCGGTTCCGGTGGTACCGTAAAAGAGTAGATTGGCCGGAACAGAGTTCGGGAAGTTTTGAACATAGGAAAATACACGATCACGGATCAATTTAATATTTTCCAAGGGAGTCAAGGGCTCACCGACAAGGGGTTCATTGGAAAAACGGTTCAAATTAAAAGTGGAAAAATTTTCGCGCTTCAGTACAGATTTGATGTTGGAAGTATCGTAGGCTTGTTCGATCAATTTCTGCTGCAGACAGCGACATTTTTTGCCATCAACATAACCGGTGTCTTTACATAGATCACAACGGTATTGAATTTCTAAAAAGTTAGTAGGAAAACCATACTGGACTAAAAGCTGTGATTTTTCTGCCAGTAATTTTTCGTTATTTTGTTTTAAGGTACTTAATACTAGTTCTTTATTTTGCCCACTGCGCAGATAGGTTTGAACGGCACGAAGACCAAAGGAATCCAGCTCCTGATCGATTTCTTGAATGCGAGGAATACGGGTATAGATCATTTGTTTACGGTCACGAGCTGCAGCTTCAGCAGCAGAACGGATTTCTTCGTATTCACGCAGTAGGTTAGAAATACGGGTATCGGAAATAGACATGGCCGGACCTCCTTTGAATCAAATTACGGATGATTTATATGTATTAGGGACGCTCCTGGGAATAGAGCTGGGTTTGAGCTCGGCGCTCAATGCTGTCAAAATCCCAATCACGAGTGTTATATGTGTGAAAGGTACCTTTGGGCTGACGGGGAGTCAAAGGGGACGGAGTAGTATTACCGGAAGCTTGTTTGGAAGCAAAAGCCTCATCCAAGCGAGATACATCTTCTAAAGTGCGTACTTGCTGCTCTGCCCAGTTTTTAATGATGGATTCTGCATAATTAAAAGCCGGTTTTCCGGTTTTAGCCAGAGTACGAGAAGCAGCTTCCACAACCAGATCTAAACTCAAGCCGTATTGATACAGCCAGCGTTCCATGATTTCGATTTCCTGTTCGCTGGGCTGACGAGAAGTAATTCCGAAAGCCTTTAAGATCGGGCGATATACATCGAAACGGCGAATATGGGAACGGGCGGCCTCTACTGTAGCAATGCCACGATCAGACCAGTCTTGAGCTACCTTTTCCATATAGCGCAAATTGCGGTTTCCATTTTGGATGCAATACTCCATTAAGAATTTAATTACATTAACAGGTAAGCGATAATAATCGTAAAAACTGAACAGAAGGGACAGATTAGGAAAACTGAACTGCTCGCCAAGTAACTGAGAGGCAGAAGCGAACAAATCTTTAATTACTGGATTTTGTTCATAAATGCTGATTTCCTCGGGAGAGTAGGTGGGCTTATGTTCTACTCGAACAACTTTACCAGAATCGGAGTTAAAGCCCTTTGGATCGGGATCAGTGGGGACGGTACTGTGATAGGGGGGGAAGGAGAGCCAGAGTTGCTCACCATCTCGAGTCAGAGAAAGTACCTGTTGTTCATGCCAATACTGCAATGCCTGTAGAATATCGGACTCCAACATGCCTAAAGTAGCAGCGGTATCTTTGGTGGAAAATACGGCTGCAGGATTACCGGCGGCACGCAAAAAATGGTGAAAGACATACAAATATACTTTCACATAATTACCATTGGCCATAGGCATTTTATTTAAAATAAAATCGTCTGCAATTGGTGTTGCGTAATCGGCTTTGGAAGGATGAAATAAGAGTGCCGGCATGATGATCCCCAACTTTCTGTTAATTTATGGATTCATAGGGACGGATGTCGAAAGAAATCCATTTTTGCAACAGTAATTATACATCAAAAAGTGTTTTTTGGGAAGAGGAGTGAAATCCACCGTAAGACAAAAACGAGTTATCCACATAAAAGTGGATAACTCGTTAAAAATAGAGTTCAAGTGGTCGCTAAGCCTTTATTCATCAGCTTTACAGGATTTTTAAGTTATCCACAATGAAACGAAGGTTATCCACAAGATGGGGAATAAATGTTCTGGGGCGAACATTGTGGATAATGTGGATTACTTTTTCGAAAGCAGATGATTTGCGACAACTACGGCATTTCCAGCCCCCATAGTTATCAACAAATCCTTTGTGGAAATGTTTTTTTCAAGAAATTTTTCAATTTCATCGAACGTTGGAAAATAATGGACATCGGTGCCGTTTTTGGCGATTGCTTCGGCTAACATACCGGAGCTGACTGCACCGGTATCCTCTTCTCGGGCTGAATAGATATCCGTTAGGATCACATGATCAGCCATAGAAAGAGTCGAAACAAAGTCATCAAAAAACGCGATGGTACGGCTAAAAGTATGAGGCTGGAACACAACATACAAGTCCTTATGAGGAACTTCCTGAGCAGCCAGCATGGTAGCTTTGATCTCGGAGGGGTGATGAGCATAGTCATCCACTACCTTGGCACCATGATAATCGCCTTTATATTCAAAACGCTTCTGAGTACTCTTATAATTTGCCAGACCCTGACGGATCGCGTCAAAGGGAAGACCTTCGGCGATTGCCGCTCCGGCGGCACAAAGTGCATCAAAAATCAGGTGTCGACCAGGTACGTAAATATCTAAACGACCAAGATTGCTACCTTGATAGATCAAATCAAAGGCAGATCCTAAAGCATCAGTATGGTGCTCGATGTTAGCGGCGGTGATGTCAGCGGGTTCATCGAGCGATACAGTGAGCAGGCGAACCGGCAGATCGGTAAACAGGTGGGCACAATCTGCAGCGGTAATCAGGGTACCGTCTTCTCTCATGCCTGCCACATATTCACGGAATGAATCCTGAATATCGGCCAGATCCTTGAAATAATCTAGATGCTCTGCCTCAATATTAGTAATGATGTTATATTTGGTATGAAAGTGCAGGAAACTGTCGCAATATTCACAGGCTTCGATCAGCATATGATCACCATGGCCCACCCGATAGTTCGCACCGAGATTCTGCAAAATACCGCCAATGGCCACGGAAGGATCCAGATCAGCAGCCATATAAATATAGGCAAGCATACTGCTGGTACTTGTTTTACCATGGGTTCCTGCTACGCCAACGGGAACGGCAAATTCGTCCAATAATTCGCCCAGCATGACAGCACGTTCGATCACACGGGCACCGCTGGCACGAGCGGCAATTAATTCAGGGTTATCCTCATGAACCGCAGCGGTATACACAATGATATCCATATCAGGAGTAATATTCTCAGCTTTCTGTCCGATGCATACGGAAATGCCAGAGGTTACCAGATGTCTTGTGATATCGGTTTCACTGCGATCAGAACCGCTGACCACATAACCGCGGCTTTTCATGATTTGAGCAATACCGCTCATGCTGATGCCGCCGATTCCGATAAAATGTATTTTTTTCATATAATTACCTTCTTATAAATGATCTGTTGATATATGCGCTGAAAGCGCAAAATGTTCATACGACTGACAATATAGAATACGTACAAGTCTATAATAATGACCCCTTATTATATCACAAAATTTAAAAAAATGCACGTGTTATTTTTGTGTTTTTACAGGAAATAAAAAGAAAATAAAAAGGGGGAGAGAAAGGCAGATTTAGCAGGAAAAGGAAGATAAAAACAGGGCTCTTTTGTTGACAATCAAATGTTCTTATGCTATCATTTACCTTTAATGAGTAATATGGAGGTATTGTGGACTGCCATGAAATTAACAGGCTCTCAGATCGTAATTGAAACGCTGGTTGAGCAGGGAGTAACCGATGTTTTCGGCTATCCCGGCGGACAAGTCGTAAATATATATGATGAACTTTACAAAGCGCAGGATCGGATCCATCATGTGCTGACAGCTCATGAACAAGGAGCTGCTCATGCGGCAGACGGATATTCCCGTGTTACCGGTAAAGTGGGTGTCGTGATCGCTACATCCGGTCCCGGTGCTACTAACCTGGTCACAGGTATTGCAACTGCGATGCTGGATTCCATTCCGGTTGTCGCAATTACCGGCAATGTGCCCACATCACTCATTGGAAAAGATAGTTTTCAAGAGATCAACATCACCGGTATTACCATGGCTATTACGAAGCACAATTATTTTGTGCAAGATGTGGATGAATTGGCGGACACGATCAGAGAGGCCTTTCAGGTGGCAAAATCCGGCCGCCCCGGTCCGGTTTTGATTGATATTCCAAAGGATGTTCAAATGGCCATGGCGGATTTTGAACCCCGGGGAATCGTGTCCTATCAGGAGCAGGCACTGGCGGATGATGCGGATATCGATCGTGCGGTGGAATTGATCAACAAGGCAGAACGTCCGTATATTTATATCGGTGGCGGAGCTGCGGGTGCCGGTTTGGCAAAAGAGATCATGGCTCTGGCGGAAAAAATCGATGGTTATGTGGGGTGTTCCTTTATGGGATTGTCCACGATGTCCAACTCCTATGAACGCTTTCTCGGTATGGAGGGTATGCATGGTCACTATGCTTCTTCTATGGCAAATAAAGATGCGGATCTGATCATTGGTGTAGGTGTCCGTTTTAGTGATCGGGCCACTGGAAATGTGTCAAAATATGCGAAAACAGCGAAAATCATTCAGCTCGATGCGGATCTTTCTGAAATTAATAAGAATGTACGTGTTAATGTGGGCTTGGTGGGAAATATCGTTTCCTCCTTTACCCGAATTCTGGAACGTTGTGAAAAGAAGCAGCATCCTCAGTGGCAGCAGATGATCGAAGGGTATATTGCCAGAGGAAAAGTGATTGCGGCTGAAAACGAGGCTCATGCAAAATCTGCGATCACTCCTAAACAGATATTTGATGTGATCAATGAGATCAAAGATGAGAACACTGTGATCGCCACCGATGTAGGGCAACATCAAATGAAGTCGGA
>JAZQUJ010000118.1:0-7904 GCA_045631245.1 Bianqueaceae bacterium
CGTATTTGTTGTTGACGTAGAGCAGTTCCACAAATTCTGATTTTGAGAGGAGGGGCTCCCTATGGCTGATCAGTTGAGCAGAGAGGGAGCCTCTTTTTCTGCAATACTTGGACATGACGGAGCAAAGGCTCATTTGCAGGCAGCGCTCGCTGACCGGCAGATGAGCCATGCCTATTTAATAGAAGGAACCCACGGAGTGGGAAAAACGACACTGGCCAATGCCTTTATCAAAACGCTTCTGTGCAGCGAACCGATCACAAGATCCGGTGGATATCGGGACTGTTGTATGCGGTGTCAGTCCTGCCGCAGTTTTGATCATGACAACCATCCGGATGTGAAGCGGATCAGAGCACTGGAAGATAAAAACACCATTTCCGTTAAGCAGATCCGTGACGAGCTGGTAAAGGACATCAGCATTCGTCCTTACGGCAGCCAGTATAAGATCTATGTGATCGAAGAGGCGGAGCGTCTCACCATTGAGGCGCAGAATGCCATGCTGAAAACCCTGGAGGAGCCACCGGCCTACGGTCTTATTATTATGCTGGCCGAGAGTGCGGCCTCTTTTTTACCCACGATCCTGTCACGATGTGTTAAAATCAGTCTGCAACCTTTGGATACCAAGGTGGTACGGGCGGAACTTGCCAGACGCGGCGTGGACACAGGAAGGGCAGCCATTGCCGCTGCTTTTGCTCAAGGCTCCATTGGACAAGCTCTGAAGCTGTGTGAAGATGAAAGCTTTGAAGAAATGCGGCAGGAATTGTTCAAATTTCTGAGCCAAATCCCTCAGCTTTCTCAGCTGGAGGTGATGAAGGGGTCTCAGCTTTGGGACCAATTCAAAGGAGAGCAGGAAGCACTGTTTTCGCTGCTGCTCATATGGTATCGGGATATCCTGGTATATAGGGAGACCCGGGATCCGGCGCAGGTTTTGTGCGCCGATCAAATGGAAACCATTGCTTCGATGGCTTCCTATTATGACGATCGAAAGCTCATTCAGATCACCGATAAGGTGCTGGATATTCATAAAAAATTAAAAGCCAATGCCAATGCAGCGTTGGCCATCGACTGTTTGTTGATGGAACTTAAATAAAGAGTAAGACGGCGAATTGATAGCCGCACTTATATGGAGGATTATTTTGACAACTGTAATTGGAGTACGATTCCGCCATGCAGGCCGAATCTATTATTTTAGTCCCGGTCCCTTTCGTATTGAAAAGGGCGAATATGTAATTGTGGAAACCGCCCGCGGGGTGGAGTATGGTCTGGTAGTGACCAATCCGCGACTGGCCGGTGAAGAGGATATCGTTGCGCCTTTGCGCAGCGTGATCCGCAAAGCCACTGAAGAAGATAAACAAACCTATAATAAAAATCTGCAGGCCGAAAAGGAAGCCTTTGATATCTGTCTGGGCAAGATCGCTGATCACGGTCTGGAAATGCATCTGGTGGATGTGGAATATACCTTCGACGGCAATAAGATCCTGTTTTACTTTACTGCGGATGGTCGTGTGGACTTCCGTGAATTGGTAAAGGATCTGGCTTCTTTGTTCCGAACCCGTATCGAACTGCGTCAGATCGGTGTGCGTGATGAGACCAAGATGGGCGGCGGCATTGGTATTTGCGGACGCCCCTACTGCTGCTCTACCTTCCTGACCGATTTTGCACCGGTATCCATTAAAATGGCGAAGGATCAGAACCTTTCTTTGAACCCCACCAAGATCTCCGGTACCTGCGGTCGTTTGATGTGCTGTTTGAAATACGAAGAAAGCACATATGAAGAGCTCACCAAGAATCTGCCCGATGAAGGTGACGTGGTGGATACACCCAGCGGCACCGGTGAAGTGCTGCACGTGAACGTGCTGCGTCAGCTGGTTAAGGTGGGCATTACCCAGGAGAAGGGTGATGTTGTGATCACGGAGTTCCCGCTTGACGAGATCAAGATCAACAAAAAACGCAGACGCCGCAATAATAATGAATATATGGACAAAGAAGAGCAGAAGCAGCTGCGTGAATTGGAAAAAGAGTTTTAATCAAATATGAACCTGAAAAAGTGCCGCAATCAACGCGGCACTTACTTGTATAAAGAAGAAAAATGACAAAAGGTGTATATATGGAACGAATCGACGAATTGCAGCGGGGCGGCTACCGCATTATACAGGATCCGGATAAATTCTGCTTTGGTACCGATGCGGTGATTTTAGCAGACTATGCCAAGGCAAAGCCCGGCGAACGAGTGATGGACCTGTGCAGCGGCAATGGAATTGTACCGATCCTGATGTTGGCCCGGTACCCGAAGGCGACCTATACCTCGCTGGAGATCCAGCCGGAAATGGCCGCTATGGCCCGGCGCAGCATGGAATTGAACGGCATTGAAGACCGCATTACGGTGCTGCAGGGAGATCTGTGTAAAATCGGAAAGCCTCAACCGGAGGACGGCGATGCGACAACCGGAGCACCGCAGCTTAGACCCCACAGCTTCCATGTGGTCACGGTGAACCCGCCCTACATGAAAACGGCGAATCCCAAGCTTCTGAACGATACCCCGGCGGTACAGATCGCCCGCCACGAGATCTGCTGCAGCCTGCGGGATGTCATGGAGGCGGCAGCCCATCTTTTGATGTCCAAGGGACGCTTCTATATGGTACATCGCCCCCAGCGGTTGTCGGAAATTTTTGAAGAAATGCAGCGGGTCCACATCGAACCAAAGGGGATGCAGCTGGTGCATCCTTATATCGATAAAGAGCCCACCCAGGTGCTGATCGAAGGCGTGTATCAGGGCGGCCGGGAAATGCGCATCAAACCACCACTCATTACCTATGAAGCCCCGGGTGTCTATACCAAACAGATGCTGGAGGTATATGGACAAGATGGTCACCATTCATCGATGCAATAATTATCAGGCTGACGAGGTACGCCGCGCCGTGACAGCGGCAGTGATGGATCTGGGCGGTTTTGAGCCCTATATCAAACCCGGTGAGACCGTACTGCTGAAGGTCAACCTTGTCATGAGCAAGGGACCGGATGCTGCAGCCACCACTCATCCCGCTTTTGTGGCGGAGCTGGCCCGTCAGCTGAAGGACTATGGCTGCCGCGTGATCATCGGCGATAGTCCCGGCGGCACTTTTAACACCGCCATGCTGCGCCGCAATTACCGCGTGACCGGTATGATGCAGGCGGCAGAGGAAAGTGGAGCGGAGCTTAGCTATAACACCGGAACAAAAGATGTGGCCTGCCCGGCAGGCAAGATGCTGAAGAATCTGACTTTGACCGCCATGAGTCAGGAGGCGGATAAAGTGATATCGGTATGCAAACTCAAGACTCACAGCATGATGACCTACACGGGAGCCATGAAGAATATGTTCGGCACAGTGCCGGGTACCGTGAAAGCGGAATACCATGTGCGCATGCCTAAAATGGAAGACTTCGCCGATGCCCTGATCGATATTTGTGAAGCGGTAAAGCCAGTGCTTTCCTTTATGGATGCGATTATCGGAATGGAGGGAAACGGTCCTACCGGCGGCCTGCCCCGGAAGATCGGGGCGGTGTTGGCGAGTGCCAGCCCCCATGAGCTGGATCTGGTGGCCGCCGATCTGGTGGGCCTTGGGGAGCGGCAGGTGCCGACGATCAAGGCTGCGACCGTGAGAGGTTTGGCGCCCCGCGCCGCTGCAGATGTGCGGGTGGTGGGCGAAGAGCCGGAACAGTTTCGAATTGCAGATTTTAAACTGCCGGATCATATTCATTCGGATCTGTCCCAGGGCGGATTTTTGCCGAAGTTTGGCATGAAGTGGCTGCGGCCGAAGGTGCAGTTTGATTCTAAGCGCTGCGTGGGCTGCGGTGACTGTGCTGCCAACTGCCCGGCGAAGGTGATCGTTATGAAGGATCGCAGTCCTACGGTGAATTATAAAGAGTGTATTCGATGCTTCTGCTGTCAGGAGCTGTGTCCGCAGAATGCGGTGAAGGTGAAGGAATCCTGGATCTTTAAAATTGCCAACAAGATTTAATGAGGACTTGAAAAACGAGACGAGTTGCGTTAGAATCGTAGCAGTTTCTATGGTAAGAGACAGATATAAGAAGACACTTTAGAGGAAAATGATATGAATATAGTAATTATGGGCTGTGGTAAGATCGGTGCGGACATTTTGGCCAATCTGGTAATGGAAGGCCATGATGTTACGGTAATTGACAGAAATGCTGAGGTTTTGAGCGACATTACCAATGTGTATGATGTTATGACCATGTGCGGAAACGGCACCGATTATGATACATTAATGGAAGCGGGCGTTGCTGAGGCAGAGCTGTATTTGGCTATGACGCTGAATGATGAGCTGAATTTTATGAGCTGTTTTTTGGCACGTAAAATGGGAGCGAAGCATACGGTAGCCCGTATTTCGAAACCGGAATATAAAGGACGAGGCCTGGCATTTATTAAACAGCAGGCTAATATTTCCATGTTTATCAATCCGGATCAGGTAACGGCGGCGGAAATTTTTAATATATTGAAATTGCCGAATGGTATTCGTTCTGAGTATTTTTCAAAACGTAACTTTGAGATGATCGAAATGCAGATTAAGGAGTATTCGCCGCTGATCGGTCATAAGTTGTATGAAATTCGTAATAAGATCAAGGCACAGTTTCTGGTATGTGTAGTACGCCGGGGTGATCAGGTTTTCATTCCTGACGGTAATTTTGAACTGAAAAAAGGTGACATGATCAATCTGACGGCATCACCTAATGAGGTGGATAAGCTGTTGAAGGCCTGCGGCTATTTGGAAAAGGGAACCAGAGATGTTATGATTCTGGGCGGAAGCGGTACAGCGTTTTATTTGGGTAAGATGTTGGCTGAGATCCATAGCTCAGTGAAGATCATTGAGAAGGATCGTCCGCGATGCCGCGAACTGTGTGAAGCGATCCCTCAGGCAGTGGTGATCAATGGTGATGGCGCCAAGCAGGAGATTCTTATGGAAGAGGGATTGGCTACGGCAGATGCCTTTGTATCGCTGACCGGTATCGATGAAGAGAACATTCTGATGTCGATCTTTGCTGCTTCGCAGAATGTGCCCAAGGCATTGACTAAAGTAGACCGTAATGAGTTTAAGATCATGGCGGAAAAACTGGGGCTTGAAAATATTGTCAATCCCAAAGAACTCATATCCAACAGCATGGTGCGTTATGCCCGAGCATTGGAAAACTCCATGGGCAGTAATGTAGAGACGTTGTATAAGTTGATGGATGGTGCTGCAGAGGCGCTGGAGTTTAATGTAAAACCGAGTTTTAGAAAGGTTCAGATTCCTTTGAAATACTTGGATTTGAAACCGAATATCCTGATCGGAGGAATTGTGCGAGGCCGCCGGACCATTATTCCCGGTGGTGACGATGTGATTCAGGTGGGAGATCGTGTGGTTGTCATTGCCACCGACCAAAGACTGTATGATCTGTCGGATATTTTTAGGTAAAAAGAGGAACTAACTATATGAATCGAAAAATGGTTTTATATGTGATCGGTCAGGTAATGAAGGTGGAAGGTCTCCTTCTTCTTCTGCCGAGCGGTGTGGCAGCTTTGTATACGGAAAGCTGTGTGGTTTCCCTTTTGATTTCCGCAGCCATTGCTTTTGGCATTGGTATGAGTTTGACCACGTTTTTTAAACCAAAGAATCGAGTGATCTATGCGAAAGAGGGCTTTGTAATTGTAGCCTTTGCTTGGATCCTGATGTCAGCTGTGGGTGCGCTTCCCTTTGTGATAAGCAGAGAGATCCCGTCATTTATTGATGCCTTTTTTGAAACGGTGAGTGGTTTTACTACCACCGGTGCATCGATTTTGACGGATGTGGAGGCCATGAGTAAAGGCCTTCAGTTCTGGCGCAGCTTTACTCACTGGATCGGAGGCATGGGTGTACTGGTATTTATTATGGCAGTCGTTCCCACTATATCGGACCGCTCGATTCATATTTTGCGTGCAGAGGTGCCCGGTCCTACGGTAGGTAAGCTGGTACCTCGTATGAAGGATACGGCCAAGATCCTGTATATGCTATATGTGGTACTGACGCTGGCAGAAATGCTGCTCCTTCTTCTGGGTGGTATGAATTTGTTTGAAAGCGCAGTCCATGCCTTTGGTACAGCCGGTACCGGTGGTTTTGGTATAAAGGCAGACAGCATTGGAGGTTACAGTCCGTATTTGCAGTGGGTGATCACAATTTTTATGATCATCTTTGGTGTGAATTTTAACCTGTTTTATTTGATGTGGATCGGAAGAGCCAAAGCTGCGTTAAAAAGTACCGAGCTTTGGGTATATTTGGTACTGTGGGTTGGATCGTCATTCATCATCGTGCTAAATTTGGCATCCCATGGTGCCGGCGGTTCAATGTCGGATACTGTGCGTGGTGCAGCGTTTCAAACAGCGTCTATTATGACTACCACAGGCTATGCTACTTTAGATTTTACCCTGTGGCCGAACCTGTCTCAAGGTATTTTGCTCATGCTGATGTGCATTGGAAGCTGTGCAGGCTCTACAGCGGGTGGTTTGAAGATTGCCCGTGTGATCCTGCTGGGTAAAATGATTCGCCGCGAGATCCGCCATATGCTGCATCCTCGTTCAGTAGGTGTGGTAAAATTTGAAGGAAAACGCGTAGATGACCAGACGCTGCGCAGCGTGAGCGCTTATTTTGCCATCTATATGGTGATTTCGGCTGTGATCTTCCTGCTGCTTTGCTTTGATGGCTTCGATATGACCACGAACCTTACGGCAATGGTTGCCTGCTTTAATAATATCGGTCCCGGTTTGGGGCAGGTGGGCCCTATGTATTCCTATGCAGCTTTTTCGGATTTTTCCACCGTGATCCTGTCATTGGCAATGCTCTTGGGGCGTTTGGAAATATTCCCGCTGCTCTTTGCGTTCAGCATATCCACTTGGACAAAACACTAAAAAGAGGAACGTTATGGAAGGTAAATTATATTTATGCCCCACGCCCATTGGAAACTTGGGTGATATGAGCCAGCGTACGCTGGAAACCCTTCAGGCTGTGGATCTGATCGCAGCGGAAGACACGAGAAATACGGGCCTGCTTCTGGCTCGATACGATATTAAGGCGCCGCTGATCAGTTATCATCAGCATAACGAAAAGCAGCGTTCTCAGGAACTGATCGAACGGATGCAGCAGGGCGCGCAGATCGCGCTGGTGACCGATGCCGGTATGCCGGCGATTTCTGATCCCGGACAGATTTTGGTGCGCCGTTGCCACGAGGCCGGTGTTTCGGTAACAGCGCTGCCCGGCCCTTGCGCTTTTGTAACAGCTTTGGCGCTGAGCGGTCTGGATTCCCGAAGATTTATATTCGAAGGCTTTTTGCCGGTGGATAAAAAGGAGAGACGGCAGGTGCTGGAGGATCTGAGAACATCCCGCCGAACCATGATCTTTTATGAGGCCCCTCATAGAGTGAAGGAAACCCTGAAAACCATGGCGGAGGTAGCAGGAGATCGTCCGGCTGCCGCGGTACGAGAACTGACCAAAAAGTTTGAGGAGATCAAACTGATGAAGCTTGCGGACCTGGCTGCTTACTATGAGGAAAATGAGCCCCGTGGTGAGTATGTGCTGTTGGTGGAAGGTCAAACCGCTGAGCAGCAGGAGGAGACCCGTAAACAGCAGTTTGAGGGCTTGACTTTGGAGCAGCATATGGCGCTGTATGCGGATCTTCCGGAAAAGGAAGCCATGAAGGCGGTGGCGAAGGATCTGGGCATCAGTAAGCGGGATGTGTATGCGCAGCTGAAAAAAGCCTGACGCAGCTGATAAAAGCTGTAAAAGTGAAAAACGTAACAAAATATTCACGAATCCGGTGTTGCCCCACCGGATTTTTTGGTATATACTAAAGAGTAGCTATGAAGAAAGGAAGTTCTCGAAATGAACGATTGTATTTTCTGT
>JAZQUJ010000119.1:0-14669 GCA_045631245.1 Bianqueaceae bacterium
GTATCTTGCCGCTGATGAGCCTACTCCCGGTTCCTCCAATGACTTTGGTAAGAATATTATTCCTAATATGTTGAATGCCGGCGAGGCTATGTATGCTTCTGAGTTCGATGGTTACTGGAAGGATGCAGGAACTCTGGATTCTCTGTGGGATGCTAACATGCAACTTCTGGATCCTGCTAATCCTATCAATCTGGCTGATCCTTCTTGGAAAGTATATGCTCGTAACCCCAATGAGCCTCCGCATTTCACCTCCTCCGAAGCTAATATTACCAATTCTATGATCACTGAAGGAGATCGTATCTATGGTACGGTTGATCATTCCGTTATCTTCAGTGGTGTTACCATTGGAAAGGGTGCCATTGTAAAAGATTCTGTAATTCTGCCCAACACTGTAATTGAAGAGAGTGCTGTTGTTGAGTATGCTATCATTGGTCAGGAGACTGTGATCGGTAAAAATGCAAAAGTTGGCTGCAGCAAAGAAGAAGCAATGGCAACGGTAGAACCCGGTCCGATGGCTGGTTATATGGCCGTAATCGGTGACGAGATCACCATTGGCGAAAATCAGGTTGTAAAGGCCGGCGAAATGTTGGCTGAAGATCGCATCTAATAGGGAGGACGTCTAAAATGAAAGATACATTAGGACTTATTTTTGCGTATCAGAGAGAAGAGTTAATGAAGACTCTGACTCAGAAGAGAGCACTTTCTTCTATTCCTTTTGGAGGCCGTTATCGTATCGTTGATTTTGCGCTTTCCAATATGGTAAATTCCGGTATCACTAAAGTTGGTGTAATTACACGTAACACCTACCAGTCTTTGATGGACCATTTGGGTTCCGGTAAAGAGTGGGATCTGAACCGTAAAAATGACGGTTTGTACATGCTGCCTCCTTTCAATCAGTCTGAAGGCTATCGTGGCAAAATGGAAGCGCTGTTGAATGCAAACGACTTTATTCGTAAATCCAACTGTGAATATGTTGTTTTGGCTACTGCTGATAATATTTGTAATATGACTTTTGATGAGGCTCTTGAATATCACAAAGCTAAAGAAGCTGATATTACCATCATTTACAAGAATGGTCAATTCGAGCGTCAGGATGAAAACGAAGACAGCACCTTTATTACTACCAATGAAGATGGTCGTGTAGTGGACGTAGCAGTGAATCCTATCGTAGGTCGCGAGAACCTGAGCATGGGTACTATTATTATTGGCAAAGCACTGCTGGAGACCCTGATTCGTGAGTGTGCAAGCCATAATATGTACAGTTTTCATAGAGATGTACTGCAAAAGAGGGTAAATGATCTAAAAATTTATGGATATGAATATTCCGGATTTTATGCTAAAATAGATTCTATCGCTTCCTATTTTGAAGCTAACATGGATCTTTTGAGCGAAGATATCCGTGAAGCTCTGTTCTATCAGAACGAGCAGATCTTTACTAAGATTCGTGATGAAGTACCGACCCTGTATCAAAATGGTGCAAGTGTTAAGAATTCTTTGGTAGCTGATGGCTGCGTAATCGAAGGCGAAGTTGAAAACTGTATCATCTTCCGTGGTGTTCGCATTCGTAAAGGGGCCGTTATTAAGAATTCTATCATTATGCAGGATTGTGAGATTCAGGCAAACAGCCAGCTGGAATACACCATTACCGATAAAGATGTTGTAATCCGCGAAAACAGAAAGCTGTTTGGATATAAGCTTTACCCCATGGTACTGGCTAAGGGAAGCGTTGTTTAATGAAAGGATTGGAGAATCTATGAAAGTATTGTATGTTGCGGCAGAGGCGGTTCCTTTTGCGAAATCCGGCGGCCTTGGCGACGTAGCCGGTGCACTTCCGGCAGCGCTTCGTAAAAAGCTTGTTGGTGTTCGTGTGGTACTTCCTCTCTATCAGGAAATTCGTCAGGATCTGAAAGATCAGATGAAATTCGTTAAAGAAATGTGGGTTCCGTTGTCCTGGAGAAGTCAGTACTGCGGTATCTTCGAAGCCAAGGTAAATGGCGTTACCTATTATTTGCTGGAAAATCAGTATTATTTTGGAAGACGCGGTTTCTATGGTCACTTCGATGATGCAGAGCGCTTTGCCTTCTTCTCTAAGGCTGTATTGGAACTGTTGCAGCACATCGATTTCGAACCCGATGTGATCAACTGCAACGACTGGCAGACCGGTTTAGTTCCGTTTTATTTGAACAAACTGTATCGTGAATCTGCTGATGTATATCGCAATCTAAAGGTTGTATATACGATTCACAATTTGCAGTATCAGGGTATTTTCTCTCCCGATATCGTTGAGAATGTATTGGGTCTGGATTGGAACGATTATGCTGGTGGGTATATTCAGTTTGATAACTGTGTAAACTACATGAAGACTGGTATTATGGCTTCCGATTGGGTAACCACCGTAAGTCCTACCTATTCTGAGGAAATTCAGACACCTTATTATGGACATGGACTGCAGAACCTGCTGCAGCAGGAAAATGCAAAGCTGAGCGGTATCATTAATGGTATCGACTACGATGCATATAATTCTGAGACTGATACTCATTTGTTCAAGAATTATACCTTGGAAACTTTTGAGGATAAGGTTGTTAATAAAACAGAACTGCAGAAAATGCTGAACTTGCCTGTGAATCCCGATGTTCCTATGATTGCCATGGTAACCCGTTTGGTAGATCACAAGGGTATGGATCTGGTAGCAGCAGTGTTGAACGATATTCTGTATGATGATGTTCAGTTTGTTGTATTGGGTACCGGTGATTGGCGCTATGAAGAGCTGATTAAGAATGCAGCTGCTCAGTTCCCCAATAAGGTTTCAGCCAATATCACCTTTAACAGTGATCTGGCTCAGAAAATTTACGCTGGTGCTGACATCTTCTTGATGCCTTCTCAGAGTGAGCCCTGTGGCTTGGCGCAGATGATCTCCATGCGTTATGGTACTATCCCGGTTGTACGCGAGACCGGTGGTCTGAAGGATACCGTTGAACCCTTTATTTCTTGGGAAGGTACCGGAAACGGCTTCACCTTTGCAGCTTATAATGCACATGATATGCTGCATGTAATTCGTCAGGCTGAAGAGACTTATCGTAATAAAGAGCAGTGGAAGGTTGTTACCACCAATGCTATGAAGACAGACTTCAGTTGGAATGGTCCTGCCAGAGAGTATTTGGCTCTGTACAGAAAGCTGACTAATAAACGATAAAAGTTCGCTGAGGCGTCCTGGATGAAGAACATTCGGTTCTTCAAACATATTTCTATGATGAAATAATCCAATAACAGATGGGGGATTTTGCCTCCATCTGTTATTTGGCGATTAGCCTTCGGGCTTGAAAGGTTCCTGAAGGATAAATACGAGGAGTGTAAATATGACTGTAGAGCAGTTAAAAGAATTAGTTGAAGGTAAATTGAAAAGACACTATGGTGTAGAAGCAGCTAAAGCCAGCAAAAAGATGGTATACGATGCTTGTGCACAGGTAGTGCGAGACATGATGATGGAGAAGTGGTTTACCACTCAAAAAGAAATGGAAGAAAAGCAGGCTAAGCAGATCTGCTACTTGTCCATTGAATTTTTGTTGGGTCGTTCTCTGCGTAACAACGTATATAATTTGGGTCTGACTTCTCAGTTTGAACAGTTGCTGTCCAATATGGATGCAAGCTTTGATGAGATCTGTAATGTAGAGCAGGATGCTGCTTTGGGTAATGGTGGTTTGGGTCGTTTGGCGGCTTGCTATATGGATGGCATGACTGCTCAGGGCTTGCCTGCTACCGGTTACACCATTTTGTATGAACATGGTTTGTTCAAACAGCGTATTATCGAAGGTCAGCAGACTGAGCTGCCGGATAGCTGGTTAGATACCGGCCGCAGTTGGCTGGTGACCAAACAGGATGAGGCAGTTGAAGTTCATTTTGGCGGCGAAGTAGTAGAAGACTGGGCTGATGGCAAGAACACCGTTTCTCTGCAGAATTACGATACGGTAATTGCTGTACCTAATGATATGATGATTTCCGGTTACAATTCTAAGACTGTAAATACCCTGCGTTTGTGGCAGCCCCAGTCTCCTTATACCATCAATATGACTCTGTTCAACGAGGGTGCATATTTGAAGGCTATGGAGCAGAAGGCTATGGCAGAGGTTTTGTCTAAGGTATTGTATCCTGAAGATAACAACTACGAAGGAAAATCTTTGCGTCTGAAGCAGCAGTATTTCTTTGTATCTGCTTCTGTTCAGAACATTATCAAGAAACATATGAAACAGTATGGTACCTTGGCAACTCTGCCGGATCATATTGTGATCCAGATCAATGATACTCATCCTGCCATGGTAATTCCGGAATTGATGCGTATCATGATGGATGAATACGGAATGAGCTGGGAAGCTGCTTGGGATATTACCAATCGTACGGTTGCTTATACCAATCATACCGTAATGGTAGAAGCTCTGGAACGTTGGCCTGAGGAAATGATTAAGCGTATCGTTCCCCGTGTATATCAGATTATTTGTGAGATCAATCGTCGTTTCTGTGAGCATCTGTGGACTATTTTCCCCGGAGATTGGCAGAAGATTTCCAAGATGGCAATTGTTGCAAATAATGAGATCCGTATGGCTCATTTGTCCATTGCAGGCTCTTTCTCTGTTAATGGTGTATCTGCACTGCATTCTCAAATTTTAAAGGATGACTGCTTCCACGATTTCTATATTGATGCTCCTGAAAAGTTCCGCAACGTAACCAATGGTATTGCTTACCGCAGATGGCTTGGACAGGGTAATCCTTTGTTGACCCAGCTGATCAAGGACTGCATCGGCGATGGTTTTATGATGAATCCTTGGGAACTTGAGAAGTTTGCACAATTTGCTGATGATAAGACTGTATTGACCAAGTTTGATGAAATTAAAAAGGCTAATAAGATTCGTCTGGCCAAGTTCATTGAAAAAGAAAATGGTATTGTGATCAATCCTGATTCTATTTTCGATGTACAGGCTAAGCGTCTGCATGAGTACAAGCGTCAGTTGTTGAATGTACTTCATATTCTACGTATGTACTTTGAGTATAAAGACAATCCGAACATGGATTATGTAC
The DNA here is from genome assembly GCA_045631245.1 of Bianqueaceae bacterium. Taxonomy (GTDB): domain Bacteria; phylum Bacillota; class Clostridia; order Lachnospirales; family Bianqueaceae; genus CALWPV01. The sequence goes on from JAZQUJ010000119.1 coordinate 5,071, forward strand.
CCCGTACCTTCCTGTTTGGTGCTAAGGCCGCCCCTGGTTATAGCCGTGCTAAACAGATCATTCGTCTGATCCACGCTGTAGCGGATATGGTAAATAATGATCCTGATGTAAAGGATAAGATGAAAGTCGTATTCATTCAGGACTATAAAGTAACTGTTGCTGAAATCTTGATGCCTGCTGCCAACTTGAGTGAGCAGATTTCTACCGCCGGCCGTGAAGCTTCCGGTACCGGTAACATGAAGTTCATGATCAATGGTGCTATTACCATTGGTACTTTGGATGGTGCTAACGTGGAGATTTGTGAGCAGGTAGGTAAGGAAAATATGTTCCTGTTCGGTATGTTGACTGAAGAGGTTAACACCTTGCTGCGTCATGGTTATAATGCTATGCAGTTCTATCAGAACAATAGCTGGATCAATCGTGTTGTAAGTGCTATTCAGAATGGTGTAGGTCGTCCCGGTCACGAAATCGCCTTTCCGGATATCGCAAACTCTCTGCTGTTTAACAGCACTGGAAATGTGGCTGATCCTTATCTGGTACTGGCAGACTTTGAAGATTACTGCCGTGCTCAGAGAGAAGCTGATCGTGTATTCCGCAATAAAGAGGAATGGAATAAGAAAGCTATTATTAACGTGGCTCAGGCAGGCATCTTTGCTGCCGACCGTTCTGTGCTGGATTACGATGAGCGTATTTGGCATTTGACTCATTTAGATCGTTAATTATTTAAAAAGAATGCATCCGCCGAAGATGACAAATCTGAGGCGGATGTTTTATTTTATTTGAAAATTTCCATGACTAATTTCAAAAAATCTATCCATACTGTCAATAAAGAAAACAGAATTGGATATGGAGGAACTGTTATGAAATATAGAAAAGTGAAAAAATTCATAATTGGTTTATTGATTTTCAGTTTAACAGGATGTATACTCAGTTGTGGATATGTGCAGGAAGGAATCGAGGATTCGGAGGGCGCGTGGCCTGTGACGGAGCCTGGATTGGATCCTTTGCCGGAGGGGATTCTTGGACCAGAAGTACCTTTTTTATCAGATGACGAAATATTAAAACTGGATTCGAAACAAATCATTTGGGGACCGGGCAGTTTTAAAGATGCAGAAGGAAGACCTGAGGCTTGTGTTTCACTGCAAAATAAGTATGGAAAATACAGTTCTTGGTTTTTGGGTGAAGAGGATTCGATGGTGTATCTTACCTTCGATGAAGGCTATGAAAATGGTTATTCATCGAAAATATTGGATGTTTTGAAAGAAAAGGAAGCTCATGCGACTTTTTTTGTTACATTGGATTATGTAATGAACGAACCTGAACTTGTTAGACGCATGATAGAAGAAGGGCATTCAGTGGGAAATCATACGGCGCATCATCCTAATATGACAAAAATTACACTTCATGAAGCAAAAGGTGAAGTACAGGAACTGCATGATTATGTATATGAAAACTTTGGTTACGAAATGACGTTGTTTCGAGCACCGGAGGGGGCTATTAGCGAGCAATCATTGGCGCTTATGCAAGCGATGGGATATCAAAATGTACTGTGGAGCTTTGCTTATCATGATTGGGATGTGAATCAACAAATGAGTCCTGATACTGCACTGAAAAAAACGGTAGAGAACATGCATCCGGGTGCGATTTATTTGCTGCATGCTGTTAGTCAAACGAATGCAATTATTTTAGGCGATTTGATTGATGCAGTGCGCAATCAAGGATATGAGTTTGGAAATTTAGAAGAAGAATGGAGCTGATATAAATGTTGGATACAATTAAAAATATGCTGGTGGGTGGAGTAAACACTGAAAGAATCCTAAGCGATACATCCAGTCGATTTTATGAAACGATTGAAGACAATAAAAGAGCACATCGCTTGTTAGAGCAGATGCTTTTTGAATATGATACGCTTGAGGACTATTTTGCCGCAGAAAATGACAGAGAGTCCTTGGGTTTGGAGGAAGAAGATCTTCTTCTTGATATGAAAGAAGATATAGAATTTTATATGCAATTGGCCTTTGATCAGGTGGAAGATGATGTTAAACATGAGCTTCTTCATGGAAAGGCAGCTTTGGAGCTAAAAGAGGATGTGAAATCAAAGGGAATCCTGTTGGATCAGCGTCTGGGTCGTGTTCAATTGACTGAAGATGAAGTAGAAGAATTGTATATCGAAGCATTTCAGCAGTTTGATTTTTTGCGTCAAAGGCTGATTGAACATATTTTGGCGCAATCACCTCAGGTTTTCTATGAGCACGGTAAAGCTCGTGAGGATGCCTATAGAGAACAGAATGGCTTACTTATGGATGCCAGAGAATTTAATGAGTATTATACGGAACACTTGGATAAGGAACGTCTTTGGAAGCTACTTTCACAAAAAGTTTATGATACGATTCATTATGGCCAGCGTTACATACTGGAAGAGCCTGAAGAAGAGGATGATCTTGGTGTGGAACTTTGGCAGGAAGAACGTGAAGAGGAAGATGTGAATTACGAAGCTAGCCAAAAGGATGCAGTGCTTGTACCGGATGGAGATTTGGAACCGGAAAAATATACTTTTGTGTATGAACTGATGGCAGAATATACCGGTCGCCGTGTATTGGCTTCTGAAAATGAATATGGCGATGAAGCCTATTGGACGACCTATGGCGATGATTTTGCCGAACTATTGGGTTTGTTTATGATTACTCAATTGGAAAATACCATTCGTTATTTTGCGAATCATAAAGCTGTGGAATATGAGACCTTTGCTAAACTATATAATTGGGATCAGGAACAGCGAGAAAATCCGGAGGTCGTGCTGACCTGCGATAAGATCAGTTATTATTTGGCAGACTTGCAGGAAGCACTGTGGAATGAATTTACTGAGTCTAAGCTGATGCCTGTATATGAGGCAGGAAAGCACTAAAAGCATATTAATAAGGAACAAATACCATGAAGTATGTATTTCAAATTTTTACCGGGGACCTAAATGAGAAAAGTTTGGCGGATCCACAGGAGATTATTCGTAAGTTGACAAAGGCCAAGGAAGCAGGAAAGCTGGCAGGCGTACTATGCGGTTGGACAAAGGATAAATCTTTTTATAAAGCTTTAGGTGAAAAGCTGCATGAATGGGGAGTACCTATGTATTTGAAGATTGCAGTATTTTCTGAACTATCCGGATACAAGAATTTTGAGCCCATGATCGATTACTATGGTGAGCCAATGAAACCGTATGTGCTTAATCCAGAGGAATCTTTTGAGTTTCGTTGTCCCTCATCGGAGAAAAATAGACGCGTCCTGCAGGAAATTTTCAATGAAAGCTTTTCAAATCTTCCTTTTGATGGCATTTTTTTGGATAGAATTCGGTATTCGTCGTTTTTGTCCGGCGTAGCCGGAATCGGCGGTTGCTTTTGTCCTGAATGTGTAAAACGTTATGAGTCGGCAGGGATTCCAGTGGATGAACTTCGTCAAAGATTGAAGCGGTTGGAAACTGAAAAAGATTTGCAACTGTGTACCTATGAAAATGGTAGGTGGACTCTGGATGATCCGTTGCTTCAGGCCTTTTTTGACGTGAAATGTCATATTATTTCAGAAGCACTAAAAGAATATGCAGATTATTTTCATGAGCGTGATATGAAGATTGGTTTTGATTTATTTGCTCCGGCTTTTGGGTACTTTTGTGGTCAGAATGCACAGGAACTCCGACAATTCGCTGATTTTGTGAAACCTATGATGTATCGTCACACTGATGCACCGGCGGGACTTCCCTTTGAACGAGAGCGAATGATTTTTGCTGCTGGAGAACAGGTGGGCGGTCAAATGGATCAACTTGTCGGTGAAAGCAGCGAGCATTTCCGGGGATTTGTGACGCAGGAACTGAGCTGGATGAAGGCACAGGAAGGTTGTGCCGTATGGCCCGGAATTGAGGCTAACTATATTGAGCCTATCGCATTGATCCATCCTGGCCAGCTTCAAGAGAACGTACATCTGCTGAGTTCGTTAGGGTATGATACCATGGTTGCTTCTTGGAATCTAAACAAGATTCCGGAAGAAAATTTGGATACTTTGTTAGAATTTTAATTGGAAAAAACTATTGCTTTTTTGAATAGTTAATATTAAAATGGACATGGATACAGGAAATGTATTCAGTATACGAACAATTTAATACTGTTAGAATGAATCGGAGGTAATCCAAATGAAAAAGAGATATGTTCTTTTGAGCGTATTGTTACTTTTGATGACTGTTGTACTCTGTGCCTGCGGAGATGACAAGGAATCAGATGGCATGACTTCTCATTCTTCTTCAGAAAGCACACCAGCCGAATCTGAGGCTGTGCCTACTATGGGCGGAAGCCTTGTGTTTGGTATGACATCGGATCTGGCAAGTCTTGACCCCCATCAAAGCTTGGATGCAGGAACTCGGAGTGTATTATTTAACGTGTACGAGGGCTTGGTAAAAGCCACGTCCACCGGTGAATTAAAGCCGGCGGTTGCCGAAGATTATGAAATTTCGAAAGATGCAAAGGAATATACCTTTGTGCTTCGTGAAGGAATCACCTTCCATGATGGAAGTGAGGTAACCGTAGCGGATATTCAATATTCAATCGAGAGATATGCGGAGCTTGAAGGAGAGGGTTCCGCATTTTTTGATACTCTGGACCGTGTCGAGATCAAAGATGAGAAGACCATTGTTGTGTATCTGAAAGAAGGAAATTCGGAATTTTTATCAGAGCTGACGCTGGCGATCATTCCTGCAGATAATGAAGATCCGGCTGGCAATCCCATCGGAACCGGTCCCTATATGTACGTGAATTATGCAGTGGGTCAAAAACTGGATCTGAAAAAGTATGCAGGTTATTGGAATGAAGAAGAAATGCCTTACTTAGATGAGGTACAGTTTAAGGTAATTGCTGATATGAATACAGCCATTTTGGAACTGCAGGCCGGCACCATTGATGTGCTGAACTATATGACAGCAGCGCAGATCCAAACACTTGGCAGCGATTTTACCATTGTAGAGGGGAATATGAATCTGGTACAGGCCATGTTCTTGAATAATGAATATGAACCCTTCAAGGATGTGCGTGTACGTCAGGCACTGTGCTATGCCATCAATCGTCAGGAGATCAGTGATTTTCTGTTTGGAGGCAAGAGCAACCTGCTGGGTGCACATATGATCCCAGCATTAAAGCAGTGGTATGAGCCTGGCGCTGAAAACCTGTATGAATACAATACAGAAAAGGCAAAACAGCTTTTGAGTGAAGCAGGCTATACCGATGGCTTTTCACTGGAGATCACGGTTCCCAGTTCTTACACGCAGCATGTACAGACAGCAGAGATCATTGTGGATCAGCTTTCTCGGGTTGGTATTCAAGCTACTATTAAGAAAGTAGAATGGACCACTTGGAAAGAGGAAACCTATCGTAACCGCCAGTATGAGGCGACCATAATTGGTTTTGATGGTACTTTAGCTCCCAGTGACTGGCTGAAGAAGTATGAGACCACCGCGGCTAACAACATTGCTAATTATTCAAATACGGAATTTGATTCCCTTTTGACCGGAGCATTAGCTTCTATTGATGAAACTGAAAAGAGTACTTTATATAAACAGATGCAGATGAATCTGGCAGAGAATGCTGCATCGGTATTCATTCAAGATCCGGCAGATTTCGTAGCAATGAATGGAAAGTTTGGTGGCTATGAGTTTTATCCCACCGGCGCTTGGGATGTTTCTAAAATTTTTGTAAAAGCGCAGCAGTAATTGACAATTGAAAAAAGAGGATCGAAGGATCCCTTCGAGAAAGCGGTTCAAGGAGGTTCGGATAGCATATGCGATATCTAATCAAAAAGGTGGTAAGTCTTTTAATTACTTTATTGCTCATATCCCTGCTGACTTTTACCGCTTTTTCTGTTATACCCGGTGATGCGGCAGCTGCAAAACTTGGCATGGATGCCACGCCGGAACAGGTAGAAGCACTGCGGGAAGAGATGGGCTTAAATGATTCGCTTCCGGTACGGTATGTAAATTGGTTGAAGAATGCTACACAGGGAGATTTTGGTGAGTCTTATCAATATGACGGACAGTCTGTGTCAGGACTACTGGCAGATCGGTTGCCGGTGACGGCATTATTGGCGTTGCTCGCTTTTAGTATGATTCTCGTGATTTCGATTCCTTTAGGGATCCTGTGTGCACGTTTTAGAGGAGGCTGGCTGGATACGTTGATCAACCAGTTATCGCAGATTACAATGGCCATACCTTCTTTTTTTCTTGGTTTGCTTCTCACTTACATTTTTGGCTTGGTTCTGCACTGGTTTCAGCCAGGTGCCTTTGTATCACCCAAGGAAAATTTGGCAGACAGCATACAGTACCTTATTTTCCCAGCTATCGCCGTGGCACTGCCGAAAATTGCCATGGTAGTGAAGTTTTTACGCAATTCAATTCTCAGTGAACTGAAACTGGATTACGTGCGTACTGCCCGTAGTAAGGGAAACAGTGAGCGACGCATTTTATATAAGCATGTACTTCGCAATGCTCTGATTCCTGTGATTACGTTTCTGGCACTTGTAGTAGCGGATATTCTGGCAGGCAGTATTGTGGTGGAGCAAGTTTTCAGTGTGACAGGTATTGGCCGACTCTTGATCACTGCGATCTCCAGTCGTGACTATCCTGTAGTGCAGGCAATCGTTACTTATATTACCGTGATCGTAGTTACCTCTAATTTCGTAGTGGATCTGTTATATCAGATTGTAGATCCCAGAGTAAAGGTTCGATGAGAAGGAGAAAATGCAATGAAAAAACGAAATTATCAGCTCATCATCGGCCTTGCGCTAACCGGTTTCTTTTTACTATTAGCATTAGTAGGACAATTTTGGACTCCCTATTCTCCCACCGAAATGAATGCATCTGCAGTGAATATATCTCCCTGTTTGGACCACCTTTTGGGTACCGATAATTTTGGAAGAGATATTTTCAGCCGCGTCATGAATGGCAGTGGTATGACTTTTTTGGTTGCATTGGGTACGGTAGTTATTGGTGCGGTAATTGGAACCGTTGTAGGGGCTTTTACGGGCTATTTTGGCGGTTGGATCGACGAAGTCGTGATGCGACTGAACGACATGCTCCTTTCTTTTCCAAGTGTACTTTTAGCACTGATTTTCATCAGCTTCCTTGGTCCAGGCACGGAAAATGTAATTTTAGCTTTGGGTATTTTGTTTATTCCCAGCTTTGCCCGCATTGTACGTAGCGAAATGATCCGCTGCAAAGAATTGGACTATGTTAAAAGCGCGAAGGTGATGGGTGTATCCAAGTTGCGTATCATTTTTGCTCATATTTTACCTAATGCCAAGGTCAGTATATTGACCACTGCAGCGATTGCCTTTAATAATGCGGTATTGTCGGAAGCCAGCCTTAGTTACTTAGGTCTTGGCCTCCAGCCACCCATGCCCAGCCTGGGGCGTATGCTTTCGGAGGCGCAGGGATATTTATTCAGTGCACCTTGGTACGTGATTGCACCCGGTGTTGTGATAATCTTGATTATTCTAGGATTTTCCATGATCAGTGAAGGCCTGCGGGCTATGGATCAATAAGGAGGGCTAAAAATGGAAGCTTTATTTTCTGTTACAAATTTATCCGTTGCCTTCCCAGAGGAAAAAGGTCTGCATACCGTTGTTAACGATATTTCCTTTGAAATGGAGCCGGGGCAGATTCTTGGCGTTGTAGGTGAATCTGGTTCCGGTAAATCCATGACGGCTTTGGCAGCCATGGGGCTTTTAAAAGAAGACGCACAGATCATGAGCGGGTCTATTTGTTTAGATGGTCAGGAAATTCTGCAGCTGGATCAAAAGGAGCATTGCCGACTTCGAGGCTGCCAAATGTCTATGATCTTTCAGGAGCCCATGACATCCTTGAATCCTGTCATGAAAATTGGTAAGCAGGTGGGCGAGAGCCTTTTACTTCATAAAGATTCAGCCATTTCCTTCGATAAGGAACAAATCCGTACAAAAGTGTTAGAATCTCTGTGGGAAGTGGGTCTAACTGATGCGGAAAAAATATATGATCAGTATCCCCATGAACTGTCCGGAGGCATGCGTCAGCGCGTTATGATTGCTCAGGCCATGATCTGTGAGCCGAAGCTGCTGATTGCCGACGAGCCCACCACAGCACTGGATGTGATGGTACAAGCACAGATCCTGCATCTGCTGAAAGAGTTACATCAAAAAAAGAATATTTCAATTTTATTCATATCCCATGACTTGAACGTTATTAAAGAACTGTGCACCGATGTGTTAGTCATGTATAATGGTGAGATCGTGGAGCGTGGACCGGTGCGTCGGGTGCTGGAACAACCTGAACATGAATACACCAAGACCTTGGTGGCTACGATACCGGACCAAACTATGCCCGCACAGCGGGAAAAAACGACACTTTCACTGCAAGATTTCAGCGTGTTTTATACGGATAAAGGACCAGGTATCTTTGGAAAAAAGCAAAGACGTCGAGTGGTGAAGTCTGTCAATTTGGAGGTATATGAGGGGGAGATCCTTGGAATTGTGGGAGAAAGCGGGAGCGGTAAATCCACTTTAGCCAAGGCCATCGTGGGTCTTAATACAGACTTAGAAGGAAGCATGGATTTGGATACGGCAGTTAAGCCTCAGATGGTATTTCAGGATCCTTTTGGATCGTTAAATCCGTCCAGAACCATTGGCTGGATTCTGGAGGAGCCGCTGAGGGTGTGCGGAATTCGCGATAAGAAGGAAAGATATGAACTGGTTTGCAGCATGCTACAGGATGTAGGTATGGATGAAACTTATTATAACCGATATCCAAGAGAGCTTTCCGGTGGGCAGCGTCAGCGAATTAGTATTGCAGCAGCTCTTTTGATGAATTCAAAGCTTTTGGTGGCTGATGAGCCTGTTTCGGCTTTGGACGTTACCGTGCAGTCGCAGATTCTGCAGTTGCTGTTGGAGATCCATAAAAAGAAGAGGTTGACATTGGTGTTCATTTCCCATGATCTGAACATTGTACGGCATATTTGTCACCGAGTTGCGGTGATGTATGGCGGTGAGATCGTGGAAATGGGCACAGCTGAGGAAGTATATCAAAATCCCCAGCATCCTTATACGAAACAGCTATTGGAGGCCAGTAGTCTGTAAAATGGTTATGCGACGAAAATCCCCATCAAGGTACATACGATTGTAGTATCTTGATGGGGATTATGCATAGAATCATAAAATTAAATTGTCATTTTCAAAATTGCGGGCTTTTCATCCATCATGACGATCTGAATGGTATCACCGGACTTAATATTACCTTTCAGGAAGGCTTCGGCAATCTCATCTTCTAAGCTACGCTGGATCAGGCGGCGCAGAGGACGAGCACCGTATTTCTGATCGTAACCATGCTCAGTCAGGTAATCCTTTACTTCATCGGACACAGAAATGGAAATATTCTGATAATCGCCGGAGCGGTATACATCTTTCAGCATCAGGTCTACGATCTGACGAAGTTCGGACTTACTCAAGGGTTCAAAGGTAATGATCTCATCGATACGATTGATAAATTCAGGACGGAACAGTTCCTTCATGGCGGCCTCGATACGGGTGGAGAGAGCAGCAGGTTC
>JAZQUJ010000120.1:0-25785 GCA_045631245.1 Bianqueaceae bacterium
TCTGGAACCCAGTGAAAGGCCGAAGCAGAATACACAAGGTCATACGCATTCTCCTCGTAATCTCGATTTTCAAACTTATCGGTAATTACTGAAAACTTAGAAAAATCACAAAACTTTTCGCGGCACAGTTGAGAAAAATGCTCTCCGTATTCTACTGCAGTCAGTTCACAACCAGTCTGTAGAATTGGTAAGGTAGCCTGTCCTCCACCAATGCCTACTTCCAGTACACGGCTTGACTCGTCAATAGAACGATATTGAAACAGCTTCTGATACAGCTCCGCCACATATCCCGGTCGAAACTTCTCGTAAGTAGAAGCCACCGTATCAAAAGTCCATTCCAGTCCTTTCATCACTGCCATCATCAATCACCTAAACACGTAATATGACCAAAAGATTTCAGCTTTTCCATGTCTTCCTCGGAAATTTCAAAATCCACTGCTGCATTCTCCACCATATATTCCTCATGGGTGGTTTTCGGCAAAGGCAGAGTCCCTAACTGCAGATCAAAACGAATGCCCAACTGCGGAATGGACACGCCATATTTCTCTGCCATGGCCACCACCACCGGATTCTCACGAAGTTTTCCGGTGGCATTGGGCGAATATGCTTCCACCAAAATATCATTGGCCTGACAGTAATCCACCAGTTCCTTCGGATAATATCCAATGTGCACTTTGATCTGATTCACCTGAGGCTTGATCTCTGCATGATCCAGCAGATTCTGAATATCATGGATCTCAAAGTTAGAAACACCAATGGAACGGCATTTTCCTTCCTTATATAACCGCTCCATGACGCCCCACACCATCAAATTTTCTTCATAATAGTTCTTTTCCGTTTTTTCAACGATCTCTTCCCATGCCTTCGGTGCATGGATCAACAGCAGATCCACGTAATCCACACCCAAACGCTCCAATGACTCATTGAAAATACGCTCCACTTCCACCGGATCTTTCACACGATCCGGCACCTTGGTAGTCACAAAAATATCTTCGCGAGGCACATTGCTACCGGCGATTCCTCGGCCGACACCCTCCTCATTTCGATAGATCACCGCCGTATCAATATGACGATATCCCACTTTCAAAGCAGACAACACCGAAGCCTCTGCTACCTCATCGGGAATTTGCCATGTACCCAAAGAAAGCTTTGGAATCTCCACACCATTATTCATAACAAAAGTTTCATTCAGTACCATGTTTTTATCCTCCTTATTTCTCGGGCATAAATTCCCGTTCCACTTCGTATCGAACCTCATCGATGTAGTGCCACCATTCTGAATTGATGCCACGAAAGCCCGCTTCCACCATGAGTCCTTCCAGCCATTCTTTGTTGGCAAGTGCTTCTTCATCATGGAAGTCCTCCAAATAGTAGATCGCATCGAACTCCGAAGGCATTTTAATGTCTTGTCCGTTAACATCCACAATGGTCACATCTACGCAGTTACCGCGACTGTGATTGGAACAGCCTTTATAAGGATTCGCAACAAAATCATTATCCGGTCGGGCCTCCCACAAAATAAACTGTGAGGCTACCGGACGAAAGGCATCCCATATTTTTAGGCTATAGCCCTGTTGACGCAACTTCTCCTGTACCGTTGCCAGCTTCTTCACAGTTCCGTAGCGAAGCCAAGCTTCGGTAAAAGAGTAAAATGGTTGTCCAATAAAATTGTCCGATGTGGCATATTTCATATCCACTACAATATCGGGAATATAGTCGGTTACCCTTACAAAGGTTTCATCTAACTGCATATTTAAATCACCTCTACCTGACACATCTGCATTGTTCTCAGGGCGGCCTCGTGACTTTCCACCGTAACGCCTGCACAGCAAGCAGAGTCAACCTTCACCTCAGCCTCAGGAAAGGTAGCTTTGATGATCAGCGCATTGGATATCACACAGATATCGGTGCAAAGGCCTACCAGTTCGACCTCTTCCAGCTTTTCTTCTTTCCAGTTAGGCCAGCCAAAATTGGGTTTATCGATCATTTTGCATCCATCAACATAGAGTCCATCGGCAATTTCCCAACCTTTTGTCCCTTGAATACAGTGCTTGACCGGCAGTTTCTTTCCTTCCATGGTCTCCAGATAGTTTTCCTGATGTGTATCTCTGGTAAAAATGATTTCATCGCCTCGCGATACATATTCAGAAATCTTTTCTTTAACCTTAGGTACTATAGCAACAGCCTCAGCCGTTCCCAACGCCATGTCTATGAAATCATTTTGCATATCAATTACAATGAGTGTTTTTTTCATTTTACTGTACCTCTATATTATCTTTCTATTTACTGCTTTCCATTCATTCCAAAACTCTGCAAATGTTAAATACCGTTCATTTCTGTCAGGACTAACAGCTTTGATCGCAACCCTGTAGGCTTCTTCACTTAATTGCCACTTGTTAATGGAACATGGGAGAAATTGATTGTTATTATATCTTTGCTGAATTTCTTCTTCTGAAAATTCTCCAAAAAAATCAAAAATCAATGCACCTAAAGTGAAAATGTTCGTCTGCTCATCAATTATGCAGCCTTGCATATACTCCTCTGGTGCCTTCAGTCTCTTTGTTCCGAACCAGTCAACACCTTTGTCATTGATGACGGGCGCTTTTTCAAACAGATCTATATCACAGATGGTTGTTACATCATTTTGAAAATCATACAGGATACTTCCGTCATAGAAATCCACAGCAACATAGCCTTGCTGATTTACATTCTGTAAAAATGAAAACATAACATCTACCGCTTTCAGCTTTTTGCTGACAGCTAGCTCTTTGAATTTCACCTTTGGGCTTTTAATCGTTGGATCTTTTCCGTATTGCTCAAAGTTCCAATGATCAAATAGGCATTCTCCTTCAGCCCATTCGAATACCACAACATAGAATTCCTTGTATTCGTATTCTTCAACAATTTTTATCAAACTGGGATGAGCTAAATCATAATACAACTGAACTGCCTTTTTTAGAAGTTCAATGGATTCCTTCGGTGATATTTCCTCTTTTACTGTACCGACTCCTGCAATTTTACAAAAGTATTTTCGTTCACCATCGTCCATTCCAAAACAAATGCAACCGGAGCCGGTTTCATCGACTACTGAAAAAGCTGTGCCGTATTTTTTCAGCCAAGTGAAATCCTGCGGCCTCTTTAGTTTGAATTCGACAGAATCTAATTTACCAATAAACATAAGTTCTCCTTAGTTTTGAAGTGCTTTTTCTATCAATCGTATATCTTGTTGATCCTTCTCTCTTCCCAGACTTTTCTTCATTTCTAAAAGGCCTTTCAGTGAAATGATCGGTATATCCTGTCGTATCTCTATTTTATCAAATAACCAGTCCTCAAAGATTTCTATATCTTCTGCAACTGAAATTCTTCGACTTCCATCCTCTAAAATACTGGTAGAAAAGCCATGCTTTTCAAGTTGATCAGCCAACACTTTGGTACATCCTAAATCAATATCACTTGTATTTTCTCTTAAGCCGTACAAAACCATCGCACCACCAGCAACCAACCAGTATTCACTGATAGGATAGTTTAATTCCTGTAACCGTTTTACAACCTCTTCTTTATTCATGGTTCTCCTTTTGTATGAACTCATCTTCCTGAATCTATCGTACCTTTTACACCTAATCTTTCCTGATATTTTTCTAACGCATATTGCAGTGCCTGATCGGCATCGATATTCATCTCACAACAAAGTGCTAATAGCGAAAACAAGCAATCTCCCATTTCTTCTAATGTACTTTCATTCAAAGAATACTGTTGTTTTCCGTAATTTGTGCCTTTAATGATTTCCTTACCAAGCTCACCAACTTCACTGGATAAATCGATATAACGGATCTGCTCTCCACAATATAAGTGGTTGTTTTCCAAAAATTCTTTTACTGCCTTTTGCATTAATTCACTTTCCCCTTCTACGAATTTCATCTATGAATATACATTCTTGTCAGATCCGGCTCTCCGTCACCTTGTACCATGCACAGGAACTCCCATCCATATCTTTCATAGAAACCGGTATGATCCGTAACCAGATATGCAGGTGAAATGCCTTTATTTCTTAAATCTTCCACAGCCATATTCAACAGATTACCGGCAATACCCTGACATCGGTATTGTTCCTCCGTATAAACCGCGCAAACATTAGGAGTCAGATCTTTTCTATCATGAAAATCATTTTCAATCACGCCTAAGCCCCCAATGATCTGATCTCCATCTAAACATAAAAACCATCCGTACTCGGTTTGTTTACTCAAATATGCTTCCATGCATTCCAAATATGCTTCTTTTGGAACTCTCCACTTACTATGAAACCAACTTGCTGCCTGATCCATATACTCAGGTTTTTCTCTTAAAGTAATATATTGATACATTTTGCACTTTCTCCTCTCGCTATTTTGACTTAAGATGCCTTATTGCAAGTGCAACTCTTTAATAATCATATCTGCACACTCAGTTGAACTGTACAAACTTGTATCTACTCTCATAGAATACTTGATATTTTGCGCCATCAACTCGTATTGCTCCTCTGATTGACTCTCGTATCGATCACCGCGAATAATGTTTCTTTTTCGGCATATATCCAGCGGACAATATACCTCAACTATATCCAGCGGATTGTCTTTTAATATTTCCACTAACTGCTGATAATGAGGACGGATCTCTTCTCTTTCGACTAATATTCCATCTATTAAAACATTCTTACCCATATCTGAAAAGAGTTTTGCTGTATGATACATCATAATGATTACTTCACTTAGGTATTTCCAATAGTTTTCACGCAGAAATTTTTCTCCTACCATTTCTTGGAACAAATCATTCGCAACAACATAGAAAAACACATCATCACGATCCTGAATTGCCTCAACTATCGACGTTTTACCTGCACTTGTGACCCCATTCAAAAAAATAATACGTCCTTTTTCCACGTTATTCTCTCCTCATAATACCTTTTCATCTAGTGTTCTTATATATCCACCAGCTTATAAAATATATTCCATTTGTACATCCTCAGGCTCAGCTTCTGCTTTTGCCTGATTGATTTCCCTAGCATCTATGCAGCCCATCTTTCGATACGCCGCCTGACTTTCTTTTGAAGAATTGGCTGAAATGTATAACTTCTGCGCTCCGTTCTTTTTGGCAGTCTTGCAAGCCAGGCGGAAAAGTTCTTTTCCAATACCACAGCCACGATAGGGTTCTGAAATATGAAACAGAGGAAGGTTCGTATATTGATTGTTGCTGCCAAAGATCTCGTTGGACACTACAATATATCCAACGACCTTTCCTTCACACAAAGCGCCATATGCAAAACCATTTTCCTTAAGCACTTTTAGGATTTTTCGCGCTACTTCTTGTCGCTGCTTCAAATCCCACTCATACACATAATCCTCCGGCATTAAAACATATTCATTATCGATATTTTTTCTCCATCGCTCTGTTACCACTTGATGGCGCAGAAAATCATCTAATGAATTTTCATTGAAATTATTCTCGGTTAAAAAGGCATATGTGATTGTATTCATAGCGATTCTAACTCCTTTACAATTATATACTATCTCACTTCAAATCGCAGACCATGATATATTCTTCTTCATGCTCATTTAATACTTCAAATCCAACCTTCAGGTACATTTGAACTGCATAATTTGCTTTCTGTACCGATAACGATGCTTTCTCATACCCTCTCTGTTTTAGTTCACACAGCATTCTTCGCATCAATGCTGTTCCGATTCCGTAACCTCTATACTCTTTATATAAAGAAATAGCAAAAGAAGGAACACCATCTTCGATATGACCATAATCATTCATGACTCGCACCCAAACGGCGCCAACTACTTTTCCTTCGACCTCAGCCAAAAAACAAATATCGTCCTTTTCCTTGCCAAAGTCCGCTACATAGACTTGCAGTTCCGGTAAGTTGATGATTGATCTTTCCGGCGGCTGTGTTCCATTTGGTATGAAAATTGCTTCATAAAGAAAATCGTCTAGTAGAGAATACTCTGTTTGATTGATTTCACGAATTATATATTCCATCCTTAATACCCTAAGTTTTCAGCAATCAGTACGACTTCGATATCAGCGCCCATAGGTTTCTCCCACAGCACCGAAAGACCGCGACAAATTCTATCTTTGCTATTGCACTCATAACAACGATCTGCATTCACAGCGCAGGGCGTGTTCATTCCCAATCGCTTTGCATTCAGTGGTGATGCCACATTTCTCGCCCGATACAGGGCACTATCATAATCCTTCGCAATCTTGTTCTGTCCTACTACCAGATATACCTTTTTATGTCCATAGAAAATAGAAGCAACTCTGTTTCCAGTTCCATCGATATTGATGATCTCACCGCTTTCAGCTAGGCCATTGACAGAAGACACATAAACTTCAGCCGCATTCGCTTTCATGCGAACCTCCTGACTGGTCTTATCCTTCGGCATTCTCTGATGCCAAGTCACCTCGTTATGAGCCTCCAGCTTTTCATACAATCCCATTTGCTCCAGTGTAACAGACCCGCCAAAGCCAACCGTAGTCTGGTCGATTTGTTCATTCAAATATGCAGTCGCTGCTTCTACATTTTCAAAACAAGTAACCGTAAAGCCTCTGTTTATCAAATTATTACGAACTACATCCATCATCATCGTAATCTCCTCTCACCATTGCTTAGGGAAATATAGCTTATTCTTCTTTTCAAATTTTTTATCAAAGACCTTAAGCTCTTCAGCGGGTAAATTAAAGAACACCTCCGCCTCATGAAATTCCCCCTGAATACCATTCAAGGCTCCCTCCTGCAGTTCATAGGCCATGAATGCAGGGAAGGTCTTACCGCCATCCACTGTTAATCCAAAGTCTCCGGCAGGTTTATAACCAAACCTGGGATAATATGTAGGTACGCCGGTAATAATGATAGCCGGGTATCCCGCTTCCTTCGCCAATTTATGGGTCTCTTCCATCAGCATTGCGCCAACACCGCAGCCCTTCCATTTAGGAGCAACGGCCAATGGACCAAAGGAAAGAACTTCGTGCTTCTGTATACCATCATCTACCCATGCCTTAGCAAAGCAAATTGCTCCGGCAATTTCACCGTCCACTAGCATAATACGGCTCAACTCCGGCAGATATACTTCGCTATTACGCAGCTTATGCACTAGCAGATGCTCATCACAGCCCTGTCTGAATTTATTCCAGAACGCATCTCTCACCATTGCTTCCACAGCATGATATTCCTCAGGACGTTCCTGTCGGATCTCCACATTTTCACGTTTCAATGCTGTTCGCTTTGGAAACCACGCAAGTTCAATACGTACTTCTTTTCGCTCTAAATCCTTGTTATTATAACAACAGGTATCCAGACCCATCAGTGTAAAGCCTTCGTGCAAATAGAAGCCGATGGCATTTACATTGCAGGACTGGGTCTCTAACATGATAGCCCTCCGATTTTCGAGTCTGGCCTGCTCCTTGGCAACCTCCATCAAGGCATGACCTACGCCCTTTTTCTGCCACGCAGGATCTACCCATAGCTCCGTTATACGCAGACGATTTGACCATTCTTCCGGGCAGGTTTCGATGGCAGCCACTAATCTTTCGCCGTCTACCACACCCCAGGCGCAGGCTCCCGGCCAAAATTCCTGATACAGCTTATCCGGAAAGTCGTATTCTTCACCGTTATGTGTCACAGGCTTATCGAAATCTTTGAGTTCAATGTTCACGGCGAAGCCGGTCGGTTTTTGGTCGATTACCACGTCATAGTATTGGGTGGTGGTGTAATCGATTGGAATAATTTGATTCTGCCATTTTTCTTTAGGTAAATGTATGATTTGATAGTCCATGATTGTACTTCCTAACTCCAAATAATATCTTGCACCTTTCTCTGTCTTCTCATATTCTTTAAATCCAACACTTTCAAATGCTTTCATTGACCCTATATTATATGAATAGATCTCATTGACATAAATTTTATCATAGCCTAGAATCCAGGCACGTTGTGCTAGCTTTACAATTATTTTTCTCCCAATTCCTTTGCCACGATATTGGGATTTGCCGATTACAATAGGCATATCATTCTGCCAGAAGGTTACATCGCCAATAGGTTCGTAGTTTCCTCCAACGTTTACTTCTATAAAATATAGTTCACCATGCGCATCCAGATACCGATACATTCTTCCCAGTCGATCTAAATCGTATGGCTCATTGGCTCCATCCACCAGCATCAAAGTTTCTTCATCTTGATACCATTCTAAAGCAAAATCGTGAATTCCATCGTATTTTCTAAGCCGCAATGTTTCATCAATTTGAATCACTTCAGGCTGAACTATGTTTTGTATTGGCATGACTATCCCTCTCATTTTCTTTTTACCTTACATGACAGGTAGTTTTTTGTCAAGACCGGAAACAATTACAAATTAATTATGACACCTCTAATGATATGACTACATGGTTCTCCTTCTAGCTTCTCCTTCCTGTGTAGACAGTTTGTGGATGATTACATGGTATTAGCTTACACAACAGGACTACCAGAAAGTCATAATAAACAAGGTCTACATGGTATTTGCCTGTAAAAGCCACCACCCGGTAGACATTCTACATGCTAATACTCTGGCAACAGCAATACCCTGTAGTACCGACTTCATGGTGCTGACTAGCCCAAAGCATATCCATGGACTAAATTCTAAATTGACTACATGGTTCTATCACTCCATAATTATCACCATAAAGCAAACCAACAAAATGACTACATGCTCAATCCTTTTCTCAGTCCATCACATGTAGTCATTCTTTAGGGTAACTCCCTGTCACATTCTCTACCATGTAGTCATCACACTGAATTTTCTCCAGGTCACTCTCAAACCTCATATAGTCCCTATATCCCGCCCCTTGTCAACCCAAATCCTACTATGCTATAATACCCTCAAATCAAACTCTGTGAGGTATCCCCAATGAAAATCTGGAATCTATATACATCAAAAGAAATCAAACCCGCCGGCTGGCTGCGCCGCCAGCTTGAAATTCAGGCAGAAAGCCTCAGCGGCAATTTGGACAAGATCTGGCCCGATATCCGTGACAGCGCCTGGATCGGCGGTACCGCCGAAGGTTGGGAGCGCGTTCCCTACTGGCTGGATGGTTTCATTCCGCTGGCCTATCTGCTGGAAAACGAGGACATGATTGCCCGCGCCAAGCGTTACATCGACTGCATCGTAGATTCTCAGAAGCCCGATGGCTGGCTCTGCCCCTGCAGCGACGACGCCCGTTCCACCTATGATACCTGGGCCGTACAGCTGATCACCAAGGTTTTGACTGTATACTACGAGTGCTCCGGCGACGAGCGCATCCCTAATGTGATCTACCGTGCGCTGCGTAACTACTACGATCTTCTTCAAAGCGGCGCCATTCGCCTGTTCAACTGGGGCAAATTCCGCTGGTACGAAGGCTACATCGCCATCGATTTTACCTATCGTCGAACTCCCGAAGCATGGCTGCTTAACCTGGCACGCATCCTCAAAGAACAGGGTGCCGATTACAACGAATTCGTAGACCTATGGAAACGTCCCCTGAACAAATGGACCTTCGAGACCCATATTGTAAACCTGGGCATGATGCTGAAGCATGAGGCTGTAGTTTCCGGTCTGCTGGATACCGAATACACCGATAACGCTGAACATCTGCATACTATTCTTTCCCAATACAATGGCACCCCGGTTGGCCTATTCACCGGTGATGAATGTCTGTCCGGTCTCAGCCCCATCCAAGGCACTGAGCTCTGCGCTGTTGTAGAGCAAATGTATTCCTATGAACTGCTGTATGCCTGCACCGGCGATGCTAAGTGGGCTGAGCGTCTGGAACTTCTGGCCTTTAACGCCCTGCCTGCCACCATTAGCGACGATATGTGGGCTCACCAGTACGTGCAAATGAGCAATCAGATCGCCTGTCAAAAGTTCCCCGGCAAATCCCTGTTCCGCACCAACAACAGCGAAGCCCATCTGTTTGGCCTGGAGCCCAACTTCGGTTGCTGCACCGCCAACTTCAATCAGGGTTGGCCGAAATTAGCGCTATCCGCCTTCATGCATCAAGGCGACACTGTGATCAACGTGCTGCCCGTTGCCTCTGTCCTGAAAACCGCAGACAAATCCATTCAGCTCGAAACCAACTATCCCTTCGAAAACACCTTCACATACACCATTGAAGCGACCCGTCCCTTCGAATTCAAGATCCGCATTCCCTCCTTTGCCGAGAAGTGCGTGATCAACGGTCAAATTTTCAGTGGAGCTGAAGCTTCCTTTACCATTGTCGCCGGTGACAAGCAGGTGATCACCATGAGTTTCGAAACCACTCCGCACTTTGTGGAGCGGCCTTATGAACTGACCTCCGTGCAGATGGGTTCCCTGGTGTTCTCAGTGCCGATCGCCTATGATAAGAAGATGCTCGAATACGAGAAGAATGGCGTGGTGCGCAAGTTCCCCTACTGCGATTATGAATATATTCCTACTTCCGATTGGAACTATGCTTACTGCAGCAATGACCCATGCGCAGAGCGCAAAGAAATTGATGCAATTCCCTTCTCCTCTGAGCATCCGCCAGTTGTCATTAAAACGCAGGTTCAGAAGATCGATTGGGGATTGGCCGATGGTTACGAGACCGTGTGTGCCAAGGTTCCCGAATCTCGCGAGCCGATCAGCGAGGCCCAGGAGATCGAACTGTATCCCTATGGCTGTGCCAAACTAAGAATGACTGAACTGCCGAAAATTGACTAATTCACTGTCCTACCCGGACCCGACACGCCTCTTAACAATGCGTACCCTGTCGGGTTCTTTAATTTTAATAGGGACGTATTGAAGGTTTACATAGAAAAAACCGTAATTCATATGAACTACGGTTTTCAGTGGATATCGCTTCTAGATATTGAAATAGCCCTCATTCGCTTCATTTTTAACAAACGAAAGCTTATATTGAACATAGTCGTTATCTTTTGTATCAAAGTTCTCCGAAGAAATCAGATAAATATTCCTATAGCAGGTCTTATATATTGGAATTTTGCAGTCTTATCTTGTAATAACCATATTACATCTTCCCCATAATTCATCCTTAAAACGAAACGCATTCTCTGTTAATGTTCGTTCTTTAAATCCCACTTTTTCATAACATTTCTTTGCACCAGGATTCTCTGGAAAAACATTCAATTGCACAGCATCTGCTTTTGCTATTTCAAAGGCATATTTAACAGCCAGTTTTATCATTTCACATCCATACCCTTTATTCCTTATAACATTGTCAACCACTACAAATTTGAGCATACCTTCATTTGTATTCAAATTCACAGAAATGCAGAAAAAACCAACCAACTTTCCATCATCCGTAGTTGCAACAAAGGGACTATCACCAAATCGTTCTTCCGCTTCCTGCAATAAATCATCAAACCCTTTTTTCTCTAGTGGATAAGGTATTAAATTTGCACACCATAGAGCGTGTGAACGTTCCTCCGTTATCCATTGAGATATAGTATTAAAATCTTTATTTTGATATGGTCTTATTCTCATTGTTCTTTACCTCGTCAAATTCATATTTGTCGAATTATTTATTTTATCTTGATATAAATACCAACGAAACAAGTATATGGCTTGATAAGTGTTTCAAAAAACTGCTTATCTCCCAAGGCGTATTTGTGCTCGGTGATAAACCACTCATTCCAAGCGAGATCAAAACAGCTTATTTCCCAAGTTTCAACCTTTTCAATTCTATCGTGCTTACCAACGATTTCTTTCCACTCCGTAGGACTTTTGAACATATAGGCTTCATTTCCTAACCATTCAGACAGAAGCTCTTCGGAACGACCTGTATATTCATCCTTAATGCCAGGAATCCCAATCAATACCACTGCGTTATTAAGAAAAGGCAAAATCTTATTTTCAAAAAAGCTACGATCCGTTCCAAAATAATGATAAGAATCAACGCTGACTAAATCTCCTTCAAATTCGTACTTCTAGGTCGAATAGTCTTTCCATGCTGCAATATCTCATCCAGCGTTACCGGTTCATAGTTCCAATACATGCAGCCCACATTATACACCTCGCCCGGAAATCCCATTTCATTCAGCTTCTCCGTCATGTCTACTTCAACATCCGCCTCATCGGTGAAATGAGAATGACCATGCAGATGAATCGCACCGCTGAAATGGCCATTGTACATTGGAATATAATAATGGCTCAGTATACAGCGCCGCTTCGTACCATCCGCCAGCGAAAC
Organism: Bianqueaceae bacterium; assembly: GCA_045631245.1. Taxonomy (GTDB): domain Bacteria; phylum Bacillota; class Clostridia; order Lachnospirales; family Bianqueaceae; genus CALWPV01. The sequence continues at coordinate 12,226 of JAZQUJ010000120.1, forward strand.
CCGGATATCATCATAATCCTTAACGGTCGCTAAAGCATTCTTGGAAGCGGCATTTTTTAGGAATCGATCATGATTTCCTTTGATCAAAATGATCTGACCATTTAATTTCTTGATCAGTTCCGCAGCTCCATCATTATGACATTGCCAGATCATATCGCCCAGCACATATACTAGGTCGCCCTTCCCTACCTTAGCGTTCCAGCGACGAATCAGCTCTTCATCCATTTCTTCTACGTTAGCAAAGGGTCTGCCATCCAATTTGATCACGTTTTCATGACCAAAATGCAAATCCGCAGTAAAAAAAACTTTTGACATAGTCACACTTCCGTTACTTGTGTGATTATCTGCTCCAATACTTCAAAATATTCAGCAAAGGTCTTTCTGCAGCACATTGGATTTTTAATTTTCACGCCGTCTGCCCGAAGTCCGGTCAAAGCAAAGGACATGGCCACTCGATGATCGTCAAAGGTTTCGATATCTGCACCCCACACTTCTCCAGGATAGATTGTAACTTCCGCTTCTTGCTCCTCTACCTTGATCCCTAAAGCCGTCAAATTCTGTACAATGGCCTGAATTCTATCACACTCCTGCATACGAATATGTCCAATCCCTTTGATAGTGATGGGAGCATTCGCAAAGGGTGCGAGAGCGGCCAAAGTTAAAGCTTGATCGGAAAAAGATGACATATCCACAGTAAAACCGCCCTTTAGCTTTCCCTCTTTCGGACCTTGAACAACAACATTTCCTGCTTCTACTCCTATTGTACAACCCATCTTTACAAGAAGATCCAAAAATTCCACATCTCCCTGTAACATTTGATTTGTAATACCCTTAACACAGATCTTCACTCCCAGAACAGCCGCCAATGCATAAAAATAAGCCGCTGCCGACATATCCGGCTCCACATTATATTCCAAAGCCTGATAGCTTCCCTCACCGGAAAACTCATAACAGATCTGTCCATTGATATCCACTTTTACAACATCCACGCCAAAGCTCTTCATCATATCAGCTGTCATATCCACATAACTCAGACCATGAGAGCCAACCACTTGAATCGTCGCTGGTTTCCGCAAAGTGCCTACAGCAATCAGCAGTGCACTCAAAAATTGAGAGCTCTTTCCAATATCCACAGTAAAGTGATTCGGTATTTCAGTTCGCCCCTTAGCTCCCAAAATTCGCAGCGGAAAATGCCATTCTTCCTCTAGGCATTCCACCACTGCTCCCGCATTCCTCAGTGCCTCGATCAATGGCTGCATCGGACGTTTTTTCATCTGCTCCGAAGATTTAACTACATATTCTCCATTTGAAAAGGCCAGCATCGCCACCAGAAATCGTGCCGCTGTACCGGCACTACCCACGTCGATCTCCGCTTTCTTATTTGGAATCTCACCACCAAAACCGGTTATTGTTATATTGCTGCCAAGCCCTTCGCCTTTTTCTTCTTTCACCGGGAAGCCCAAGTTCTTCAAGCAGCTCAAAAAATGCACCGCATCCTCACTGGTTAAACACCCCCGCAGCACACTAGTTCCTTGCGCCATAGCAGCCAATAGCAGTGCACGATTGGTAATCGATTTAGAACCGGGCACATGAACATGTACTAATACATCCTTCCTCACTCGATTCGGTCGAATCACTTCGTAAATTTCATAACTCATGCTAATTCCTCATTTTTTACTATACAGCGTAAACTCATCCATTTCAATTACTATTATAATTACACAACCTGCTTTAGCTGTCAAGGCAAACACAGCGTCAATTTTGGCCGCAGTGCGGCAAAAAGATCATATTTTAGATTCTTCGGTTATCTGTCATGATTTATTTGAAAATTTGTTATACAATTGACAAATAAATTGAACCTTTCGATGCTCTCATTCGACTATATAGGCGAAATCGATTTCAAAATCAATTGCAAGGAGGTGATAATGTGCATGAATTAGATGCCTTGTTGCAGCAGTGTCTGGGTCCGCTTGAACGTTATATGAATTACAAAATCAACAACAGACAGGATGCCGAGGATATCGTACAGGATGTTTGTTTGACGGCGACTATGAAATTTGAAAGTTTACAGGATCGATCCCTTTTCAAATCTTGGTTGATTGGAATTGCGAATCATAAGTGTACCGATTATTATCGCAGGCAAGCTAAGGTGAATCAAGTGACCATCGACGATGTTCCGGAAGCGGAGCTAAAAGTGGAAGATGATCAGCCCACTGACCCTAGCGCAGTGCTGGAAACATTGCGTTTACTCCGTGATAAAGACAGACAGATCTTATACCTGTATTATTTCTTGAACATCTCACAGGAGGGCATTTCCAAACGTCTTTCGATTCCCGTTGGCACTGTGAAAAGCCGCCTACACTATGCAAAGGAAAAATTCAGACAACATTATCCAAACCCACCTATATCGAAAGGAGCTGTTTTTATGAAGAAATTACCTGAATATCTACCTGAATATACCATTGAGAAAATAGAACTGCCGCCCTTCTCAGTTCGATTTAAAGAACTACTGGGCCGGTTCATCATACCGAACATTGGTGAAAGCAACATTTGGGCTATCTACGATATGCCCGGCCGAAAGAGTGCCGGCACTGATTATGCTAAAGTAGTAGGACCGGTTAAGATCCATGGAATTGATGGCGTTGAAATTTTAACTTCTTCCAAACCTTTTACCGAAGAAGTTAACTACGCTGATGCACATTCCGATTTTGTACAGATGACCGACACTCATTGCCGCTGGCTGGGTGAAACTTACTTTTCCAATGGGGTTAAACATTTACTGACATTTCTGGATGACGATGAATTTGCCAAGCTTGGGTTCGGAGAAAATAATTGCGGCTACGAAATCAACCTTTGCTGTAAAGGAGAAATCATCCGTAATGGTAATACCATCACCACTTCCGCTTCCGCATTGCAGGATCTGGTCGGTCGATACAAGATCCATATTATGGGCAAACAATACGACACCGTTTGCCTCATGGAAATCACCGCAGATGGTATGGCCACAGAATCTTATATCGATGCCAACGGACGAACCGTGTTGTGGCACCGTTACAACCATGACAAATGGGCCTTTGACCGCTATCAGAAATCTTGGTCTGAACTTTTGCCCACAACGGATCGCCTCACGATCAATGGTGAAACCTTCGTACATTGGTATGACTGCATCAGCGATTATATCTTATAATACGATGTAAATAACGTATCCCCCTGCCTCTTGTTTCGGCAGGGGGATTTGCATACCTCTATTAGTCGATTACAATTCCTCTGTTTTAAAGGTGGTATAACCTTCATAATAATAACTGTGATCGATTCCTTTCATATATACCTCGTGGCTGTTAATATCATCTGTAAGTGCATTCTTTAAAACATGTTTAATTTCGATATCTCGAATGGGACTGCGTTCCATGGCTAGCAGATAATCTTCCTTGTCCACTTTACTCCAATCAATCACTTTATGAAGTTCTGCCTTTAAAAGCAAATCCAACCAAATGCGAGTACTGCGACCATTACCTTCCCTGAATGGATGGGCAATATTCATTTCCACGTACTTCTCCACAATTTCATCAAAAGTGGATTGAGGCATCTTATCAATATTTTCAAGGGCTGCTTCCAAATACATCAAAGGAGCAAAACGAAAATTCCCCTTTGAAATATTCACAGTTCTTAGTTCACCTGCAAAATCATAGATTTCGTCAAATAGATATTTATGAATCTTCTTTAGTGAAGAGAAGGCCCCCGTTTCTAATTGGTTACGTAAGCCACTGTCAAATAACCACATAGCCTTTTTCTTACTGATCCGTTCTTCCTCTCTCGCAAGATCAGCAGAACTGGTAAGTCCTAGTTTATTTTCCAGCGCCATAGTACTCCTCCATATTTTATGGTTTAAAATTCATCATCTAACAGTTCATATTTTCTGATTCTGTTCAGCTCAAATACACGATTATCCTGTCGCAGTTCACAGAACGCAACACAATACCAGCTCTCCTTCGACCAGAACAGCTCAGAAGGCTGGATCACCCGTTCAATTTCTTTTTGATCAAAAGAATAATACAAAATCTTGACTTTCCGCTTTTCAGCTACACCTTGTTCCAGCACTTTATACCGTTCCTGACCTTCTTCGTCCGATATTTTTCGGGACAGCTTTGCTTTACTTTCATAATAGCTTTGGCTGATTTTTTCTTTCAACTGCAACAACTGTTCTTTGTTTTCTTGGTTTCCTTCTTCCTGAATCCGCTCTTCCACCACCATCAGATTCATAAAAGCTTCTAAATATCGAAACTCATCCTTACTCAGTTTGATGGTAATTTCCTGCTGTGCATCGATCTGGTCTTCTTCACCATGGATCAAAAAGCTCATACTACAACCAAATACATCACTCAGCTTTACCAACATCTCCAGACTCGGCTCAGTCCGGTCGATTTCCCAGCTGGATATGGTTTTATCGGCCACAAACAGAAGAGTGGCCAACTCTTTTTGCGAAAGTTTTCTTTCTTTTCGAAGTTTAGCAATTCTTTTTCCTACAGTCATTTTAAACCTCATTACGAATCATCACAAACAAATGTTACATACTACGTTTATTATATCATACTCTCTGCCCGTTCGTCTTCCTATTTTTACAAAAAAACCATTGGTCTCCCAATGGTTTTTTAGTCCTTATTTCATTTTTTCATCGATATATTGGATCAGGGGCTTTACTCTAACAAGTTCGCGATTTTCTTTATACCAATCATAGGACTCTTTCAATCCCTGCTCCATGGGTTTCACTTCCGGCATCAGCTTCAGCATCTCTGTCACATCCAACTCATAGCCATAATCATGGAAAGGAAAATATTCCCGCTGATTTACATCAGAATTTACCGATTCAAACTGAACCTCTTTTCCCAATGCCTTATAGCAGTACTCTACCCACTCTTTGATCGTAACAGTACCGGGATTACCCACATTGAACACATGCTGCTCCGGCTTTTCATTGAAAAGGATCTCGATAAATCGACACATGTCTTCAATATCGAAAAACTGCAAGGGCATACTTCCGTCTTTTGGAAGGTAGAATTTTCGATCCAGTTCTGCACAGTCGAATGCAAAGGCTTCTCTGTACAGATTATTCATTTTTCCATATAAATAAGGAGGACGGATCGCATAGGCCTGCGGCACTCTGGTCAAAAGGTACTCTTCAGCAGCAATTTTATCGGTACCATAGGCGCCCCAATGACAGTTCACGCCACACTCCTGCTTTTCAGTAAAAGGCTGTACATTGGTTTCCGGATACACTGCACTGGAACTTACAAATATGTACTGTTTGACTTCACCCAGCTCAACCAACAGATCCTGAATGTCCGTCTTGTTATACGCGGTTACATCAATGACAGCATCAAACTGATACTCTTTCAATTTGCCGTTTAAAGAATGTCTGTCGCCTTGAATAAACGTAATACCTTCAGACTGCTCTCTACTACCACGATTCAGAACGTACACATTGTGACCTTTGTCTCGGAAATACTCCGCCGTATACCGACTGGCAAATACAGTTCCACCTGTTACCAAAATGTTCATTTTCCGTCTCCTTATCTTAAACCTTAGATTACCTATGACTTTCCTCTTCAATAGGCACGCACTATCTATAATACCATGGTTTTATTTAATTTCCATGTACAATTGATTACAATTTTTTAACCGGAACATATAAATAGCACGCTTCAATCTCATAAGTAATGGGTTTATGCTTATAATACTCAACAATCGGCAAAGTATCATCCCCATATGTGTAACCAAATTGAGGAGCCAGCAGTTCTCCGATCCATTCATACGGAGGAATCCCACCGGTCCAAGGTTTTACATTCAAAGCTTTAAATGTATCATCGCAGATTTGAATTCTCATATATACTGCTTCCGGCACTTTTATAATATCATAACAATCGGCCTGTTCATCTGATCCCACAAGGAATCCAAACATAACGCCATTCGGTCGCTGCGCTGAAAGATAATTTAGGCTAATACATACTTCCCAGTTTTCTTCACGTTCCTTGGGTGTATTGTAAGGAAAAATACTTTTAGCATCATCGGCAATCTTCTCCACATCCGGTTCATCTACGTTGTTAACCGCATACCCCACTTTACCGCACCAGATCGATTTAGCCCACTTTACCACTTCAACCGATATTCCATTATAAGCAATATGTTCCAATATCGTTTCCTGTGGATGCATTTGTCCCATTACTTGTCCCTCCGATCTATTCATCTTTCGTTTAATCATACTGTCACTCATTTTGTAGACACTATTAATATTATCATTATTCTTTGAAATTGCAATGCACAAATAATTATACTTTCACTTTCGTTCCAGATGTATCTGAATTCAATTCTATAACTATTTACTTTTAAACATAATACTGTGCCTGCGCATCCCACAGTTTGAAGTATTGCCCTTTCTTATCTTCTACCAGATCGCCATGTGCACCTTTCTGAATCAAGGATCCTTCATGAAATACCAGAATCTGATCACAGAATTTACAGGAAGATAAACGATGCGAAATATAGATTGCCATCTTTCCTTTTACAATTTTTGAGAACTTTTCATAAATCTCTGCCTCAGAAATCGGATCCAGTGCCGCTGTGGGCTCGTCCAAAACCATAATAGGAGAATTCTTATACAAAGCCCTAGCCATCGCAATCTTCTGTGCTTCGCCACCACTCACCTCTATGCCCTCCGAGGTAAAATCTCGATACAGTGTAGTTTCTAAACCAAATTTCATAACAGCCTCTCTTTGAGAAAATCCCACCTGGAGCAGACAATTATCTGCCAGCTTTTCGTCGTAATACGGACTTGCAGCCACATTCGCTCCCAATGAAAATGAGAATAAATTGAAATCCTGAAATACTACCGACAGCAATCGAAAGTATTCATCTTCTCGATATTCATTAATATTCCTTCCATTCAGCAGAATCTCCCCTTCCGTGGGTTCATACAGTCGGCATAACAACTTAATGAATGTTGACTTTCCGCTTCCGTTCATTCCCACTACCGCATAACTTGTCACCGCATTCAAACATACCGAAATATTCTGAAGAGCAAACTGGCTTGCTCCCGGATATTTAAATGAAACATTTCGAAACTCTACAGAATACACTTGAGACTCCACTGCGACTGTACCTTGAACTCTGCGCTTCCTCATATCCAAATATGCAAACGTATCTTCCAAGTAATCATTATTACGCCAACACTTTGTCCCTTCTGCAATCATAACAGAAACACCAGCAATAAACTGGATTACCAATCCCGAATATCGCACCAAAGAACCCACGCCCAAACTTCCACTGAACACTTTCATGGTTACAAAGAAATATACCAATCCTGTTAACAAAGTAGTAATCGTCACATTAATGGCATCATATTTACAGTTAATCCCTAAGCGTTTCTTTAAAAACGGCGGATTATCAAACCATCTGTGCATCTCGATGCTGATAATAGATTGCTGATCAAACACCCGAATATCCTTTGCTGCGCCGTTTTCTCCCGTGTATTCATCCATATAGTAATTAGCTTTAGTTAAGCTCTTTGGCCAGCCTTTCCAAGCTTCAAACAGTTTTCCAGCTGCAATTTGGAATGACCGACCTGCCGTCAATGACAGTATCAATATAGCCATTAACAAAATGATCGATGCATAGGGCGTATTAAAAAAATCTACAAAACCAGATACATCCCATGTGGATATACTGGTAAATAACGGTGCTGCCAGAAAACTGGAAACCACCACGGAACAAAACTTTCCGAAAGCATTGCCGCCACGTCGGTACATCATATCCAAACCGCCACGACGCGCCTTCATAGCCTCATCGATTCGGTTTCGTAAAATCCGCGTCTGTGGTTTTTCAATATCCTCGAATGCAAATTCCAATCCAGCTTTACCCAAATATAACTGAATTTTATTATACATCAACTCTTCCTCTACCACATTTGCATTCTTTAATGCATCAATTAGTATCGATAATCCAAAATTGACTCCAATCGTTACCACAATCAACTTAACCAACGATTCAACAGCCGCTCCCTGCGTCAATGCTTCGATGATCAGTGCCGAAAAATATACAGTCAGCGCAGTCTGCAGTGCCTCCGAAACGCGCCGAACACAATCCCGTACCAACAGACCCGGAGCCAATTTCCAGACGATACCATAGCCGCGCTTTAAATAACGCAAATTCTCTTTTACACTTCTTTTCGCGCTCATTTGTCATCCTCCTTGAAATATTGGCTCTGCACTTCATACATCTGTGCATATTTTCCCCCTAAAGCCATCAATTCCTCATGGGTACCAATCTCGGCAATTTTCCCCGCATCCAGCAACACAATTCGATCACAAAACCGTGTGCTGGCAAATCGATGAGAAATAAAAAACGATGTTCGCCCCTCGGTCAAATCCCGATACTGCAAATATAACTCATTTTCCGCAATTGGATCCAGCGCCGCAGTGGGTTCATCTAAAATCAGTACCGGCGCCTCCTTATACAATGCTCTGGCCAATAATACCTTCTGCATTTGACCTCCAGACAATTCGCAAGCATCTTCATTCACATTTTTAATCATCGGTGTATCCAAACCTAGTGCTAAATCAGCAATTTTTGCCGATAATCCAGCCTTTTCTACACAATCCAGAAGCTTCGCCTTATTCCATTCCGTTTTTTCTTTCAACGTAATATTCGTTCCAATGGATAATGGCAAAAAATGAATATCCTGAAAAATCGATGAAAAAATCTTAAAGTACTCCTTCTTTGCAAACTTCTCCTGTGGTACACCATCGATCCATATTTCACCGCCTGTCGGCGAAAACAGACCACTAATCAGCTTTGTCAACGTTGTTTTGCCTGCTCCGTTCGTGCCCACAATGGCAATTCGTTCACCCGGAGCGACGTTCAATGATATCCCATCTAAAACATTTTTCCCATTTTCTTCAAACCGATATATAACGTTTCGAAGTGAAATTGCCGGTGCCGATCTTGGAATCTCAGCGTTTTTAGTATTTTCATTATTCAAATCATCTTTATATTCTAAATACTCCTTCACATCTGCAAGAGCCAAAATACCTGCATCTACCGCTGAGTAATATTCTACGATTCCACGTAGCCATGTTCCAAAAGTACTGATCACAGCCAGATACACCAGCAGATTGCCTACACTCATATCGCCTTGCAGGAAGGTGTATACCAGTACGGCATAGGCTGCCCCATCACGTATCAATACCAAAACCGCATTAACCAAAGCCACCATAAAGCTCCGCTTCGCAACAGAACGAACAATTTTTTCTTCTTTCACAATGGTTTCATCGCCAACTTTGGTAAACCAGTTTTTTACCTGATATAGCCGTACATCCTTTGCCGCCGAAAAATCCAATGCCTTCTTTACAATATAGTCAATTTTCATCAGGTTGGTGGACTTTTCTTTTTTAACCTTATGCTGATATCGATTTACCCAGCGACTTAGCCACCAAGTAATTCCATATGAAATAACCAGCAATACCATAATCCACGGATTTAATGCCACGATACCAAATCCATAGGAGACTGTACCAATAATACTGGCAGCCAGCTGAGTCAGATTGATTGTAAGCTGAGCGAAGCTGTTATTCTCCGTTGCGTGCATAGCTTTCTTACGCATCACCTTCACTTCCGCACTCAACTGCTCCTCATATTCGATTTCCATACTCTTTTCCGTAATTTCAGTTGAAAACCAGAGCCGCATCCGGAAATACATATCGTCCAAAAATAGATATGCCATTTTTTCCGTTACATAAACCGCCAGCAACATGAACGTAAATAATGTAACCATCCCACTCATATAGGCAACGCTCTCACCCGCATTGATCATACTTAGTATGTATTTCGGAATATAAGCGGTCATAAGCGGTATAATTACTATAAGTGGTACGCGCATTACCATAGCGAATATCGCCGATTTCCTTCGTTTCCATACAGAATGGATCAAATATATAATGTGCTGTAAAAAAGTTTCCTTCATTTTCCCATACCCTCTCTTCTCCTTGAAGTTTCTATATACATTATTTTAGCTTTCCCCAGTAACAAACCGTTTTTATAGTAGAATGAATTTTGCCGTCAATCGCATACTTGTCAAACAACATCTTTGCTTTTTCACAAAATTTGATATAATCATCTGTTCCTTTGTCTGGTGCGAACGAAGTTGACAGCCATCCTCCACAAAAACTATCAAAGTCTTGTAAAATGCTATTATCAAACTCTGCTTTCTCGTAATCTTTCTCGCCAAACAATGATATTGCACGCTGCTCATGCGGAATTCTGGAACGCCCCAAGTGCTTCGTGCTGCGATAAAAATCGCTAATTGCATTCATCTCATTTTCATATTCATCTCCAGCAAATACGTTCCAGAATAAAAACACATAACCGTTTGGCTTCAGGATCCTCTTAAATTCTTTTATAGTGGCCTCATTATCAAACCAATGATACGATTCTGCTGCCGTAATAATATCTACACTCGCATCTGCAAGAGTAGTGTTTTCTGCCGATGCCGCCAAAGATACATAGTTTATATGATTTGAAAGCAACTCTTCGGCAAACTGTCTCATTTGCCGATTGGGTTCAACTGCATATATTGTTTCACATCTTTCTACGCAAAGCTTTGATAACTTTCCTGTTCCACTTCCAATATCTGCTATAACAGGTTTGTCCATTTTATCAAAAATGAGATCTATAACTTCCATCGGGTAAGATGGCCGATAATCAATATAATACTGAGCTTTATTACTAAACAGAGAAAATTCTGACATATACTTTCTTATTTTTCGCTTTAACATTTCAGATTGAAAATGCTCTTCAATTTCTTCATTTTCAACATAACAACCCTCTGCTAAATATTGAATGATCAATTCTGCCAGTAATAACTCCTTGCCATCCTCATTCGAAAGACAATCTTGAATCTGAATCCGTATTTTCGAATTGATTCCTTCAATTGCCCCAAGATAAATAACCGACCGTTCACCAAAATACTGTTTGATTTTCTCTAAAGCCTCCATTCCTTCTCGTAAATCCTGGATATTTATCTTTTTCTTCCTTCGTACAACAACATTACCACCGCTAAGTATTTTGTCTGTTGTTGTATCTAATATATCCGCTAATTCCAGCAATATGGCTGCGTCAGGTAGGTTGTCACCGTTTTCCCATTTAGAAACAGCCTGAAAACTAACTGAAAGATATTCAGCCAAAGCTTTCTGTGAAAACCCTTTTTGTTTTCTTAAATACTGAATATATTGCCCTACCGCTTTTGTGTTCATATTCAACCTCCTACATCGTATATAGAGTCATAATACATCTGTTTCTCAAAGTTTCAAATAACGTAGAACTAGAACAGGCTCTACTATTACTAGAATATCGTTTATAGTTCAATCTGAATATTCCAAGAAAACTAATAATTTTTCCTGTCTCAAAATTTTTTACTCATTAATTTAACCTTTTGAATTCGATCTAACTCAAAAACACGTATATCCTGTCTTAACTCACAGAACGCTGCACAATACCACCTATCCTTCGCCCAAAACAACTCACGTGGTTGAATCACTCTCTCCAATTCATTATTTTCAAACGAATCATAAGCAATCCAAACTCTTCTTTCCTCTACAACTCCTTGTGCCAATATCATCGCTTTATCTGTTAGCTTCCTTTTATATCCATGAATCAAAGAATTGATGCTACACTGAAGAACCTTACTTAATTTAGCCAATATTTCTAAACTTGGTTCTGTTCTGTCCGTTTCCCAGCTGGATATCGTATTATTTGATACAAATAGTAAGTCAGCTAATTCTTTTTGAGAAAGATCATTCTTTTTTCTAGCTTCCGCAATTCTTTTTCCCAAACTCATTTTGTCACTCCTTTTACTAAACTATAGCATCTCTTTTCCATTAAGTAACCACACATTTTGTAGAATTTTAAAGGCATCCGTTTTCGAATGCCTTCTTATGAAATCACTTTATTAAGTTCATTTCTTCCATTCCGATGCGAACTGTTCACTTCCTTATACATATCATTATAAAAAGAAACAGCTGCCGCTCGCCTATCCAATGCTAATTGCCTCCCTCGCTCAGTATAAAAACGAGAATACAAATTTTCCAACTTATATTTATACTCTTGAAAGAATGATGGTTCCTCATCCACCGAGCCATCTGACACCTCACCATTCGGCAATATTGCATACAATGGCTCAGAAACATTTCCTATATAAACTAAAGTCCTTGCAATTCCCATTGCTCCAGCCGTATCCAACTTGTCCGCGTCAAATAGTATTTTAGACTCAATGCTCTTCGGTTGATTATTTTTTCTATATCTGTGAGTCTGTATGCATTGCTTAACTGCCTGCGCATACACCGCATCAAACCCCTGTTTTATTAAAAACTGATATGCCTTTTCACCCCCAAGCATTGCGTGACACACTTTCGGATCTTTAAACTGCTCGCCACGCGCAATATCATGCAGCAAACACGCCCCTATCAATATATCATAATCAACGCACTTCTCCGTCTTCGCAATATCCATCGCGTTATACAATACCCGATAAATGTGTTGCTCATCATGAGCACTATCTTTCATACATGAAAGCATATAATCCTCAATTAACTTATACTGTACCTTCTCCACAATTTTCCTTTTCCTTTAACATGTAATAAGCGTAACCCAATTTGTCAATTCGATCTGTACTCAAATTCAGCTTTCTTGCCAATCGCAGCAATGTATTATATTCTTCCTCTATGGATTTATCATATTTCATCACTTCGATTTCCACATATCGCCCTAAATCTTTAACCACATCCAATGCGATTTCATATTTATTCAAATATACATATTTTCTTCGCATCTTATCGACTACGGCAATTTCTTCCAACCCCACCACCTGAAAGACTGTTTCCATTTTCTCAATATCATCAATCTCTATTTCATATCGATCACTATGTACTCCGTGCCATTTTTCATAATCGATCAACTTTTTGTTTCCGCGTTGACCGACTCTTAGCCATTCTGTAATCTTGGGCTCCTGCACAAACTTTCGATGATTCGGCTGATAATATGTATCTACCTGATGGCTCTCGTTAATAAACTCCGCATGAGCATCCATAAAAACCTTTAGCTGATGGTACTCTGTCTCCAGCAACCTGATCTTGATCTCCGTTTTAATCTCACTTTTCGCACTTTCGCCGCAAATCAAATATTTAGCACTACAATCCAAAATTTCACTCAGCTTTACCACCATACTCAGTTTGGGCTCCGTTCGACCACTCTCCCAACTGGATATCGTTTTATCTGTTAAATACAGCTGCTTAGCTAACTCCTGCTGCGATAGATTTTTCGCTTTTCGCAGTCTTGAAATTCTTTGACCTATGTTCATCTTCATCACCCATTTTTATTATAGCATAGAACATTCGTTCTGCGCATCTATATTTTGTAGAATAGAAAAATGGCATCCGTTTCCGAATGCCATCTTTCTTATTTCTTCTCTACCTCGTCCAACACCTTTTTATAGGGCAAAGTCGGGGGCCAAGCGGG